>NZ_CAXBKN010000086.1:0-12961 GCF_963976135.1 uncultured Maricaulis sp.
GTGGCGGCGCGATAGGCCAGGCGGGATTTGGGATCAGCAGCGCTTCGCCCGGTCAGAGATTGTCCAGCGAGCGCAGAAAGCGATTCAGCTGGTCGGGTCGGTAGAGTTCCAGCTTGTCGATGACCGAGATGATTTTCAGCCCCGGAATTTCGGGACACTCGATCCCCTTCTCGGACGACAGGAGGTAGATATTTGCCTGGCACTGGCCCGCCGCCAGAATGTCTAGACTCTCCTTGTGCCTCGAGATGGGTGGGATGCGGCCATCCAGCAGGATAACCGCCGACGGATCGGCATCACCGCTCCGGCAGAAGGCATCGGCCGAAGGAAAATACTCCAGTTTCACCAGGCCTGGCACCTCATCGCAGAGGCTGGCGAGAAGCTGGTGCTCAACCGGATCATCATCGATCAGGATCAATCGGGACGGGCTGGCGGCGATGAGCTGCTGGCTGGCCTGGGCCAGTTCGGAAAGGTTGAACGGCTTGAAGCAATACGCGCCCGCACCGGCCGCCAGGGCCGCATCCAGCTCGTTGCCCGTTGTGTCTGCCGTCAGGATGACAATCGGCACTTCCGACCATGCGGCCTGCTCGCGCCGGATCTCGCGGACACATCGGGTGCCGGCCATCAACGGCATGTGCAGGTCCAGGAAAACAAGGTCGATCGGATGTTTGCGCAGTAGTTTCAGGGCTTCTGTGCCGCTCCCGCATAGTATGGCCTCGAAGCCCAGGGTCTCCAGCATTGAAGCACAGACAAGCCGGTTGGCCTCAAGATCATCGACCACCAACGCCACCTTGCCGACACCGATCCGCACGACCGGATCCGCGAGCTGACGGCCCGGTCTGTGCTGGACCGCTGTATCCTGCGCGACGAGCGGGATCGACACCCAGAAATTCGACCCGACCCCGACATCACTATCAAGCCCCAATTCGCCCGACATCAATGCCACCAGTTCCCGGACAATCGACAAGCCCAGCCCCGAGCCACCAAACTTGCGTTCGATCGAAGGGTCAGCCTGGAGGAAACGATTGAAGATCAGCTCCGAATCCTCCGGCGAAAGCCCAATCCCGGTATCACTCACCATGAAATGGATGCGGTCCTCACCATCTGGGCGCACCTGGACTTCCACGCGTCCCTGCTCGGTGAATTTGACCGCATTCCCGATCAGATTGGTCAAGACCTGCCGCAATCGCAGCGGATCGCCAATCACCATCTCGGCGCAGGCGGTATCGATTTGCAGGTGCAGCCCTATCGCCTTGCCGGCGGCAGCGCTGCGATATCCGGAGACGACGCCCTCCAGCAGCTGTCTCAGGTCGAAAGGCTCCGGCTTCAGCTCCAGGAAGCCTGCCTCGACCTTGGACAGATCGATCGCATCATTGATGAGGTCAAGCAGCAGGGTTCCTGACTGTTCTGCCACCGCGATCTGCTGCTTCTGCCGCTCCGTGGTCGCGCCCAGCTTGAGCAGCTGGATCATGCCGAGAACCCCGTGAAGCGGACTTCTGATCTCATGACTCATCGTCGCGAGAAACCTCGACTTCGCCTGGGATGCGGCAACGGCCTGGTCCTTCAGATCGCGCAGATCATTCTGGCGCGCCACGCTTTCGGAAATGTCCCGCAATATCACACAGACGAGCGTCCCGCTTCCGAGCGGTAGTCGCGTCACCGAAGCTGCGGCGGGAAATTTGCGGCCATCGCGGCGCAACCCCTCGATTTCCGAACGCCCCGCCATCATCAGGCTGTCCCGCTCGCTCCCCAGGAAGCCGGCCACATGCCGCTTGTGCAAGGCCCTCAGATTCTCGGGGATCAGAATTTCGATCGCCTGACCGACGACCTCATTCTCTGCATAGCCAAAGATCTTCTCCGCGCCGTTATTGAAGGAGATGATCTTCGAGTCCTGATCCGCGACAATAATCGCATCCAGGGAGCTGTTCAAAACGGCTCGCAGAAGTTCGCCATCCCGATTTTGCGGCTCCGTGCCCCTCAGATCGCCTGCGCCGGGGCCGGCAGCGAGCGGGGGAGTATTGGGCTCAGGCTTCGAGGACATGATCTGGCGGGCTCCATCATCAACGGGCTTCAGAGCCGCCGGATTGCAGATTGCTGGCGGCAAGCCGCACCGGCAGACTTCGGGACAACTTGGCTGGCGCCCGCAAAATTGGAGCATGCGCTAGTGGAGACAGGTTAGAACGGATGCCGACCCAACGGATGAATTCTTTATAATCGGCCGCCGGGACGGCCGGGAGCAGCCGCAACGCCAGACAGGCCCGGGGCGAGCGGGCACGATCCATCCGTGACAACCGGCAGGTCAGAACGCGCCCGTGCGCGCCGGCAGGCACTTGCCCGCACCTACCCCGCCAGCGCCCGTACCGCTTGCCGCGCATATCCAACCAGCGTGACCATCGTCAGTGCCGCCGCCATCAATGCAGCGGACGGGCGCGGACCTGCCTGCGAGTTTCAATCTGCACGCCAAGACCGGATTCCCCACTGCCGTTGCAACCCTAGCGGTGAATCGGCTTCACGCAACAGGGGTCAGGGCCAACCGTTGGGGCGGGTTCCCTATTCCGGGCAGCGCACCAGCGTCCAGGCGTCCTTGCGGCCACCATCGGCCCAGTGGACGAGATTGCCGTCGATCACTGCGAGATTGTAATCGATCGGTTGCTCATCGCCCTCGACGCTGCAAAGGCCCGAGACACGCCACTGGGAGGGGCCGGTCTCGGTGACGCTGTCGAATTCGCAATGGGCCTCGTGCTGGTCATAGCCATCGGCGCGCAGGATCATCGGCGGTTGCTCATACTCCTGGGCGACGGCGCACTGCGCCAGATCGACGCCCCAGGTGCCGATATAGGCGGGTCCGGCAGCTGAGGCGGGCTGGGCAGCGCCCTTGCCTGGATCGGCCGGAGTTGGCTCGCCCGGGGCTGGATCGATGTCCGTTGCGGGCTCGCCCGCCGTCTGGCCGTCCGTCCCGGTCGCGGGCGCGACCGTCTCGGCAGGTGCGGCAGCGTCCGGGGCTGCAGGGGCCTGGTCGCCCTCCCCGCCGCCGCAGGAGACGAGCAGCGCCGCTGCGAGCAGGAGCGAGCCCGCCGGCAGGGCTTTTGCGAAGCGGTCAAGACTGGTCATGAATTCCCCCATTGGACTGAAAAACCTGATTATTCCGGCAGATTGGGCGAGACCGGCCGATTGTTCAAGCGCGCAGACGGTCGGGGTGAAAAAACGCAGATCAAGCAACAAAAATGATATTTCACATATCATGATTCATGTATATGCTTGAGTCTCAATACGGAAAACGCGATCATGATCACTTCGGCCCAGATGCGCGCAGCGCGCGCCCTGCTCGGAATCGACCAGAAGACACTGGCAGCGAGGGCCGGCGTCTCGGTGCCGACGATCCAGCGCATGGAGGCCAGCGACGGCAATGTGCGCGGCGTGGTCGGATCGCTGGTGCGCGTGGTCGAGGCGCTTGAAAGCCTCGGCGTCGAGCTGATCGGCGAACAGGCGCCCAGCCAGGGGACAGGGCGCGGCGTGCGCCTGAAGGCACCGCCCGACGCGGCGACCAGTGAGATCTCAACAACAGACTGAATTGTATTTCGCGACGGCGACCGCCGACTGATGCCGACGATCCCGCCCCTCTTGAAGGCAGGTGGACATGACCAAGACGACCGGGAAGCAGACCCGCAAGACGCCGCCGCCGGCACCGCCGGTGCTGGGCGAACTCTTCCTGCCCAAGCTGATCACCGTATTGCGCGAGGGCTATACGCTGGCGCATCTGCGCAGCGATGCCGTCGCCGGTCTCACCGTTGCGATTGTCGCCCTGCCGCTCTCCATGGCGATCGCGATTGCCGCCGGCGCCTCGCCGGCCCAGGGCATTATCACGGCGATCATTGGCGGCTTCTTCGTCTCCCTGCTCGGCGGCAGCCGGTTCCAGATCGGCGGTCCGGCCGGCGCCTTCATCGTGCTGATGGCAACGACAGCCCAGACCTTCGGCATGGACGGGCTGATCCTGGCGACGATGATGTCGGGCGCCATCCTGATGGCGATCGGTTTTCTCAAGCTCGGCACCTATATCAAATTCATCCCCTACCCGGTCACCGTCGGCTTCACCGCCGGCATCGCCGTCATCATTTTCGCCAGCCAGATCAAGGAATTGCTCGGCCTGCAACTCGCCGTGCCCGAGCCCGGCCCGCTGCTGGAAAAACTCCCCGTGCTGTGGAATGCCTTGCCGACGACGGATGCGCTGACCATCGCGGTCTCGGCGGCGACCGTGCTGGTGATTGTCGGCATCCGCCATTTCAAGCCTCACTGGCCGGGCATGCTGATCGCCGTCGCGCTGGCGGCCGGTGCCACAGCCGCCTTCTCCCTGCCGCTGGAAACCATCGGCTCGCGCTTTGGCGGCATCCCCTCCAGCCTGCCCTGGCCTGCCCTGCCCGATATCTCCGGGCCAAGGCTGCTGGCGCTGCTGCCGAGCGCAATCGCCTTTGCCCTGCTGGGCTCAATTGAATCCCTGCTCTCTGCCGTGGTCGCCGATGGCATGACCGGACGGCATCACCGCTCCAATAGCGAGCTCGTCGCCCAGGGCGTCGCCAATATCGGCTCGTCCCTGTTTGGCGGTATTTGCGTCACCGGCACGATTGCGCGTACCGCGACCAATGTCCGCGCCGGCGCCCACGGGCCGGTGGCGGGCATGATGCATGCGGGCTTTCTACTACTCTTCATCCTGATCGCCGCGCCGCTGGCCAGCTTTATCCCGCTCGCCTGCCTGGCTGGCGTGCTGGCGCTGGTGGCGTGGAACATGGTCGAGAAACACGCCTTCATGATCCTGTTGCGCGCCTCGCGCGCCGATGCGCTGATCCTGCTGGCGACCTTCGGCCTGACCATTTTCCGCGATCTGACCGAGGCGATCGTGGTCGGCTTCGCCATCGGCTCGGTCGTCTTCATCCACCGCATGTCGCAGACAACCGCGATCGAGAGCTGGACGCCCTTCGTCGACGAGGACCTGCCCGACCGCATCACCGCCCCGGCCGATGCCAAGGCGGGCCCGACCGAACAGGACGCGGAAATCCTGGTCTACCGCATCAGCGGCGCCTTCTTCTTCGGCGCTGCGGCCTCGATCGGCTCGGTGCTGGAGCGGATCGCCGACACCCACCGCGTCCTGATCATTGATTTCGCCGCCGTGCCCTTTGTCGATTCAACCGCCGCCCACATGATACTCGGCCTGGCGCAGCGGGCCCGGAAACGCGGCCTGCCGGTGATCATCTCGGGTGCCTCGAAAATCGTGCAGCAGAAGCTGGTCGCGCTCGAGATCACTGCCCCGCTGGTCAGCTATGAACCGGCGCTGGCGCAGGCCATGGCCGCGGCGCGCGCCTGGATCGACGGCCGCAATGAATAAGCTCCTGCCGATCTGGCGCGCCTTCAATCTACGCTGTCCGGCCTGCGGCAAGGGCGCGCTCTATCGCCGCTATCTCAAACCGGTTGCGCTGTGTGCATCCTGCGGCGAACCACTCGGGGAGATCCGCGCCGAGGACGGGCCGGCCGCCTGGACGATACTCGGACTGGGCCCTTTCCTGGTGCCGGTCGCCTTCATGGTGTCGATGAGCGGCGCGCCGATCTGGCTCACCCTGCCTCTGCTCCTGCTGGGCGCGGTCGGCGTGGTGCTGATCGCCCTGCCGCGGGTGAAAGGCGTCTTCATCGCCGTTCTGTGGATCATGGCCCGCCCCTGACACAGATCCCGCTTGACACGGCTCATTATTTCCATAATCGTTGAATTATGGAAACTTCAATTGCCCTGCTTCGTCTCTCCGCCCTCGCCCAGGCCAATCGGCTGGCGGTCTTCCGCCTGCTGGTCAAGGCCGGCAAATCGGGCCTGGCGGCGGGCGAGATTGCGCGTCAGCTCGAGATCGCGCCCAATACGCTCTCGGCCCAGCTGACCGTGCTGGCCAATGCCGGCCTGGTCGACAGCCGCCGCGAGGGCCGCTCCATCATCTACACCGCCGCCTTCGATCAGATGGGCGAACTCATCGTCTATCTCGTCGAGGATTGCTGCCAGGGCGATGCCGGCATCTGCGCCCCGCTGGCCGACGCCACCGATCGCATCGCCTGTTCAACCCCATCCAAGGGAGCCTGCTCATGAAACGCCTGCACATCCACGTCGCTGTCGATGACCTGCCCGGTTCAATCGGCTTCTATTCCACGCTGTTCGCGGCCGCACCGTCGGTAGAAAAACCCGATTACGCCAAATGGATGCTCGAGGACCCACGCGTCAATTTCGCGATCAGCGCCCGCGGCGCCAGGACCGGCGTTGAACATCTGGGCATCCAGGTCGAAAGCGGCGAGGAACTGGCCGAGGTCTATCAACGTCTGGCAAAAGCCGATGCGGCCGTGCTTGAAGAGGGCGAGACAACCTGCTGCTACGCCAAGTCCGAAAAGAGCTGGGTCCATGATCCCAGCGGCGTCGCCTGGGAAGTCTTCCACACGACCGGCGAGGCTGTCGATTATGGCGGCGCGGCTGCGGCCAGCGACCTGCCCCCTTCCGCGGTTGCGGGCGCCACGACGCAGGCCTGCTGCACGCCGAGCGTCAAGCGCGACGGCGCCTGCTGCTGATGGGCCGGTTTGAACGCTATCTCTCCGGCTGGGTTGCGCTTGCGATCATCGCCGGGATCGGACTGGGTCAGCTGGCACCGGGCCTGCTGGGCGCCCTGGCCGGGCTCGAAATCGCACACGTCAATCTGCCGGTCGCGCTGCTGATCTGGGCCATGGTCTGGCCGATGATGATCGGCATCGATCTGGCCAGCGTGAAACAGGTCGGCAAACAGCCCAAGGGCCTGATCATCACCCTGGTGGTCAACTGGCTGATCAAGCCCTTCACCATGGCCGCGCTCGGCGTCCTGTTTTTCAAACACATCTTCGCCGGACTGATCCCGCCGGCCGATGCGCAAGGCTATCTCGCCGGACTGATCCTGCTCGGCGCCGCGCCCTGCACCGCCATGGTGTTCGTCTGGTCACAGCTGACCCGGGGCGATGCCGCCTATACGCTGGTCCAGGTCAGCGTCAATGACACCATCATGGTCTTCGCCTTCGCGCCGATCGTCGCGCTGCTGCTCGGCGTTACCGATATCGCCGTGCCGTGGGAGACCCTGCTGATCTCGGTCGGGCTCTATGTCGTCATCCCGCTGATCGCCGGCATGCTGACGCGGCGTGTCCTGATCCGCCGCGGCGGCGAAGCGGCGATCACCGCCTTCACCGACCGCATCAAACCGGTCTCGATGATGGCGCTGCTGGCGACGGTGGTATTGCTGTTCGGCTTCCAGGGTCAGGTCATCCTGGCACGGCCGCTGGTCATCGCCCTGATCGCGGTGCCGATCATCCTGCAATCCTACGCCATCTTCGCGCTCGCCTATGGCGCCGCCTGGGCCTGGAAACTGCCGCATGCGGTCGCCGCGCCTTGCGCCATGATCTCGACCTCGAATTTCTTCGAGCTCGCCGTCGCCGTCTCGATCAGCCTGTTCGGGCTCAATTCCGGTGCCGCCCTGGCGACCGTGGTCGGCGTGCTGGTCGAGGTGCCGGTGATGCTCTCCCTGGTCGCCATCGCCAATGCGACGCGCGCCCGTTTTCCCGGAGCCAATCCATGATCGTCATTCATCACAACCCGGCCTGCGCCACCTCGCGCAATGTGCTGCAGACCATCGAGGCCGCCGGCTATGCGCCCGTGGTGGTCGACTATCTGACCGAAGGCTGGACCCGGCCGCAATTGCTCGGCCTGTTCGCCGCCGCCGGGCTGACCCCGCGCAGCGCCCTGCGCGAGACCAAATCGCCGGCCGCCGAGCTCGGCCTGCTCGAGCCCGGTATCAGCGCGGCGCGCATCCTCGACGCCATGCTCGAGCATCCTGTGCTCGTCAACCGGCCCATCGTCTGCTCGCCCAGGGGCGTCCGGCTCTGCCGCCCCAGCGAGGCCGTGCTCGACCTGCTCGACCGCTGGCCCGCGGGCCCCTTTGCCAAGGAAGACGGCGAGATCATCATCAATGCTGACGGCCAGCGCGTGAGCGTGCCCGACCCGGGCGAGTAATCCGGCCTCCCGCGACAGTTTTTTCTGGTCAGGCCGCAGCATTTCCCGGAACACTGAAATCCGACGCCGAATCCACGGCGTCCGGAGAATTTCGTGGCGACACCCGATCCTGCAACCGCGACCGCTTTCCGCCTTTCCCGGCCGGACGAGGACACGGCGATTCCGCTGGTGCTGGATTCGCCGCATAGCGGCACCGTGCTGCCGCCCGGCTTCGAGACACTGGCGACGCGTGAGCAGCAGCTCACCGCCTGGGACGCTTTCATCCCGGATCTGTGGCGCGGCGCGGTCGAGGCCGGGGCCAGCCTGGTCGAGGCGGAGTTTCCGCGCATCGTGATCGACCCCAACCGGGCCGCCGACGATATCGATCCGGAGATGGTTGCGGGACGATGGCCCGACGCCTGGGGCGCGCTGGCGCCAACGCGCTATAGCGAACGCGGCATGGGTTTGATCCGGCGCTTCATCCTGCCAGGCCAGCCGATGTATGCCGGCCCGCTTTCGCCGCAGGAGATCCGGCTGAGGATCGACACGCTGTACGCGCCCTATCATCGCGCCCTCGCTGGCCGGCTCGATGCCCTGCACGCCCGCTTCGGGGCGGTCTGGCATATCAATTGTCACTCGATGAAATCGCAGGCCAATGCGATGAATATCGATCTCGGCGAGGCGCGCCCTGACATGGTGCTCGGCGATCTGGACGGCACCAGTGCGGCGCCGGACTTCACCGGTCTGGTCGAGCGCGAATTGCGCGCCTGCGGCTATACGGTCGCGCGCAACCAGCCCTATAAGGGCGGCGATATCGTGCGGCGGCATGGCGATCCCGCGCGCGGGCGCCACAGCCTGCAGATCGAGATCAACCGCGCCCTCTACATGGATGAGGCCCGTTTCGAGCCCTCTGCCGGCTTCGACGCCCTGCAACGCAATCTCACCGGCCTCGCCCAGGCCATCGCCACCGATCTGCACGCGCGCACCCTGTCAGGACAGAGCCGATGACAAACACCGCCAGACCGGCCCGCCCGATGAATCCGGTTATCATCCTGCTGGGAATATTGCTGCTGGCAACGCTGATGACCTGGCTGGTCGGATCCGGCAGTTATGAGCGCGCCGGACGTCTGATCGTGCCCGACAGCTATGCGCCGATGGGCAAGGACTGGTCGCTGACAGGGGTTTTCGTTCCGGTCGAGGCGCGCGAGGGCATGGCGACACCCGTCAGCCTGACCGAAACCCTGCGCGCGATTCCCGAAGGCCTGCAGCGCGCCGCCAATCTGATCTTCATGGTGCTGATCATTGGCGGCCTGTTCGGCATTCTCGACCGCGCCGGCGTGGTCGAGAATGGCATCAACCGGTTGCTGCACGCCGTAAAGGGCAATGTCATGGTGCTGGTCGCAGCGCTGATGACGATCTTCTCGGCCGGCAGCGCCTTTTTGGGCCTCGCCTCGGAATACCTGATCGTCATCCCGGTGATGACGGCGCTGGCCATGCGCATCGGCCTGTCGCCGATCATCGGCTTCGCCATCGTCACCATCGCGGTCAAGGTCGGCTATCTCGCCTCGGTCACCAATCCGATCCCGTTGACCATCGCCCAGCCACTGGTCGGGGTGCCGATCTTTTCCGGTGCCGGATTGCGCCTCGCCTTCTATGCCGTTTTCCTCGCCGCCGGGATCGGGTTTCTGCTCTATCGCGTGCGCGGCATGACCAATGGCCAGGCCATCACGGTCAGCGACCATCCCGTGCCCGACATGAGCTGGCGCGAGGGCGCGATGCTGGCCATCCTGGTGATCGGCATCGGCATTATCCTGACCGGATCGACCCGCTGGTCCTGGTCGCATCACGAGCTTTCGGCCTGCTATATTGCCATGAGCCTCGCCCTCGCCTTCGCCAGCGGCCTCACACCCAATGACAGCGCTGACGCCTTCATCTCCGGCATGAAGAAAGTCCTGCTCGCCAGCGCCCTGATCGGCGTCGCCATGGCCGTCACAGTGGTGCTGGAGGATGGCCGCATCCTCGACACGATTGTCCATGCCCTCAATGGCGCGGTCGGCGAGCACGGGTCCTATATCACCGCCCTGTCCATGTTCGGCTCGCAGCTCCTGCTCGATTTCCTGATCCCCTCGACCTCGGGCCAGGCCGCCGTGACGATGCCGATCCTGGCGCCCCTGGCGCAGCTGGCCGATGTCGGACCGCAGACCACCGTCATCGCCTTTCTGTTCGGCAATGGCATCACCAATATGCTGACCCCGACCTCGGGCACATTGCTCGCCTATCTCGCCGCCGGCCGCATTGACTGGCTCGACTGGGCCAAATTCATCGCCCCGCTCTGGGCCGGCTTTATCGTCATCGCCAGCATTCTTCTCGGTATCGCGGTCTGGCTGGGCGCCTGAGACCGGCTGCGTGTGCTGGCCTGCCCTGCCAATCCCGTTATATTTGACCGCAAACCCGCCGCGTCAGGAGTTATCATGTCCGCCAGAATGATCACCGCCAGTCTTGCCGCCCTCACCCTGCTGGGCGGTTGTGCCAGCACCGGCTGGATGACACCCCCGGCCGCGCCGGTCGAAATGGCGGCGCCAGCCGATGACGGTATCGTCGCCGGTCTGATGACCGACAATCGGGTCCAGACCGCCTTTGCCGAGATCGAAGCCATGCGCACGCTCAATAATGAGCGCCTGGTCGAGCTGACACAAATCCCCGCCCCGCCCTTCGCCGAACAGGCGCGCGGCGCCGAGATGGCGGCGCGGATGCGGGCGCTCGGCCTGGCCGATGTGACCATCGACGCCGTCGGCAATGTCATCGGCCGCCGCCCCGGCACAGCCGGCAGCGAGGCGCGCAGCATCGCCATCGTCGCCCATCTCGACACCGTTTTTCCGGAGGGCACAGACGTTACCGTGCACCGCGAGGGCGATCTGTTTACGGCACCGGGCATTGGCGATAATTCGCGCGGGCTTGTCGTCCTGCTCAGCCTGATCGACACCATGCAGCGCGCCGGGATCGAGACGCGCGATGATCTCGTCTTCATCGCCTCGGTGGGCGAGGAAGGCCTGGGCGATCTGCGCGGTGTGCGGCATCTTTATGAAAATGACGCCTCACCCTTTGCCAGCTTCATCGCGATTGATGGCGGCGATGCCGCGCGCCTGGTGGTCACCGCGGTTGGCTCGATCCGCTACCGCGTCACCTTCCGGGGCCCCGGCGGCCATTCCTACGGGCATTTCGGCCGCGTCCAGCCGCACCAGGCCCTGGCCGAAGCGATCCTGCGCTTCACCGAAGCCGCAACCCCGCTCACCCTGGACGGCACCAAGGCGACCTTCTCCTTCGGCCGCGTCGGCGGCGGCACCTCGGTCAATTCCATTCCCTTCGAGAGCTGGATGGAGGTTGATATGCGCTCGGCCAATCCACAAAAGCTCGACGCCCTGCACCAGGCCTTCCTGGGCTCGGTCGATGCGGCGCTGGAGGCCGCCAATGCGCGCCGGCGCCAGGGTGACGCGCTGACGGTCGATCTCGATCCCGTCGGCTCGCGGCCACCGGGCGAAGGTGATCTCAATGCCCCGATCGTGCTGCATGCGATGGCGGCAATCCGGGCCATGGGCCAGGAGCCGGAACTGACGGCATCGTCCACCGACGCCAATATTCCCATCTCACGCGGCGTCCCGTCAGTGACGATGAGCCGCGGTGGAATATCGCGGAACGCCCACGCACCCAATGAGAGCTGGCTTGATGAGAACGCCCACGAGGCGATCCAGATGGCGTTACTGGTCGCCCTGGCCGAGGCGGGGCTGGTGAGCGGCGAGTAGCGAGGCTGCGGCAGGAGGCGCGGTTCCGGCTTCGTTTTCCGTTTGACTTGCGAACCGTGCTCATTCATTTTTGATTGATGGGCCTACATTTTGGGCTATCTACTAATCATTTTTGGATACCCCATGACGCGCGACTTCGACTGGTCCCACCTGCAAACCTTTCTGTCCGTCGCCGAGCACGGCACCCTGTCCGGCGCCGCTCGCGCCACCGGTGGCAGCCAGCCGACCATGGGCCGGCATATCGCGGCGCTGGAAGACCAGCTGGGCGTGCGCCTGTTCGATCGCGCGCCGCACGGACTGGCGCTGACGCCGACCGGAGCCGACCTGGTCGAGCATGCCCGCTCGATGGCGACAGCCGCCAACCAGCTATCCCTCACCGCCAGCGGCCGCAGCGAACACATTGGCGGGACGATCCGGATCACCGCCTCAGAAATCATGTCGACCTATACCCTGCCCGCCATACTGACCGCCCTGCACCGGGCCGAGCCGGAGATCGAAATCGAACTGGTCTCCTCGGACCGCAGTGAAAACCTGCTGCAGCGCGAGGCCGATATCGCAATCCGCATGTACCGGCCCACCCAGGCGGACGTGTTCACGAAAAAGGTCGGAGATCTGCAACTCGCCATGTTCGCGGCGCATGACTATATCGCCCGGCGCGGCGCGCCGACGACACTGGAGGAATTCCGCGGCCACGACGTGATCGGCTATGACCGCAGCGAATTGATGCTGCGCGGCTTCGCTGAAGTCGGCCTCCAGGTCGACCGGCATTTCTTCGGCTTCCGGTGCGACAGCCAGGTCGTGGGCTGGCAAATGGTCATTGCCGGCTTCGGAATCGGTTTCAATCAGCTGGAAATCGGGCTCGCGGAACCGGCCGTGCGACGCATCGAAACCGATACGCCCATGCCCGCCCTGCCGATCTGGCTCACAGCCCATTCCGAACTCAAGACCAGCCGCCGGGTCCGGCGCGTGTTCGATTTCCTCGCCGAAGCGCTGAAAACGCACTGAAAACGGCACAAACACCGTCCATCACCCAGCCGCCAGGAGGCAGGGCTCGCTGGGGCGGTCACGGTCTCAATATCTGATTGGGAATGGTGAGCCCGCCGGGGCTCGAACCCGGGACCTACTGATTAAAAGT
>NZ_CAXBKN010000087.1:0-12501 GCF_963976135.1 uncultured Maricaulis sp.
TGATAGACATCGCCCATCGCATGGCGCGCCGAATGCCCGGCCCAGGGAATGCGCTCGGCCGGAACGAGGATCTCGACCTGCGGCCGTGCGCCGGGCGCACCGCGGATGATCGCCGCCTGCCGCTCACCCTCGCCGGGTGTCTGCGGTGCCAGCCAGCGCGCCAGTTCCACCTCGTCCTTGATCGTCGCCGACAGACCAACGCGCCGTACCAGCGGTGCCCAGCGCGAGATCGCAGCCAGCGCCAGGCTCAGCAGATCACCGCGCTTTTGCGGCGCCAGGGCGTGGATCTCGTCAATCACGATATGTTTGAGATCGGCGAAGAAGTTGGAGACATTCGGCGAGGCACAGAACAGGGCCAGCTGTTCCGGCGTCGTCAGCAGGATATCCGGCGGTGAGGCGCGCTGGCGCTGGCGTTTGGACGGCGAGGTATCGCCGGTGCGGGTTTCGATGCGCAGATCGAGGCCCATCTCGCTGACCGGCGTGGTGAGATTGCGCGCAACATCAACCGAGAGGGCCTTGAGCGGCGAGATATAAAGCGTGTGCAGACGATGCGGGCGATTCTTCGGATTGGTCGCGGCGATCTCTGCGAGCTCGACAAGGCTGGGCAGAAAACCGCCCAGCGTCTTGCCGCCACCGGTCGGCGCGATCAGCAGCGCATCCTCGCCGCGCGAGGCCGCCGCGATCATCGCCAGCTGGTGGGGGCGCACGCTCCAGCCACGCGCCGCAAACCAGGCGTCGAAGGCGGGTGGCAAGTTCGCGGGGGCGCCGGTGGGATCCATGAGTCTGACTTAGCGCGGCCATCAAGGGGGGACAAAGCAGAAAACCGTCCCCCTGCCGCTCGAGAGCCGGTTGCGGCATAGAGTTGGTCTGGACGGAATGATTGAGGGAATTTCCGGCATGGGACACGCGATCACGCAACGCTTTCGGGCCTTGGACGCCGCTTTCCACGCGCGTGCGCCGCGCGGCGAACGTCTGCATGCCCGCTTCGCCGCCCTGGCGGTGCTCAATGCTCCGCTCGATATTGAAACCCTGATCGAGAAATGCTTCGAGGTCCGCGATGACCTCAATGCCGGGCTCGGCCCCTGGCGCTCACCCAGCCGCCCGATGCGGCTGGTCTTCGCCGCAGCGCTGGTCGCGGGTGGCCGCACGGCTCAGCCCTTCCTCGAAACCCGCCGCGCCCTGGCGCTGCAACGCAAGGCGCGCGGAGCCCGCAGCCTCGCCCATGGCGGCGCCTGCGCCGCCCTCTCCCTGGTCACCGCCGGTGGTCATGCCTGGCAGGCAGACCAGTTCTTTGATGTGCTCGACGCGATCGCCGCACCCTGGTGGCAGCGCGATGCGCCGCGTGAGGAAGTCCTCGCCGCCGCCTTCACTGCGATGGGCGAAACGCCGGAAGACGCGGTCAATCATCTGAGCCGCGCCCGCCAGGCCCTGATCACCGCCGGCGTACCGCGCCATCATGCCGAGGCGGCCGCCTATGAAGTCGCCATGAGCCAGCCCGACCCGGCCGGTCTCGCCGGCGCCTGGACCACACTCAATATCGCGGTGCGCGGCCGCCCCGCCCTGCGCCACGGCACCGGCAAGACCGGTCTCGCCATTCTCGCCGCCAGCGGCAATGGCCCCGCCATGGCCGACGCCCTGGTCGAGGCCTTTGAAGCCGTCGCACAGCTCAAACCGAAACCCACCACCCAGACCGCCGCCCGCCTCGCCCTGCGCCTCGCCCAGGCCCAGGCCGGCATGGCCAGACCGATCGCCGCCGCTGGCGATCTCGCGGCCATTCTGGCGGCACAGGCGGCGATGGTCGCTGCGGTGACGGCGAGTACGGGGGCTGTGGCAGTGGGAGCGCACTAGCGACGCGTCTCAGACGCCCCATTCCCCTCGCCCGCGAACTTTGCTACCCGTCCCGGCGATAACCGCCAGACAGGACGTGCGCCATGATTCCCGAAGACTTCCTCAATCCCGAAACCATTGCCGTGCTGACCCAGCGCGCCCTCGATGCCGGGACCAGTATCGTGCTCGCCGCGCTGATCCTGATTGTCGGGATGATTGTCGCCGGCACGGTCCGCAAGGCCGTCGTCAATGCGGTGCACAAGAGCGATCGGATCGACAATACGCTGGGCGCCTTCTTCGCATCGCTGGCCTATTGGGGCCTGATGATCATGGTTTTGATCGCGGTGCTGGCGCGCTTCGGGGTCGAGACCACATCCCTGGTGGCGACACTGGGTGCCGCGACGCTGGCGATCGGGCTGGCGCTGCAGGGAACCTTGTCCAATCTCGCCGCCGGCGTGATGATCGTCCTGTTCCGCCCCTACGGGCTGGGCGACTGGGTCGAGGTGGCCGGGCAATCGGGCACGGTGAAGGACATCAATCTCTTCACCACGGTTCTGGCGACCGGTGACAACAGACGAGTGATCGTGCCCAATGGCGAAGGCTGGGGCAGTGTCATCGTCAATTATTCCGCCAATGATACACGCCGCGTCGATCTGGGTTTCTCGATCGATTATGGCGATGATATCGACAAGGCGATGGCCGTGATCACGAAAGCGCTCGAGGCCGACAAGCGCGTGCTGAAGGACCCGGCTGTCTTCACCGCGGTCAAGGCGCATGGCGCCTCCTCGGTCGATATTGTCTGCCGCGCCTGGTGCGCGACGGGTGATTACTGGGGTGTGTTCTTTGACGCGATGAAGAACGTCAAGGAAGCCTTCGACAAGGAAGGCATCTCGATTCCCTATCCACATCAGGTCAATATCGCCCGCAAATCCTGAGCCCTGGCTGGCATCGGGCGTGTGGCCCCGTTTGCGCCGCATTTTGAGGTAAAGTGACGTCATGACCGAACGCCAAGAAACCCGGCCCGAAGCGGCCCCGGCAGCACCGCGCAGCTTTATGCAGCGTCTGCTGAAATTTGCCCCCTCGGACCTGATCCGGCTGATCTTCCTGTGCGTGCTGGCGGGGTTCTTCCTGGCCGCCTTCCACGTCAATCCG
Source organism: uncultured Maricaulis sp. (assembly GCF_963976135.1). GTDB lineage: Bacteria > Pseudomonadota > Alphaproteobacteria > Caulobacterales > Maricaulaceae > Maricaulis. The sequence goes on from NZ_CAXBKN010000087.1 coordinate 2,980, forward strand.
CGACGGCTCTGGGTCGACTTCTTCGGAACGCTGGCGGAATCCTGGAGCCGCTTTATCGGCTTCATCAGCGACAGCGCGCTCTGGGCCGTGGATTATCTCCTGCTCGGTGCCGTGCTGGTGGTACCGATCTGGATCGTGATCCGGGTCTTGCGGGCGCTGCGCCGCGACTAAACGCCTGCCGCGCTGTGACAGGTTTCGGGCAAAACGCCAGATTTCCAGCCTGTTAACCATTTCTCTTGGCAGGTTCGAAACTTCCATGCGCTAGCGTGCAGGGATGAATGTTGAGCCCGTCAGGTTTCCCGTTGCGGAAAACGCTTTGCCGCCTCCTCTCGCTCGCGACTGGAGTCGCCAGCCGACGCTTGTGCTCAATTCCAACAGCTTCATGCGCAATATCCTGATCAATGTGCTGCGCGATGCCGGCGTGCGCGATGTCATTGTCGAAACGCATGCCAGCCGGGCCATGCATGCCCTGCGTGAAATATCCCCGGCACTGATTGTCGCCGACTGGGACCAGCAGAACGACCCCGGTGAGGATCGCGTGCGCCTGCTGCAGCGTATTCGCGGCTCCCAGGACTCACATTATCGCGAAACCCCTGTCATCCTGCTGTCCGCGCCGCGGCCGCGTGCCGATGTCGAGCGCGCACGTGACGCCGGTGCCAGCGAATATCTGGTGACGCCCCTGGCACCGATTACGCTGATCAACCGGCTCAAATCCCTGCAAACAGACGAGCGAGCCTTCGTCGATTCCTCGCGCTTTGCCGGGCCTGATCGCCGCCGCCGGCCGCGCCGCGAACGCGGACCGGGCCTCAAGCGCATTGCCGATGTTGCAGCCGGCCTGACCACGCCAATAGACGCTGCCCGCCGCGCCGCCCTGGCGCTGTCGCATGAAACACGGCTGAGCGGCGATCCGCTCGCCATTCGCGTCGGCCGTTCCCTGCAACGCTTTATCGCCAGGCAGAAGAGCTATACCGACGTCGAAGCGGAAGTGGTTGAAATGCACCGGGCCGCGCTGGCACAGCTGGTCCGCATGACCGATAATGGCGATCCGCTGCGCGATCCGGTCGTCGCCGGCCTTGAGCTGATCGTCGAGAAACGCCTCGGCCAGCGCTGAATTGCATCTGGCGAGGACGCCCGCGCTGGAATAGACATGCCGCATGTCCGACACTGATCCTCCCGGCGATCTGCAAGCCCTGCTCGACGAGCTGGCGCCCTTGCTGGTCGATGGCTCGCCGCATGCTGTCGCACTCGGCCTCACCCTCGTTTCACTGAAGCCCGGGCTCGCCGTGATGCGCGCGCCCTATGCGGCCGATCTGGTCGGAGATCCCGAGTCCGGCATTCTGCACGGCGGTGTGATCACGGCCCTGCTCGACCATGTCTGCGGCCTTGCGGCGTTCAGCGGGTTTGGCGGCCAGGACACCCCGGCAACGCTCGATCTGCGTCTCGATTACATGCGCCCGGCCAAGCCCGGGCTTGATGTCACTGCCGAAGCGGTCTGCCTGAAATCCCATGGCCTGGTCGCCTTTGTCCGGGCCACCGCCCATGATGGCGATATCAATGACCCCGTCGCCACCGCCCAGGCCGCCTTCATGGTAACCGGCGCTTCAAGGGCGGCACAGGAACGCGCTGTCAAAGCCCTGCGCGCAGGACAGCCGCTATGAGCAAGGCCCTGATCGAAACCCTGCTGGCCGCGCCCTATGTCGCGCGCTTCGGCGTGCGTCTGGAACAGAAGGGCGATGAGCTGACCGGCATATTGCCCTATTCGGAAATTCTGGTCGGCAATCCCCTCATCCCGGCGCTGCATGGCGGGGCTATCGGTGCCTTTCTCGAGATTGTTGCCTCCGCTTCCCTGCTGGCCGGTCAATCACTCGAGCGTCTGCCGCGGCCGATCGATGTGGCGATTGACTATCTGCGCCCGGGCCGCGCCGCCGACGTCTATGCCCGCGCCATCGTCAATCGCAGCGGCCGCCGCGTCGCCAATGTCCGCGCCGAGGCCTGGCAGGGCCGAAGCGGCGCGCCCGTCGCCACCCTGCACGGCCATTTCCTGATCACGCCGAGCCGCAGCGAGCCGGCGGACTGAAGCCAGCCATCCGGCCGGCATTCTGTCTGCTTGATGACAGGCTCGACACTTACTGGACAACGGGTTTCCGATTGTTACGCCAAGGCCCAGCTCGCGGTCATGGAGGACGTGCAAGCCTCATGAAGTCAGTGGCCGGCTGGCGCCCAGACTGCCGGCGGCCTCGCTTCGATGAGGGACTTTTGATGTTTAGACACACCATACTCGCCGCCACGCTCGCCCTGAGCGCCGGCTCGATCGCCGCCGCCCAGGACCGCGAGTCCCGGACGGTTCGCTTCAACACCGCCGCGCTCGGCAATGCCGATGACCGCCGCGAGCTTGAAGCCGAGATCCGCCTTGCCGCGCGGGATATCTGTCACACGCCGGGCCTGCGCGGCGCCCGCGCCATGCGTCAGCAGCGCGAATGCGAAACCGAAGCGGTCAATGCGGCGATGCGCCGGGTTGATATCCGCCTGGCGCGATTACGCGATGAACGGCCCAATCCCGCCGCGGATGTAGGCTAGGCCCGCGCCCGCCAGATGCCGGCCGGGCCACAGCCGCCCGGCGGCATTGCGACGAACTGTCCGGTGGTGGCGCACGGCCACAGGGCTAGAATGGAAGGCATGGACGCCACCGGCCCGCTGATCGCTTATTATGATGCCCTCTGCCCACTCTGCCGCGGGGAGATGGCGCGATATGCCCGTCATGGCGATCACATCATCCGCCTGCACGATGCGAATGGTGAGCTGCCCGATGATGTCGACCGGGAGGCGGCGCTGGCATCCCTCCATGTCCGCCTCCCCGACGGGCAGCTGGTCGATGGCTGGCCGGCCTTCATCGCGATCTGGGAACGCACACCCGGATGGGGCCTGCTCGCCTGGCTGACACGCCCCGCCCCGATCCGCATCCCCCTGGATGCCCTCTATCGCTGGCTTGCGCCGATGCGCCCGCGCGATGCCTGCCGCGACGGGGTGTGCGGGGTCTGACGGCTGATGGAATTCTGATCCGGCGTGCCGAACCCCGCTATCCGCGCGCTTGCCACCCGTACCGGGGCGCGCTAGTGGCGACGCATGTCGAGCCATCCCGAACTTACCCGTGTCGAGGTTATCCGACGCGCCCTGCCGCTGGTTGTCGCCAATGCCACCGTGCCACTGGCCGGCGTGGTCGACACCTTTGTGCTCGGCCTGTCCGGCGACAAGAGTGATCTGGGCGGGGTGGCGCTGGGCGGCGCGATCTTCTCGGTCTTCTACTGGAGCTTCTATTTCCTGCGCATGGGCACGACCGGGCTGACCGCCCAGGCCGACGGGGCCCATGATCGCGCGGAGACCCAGCGCATCCTGTTGCGCGCTGCCGCGATTGCGGTTTCGCTGGGCCTTGCCGTCTGGCTGTTGCGCGATGCGATCGCCTGGGCCGGCTTTGCGGTCTTGCAGGGCGCGGCCGGCGTCGAGGCCAAGGGCGCGGACTATCTGCTGGCGCGCGCCTGGGGCGCGCCGGCGGCACTGGCGACCTTCGCCCTGACCGGCTGGCTGATCGGACTGGGCCGCAATAGCGCCACCATGGCCATCTATGCCGCATTCAGCGCCATCAATATCGGGCTCGACCTCTGGTTCGTGCTCGGCCTTGGCTATGGTCCGGGCGGGGTTGGCGCTGCCACCGCGATTGCCGAATGGGCCGGACTTCTTGTCGGACTGGGTTTCGTCGCCCACACGCTGATACGACAGGGAGGCTGGGCCGGCGCCGTGCTCAATCGCGCCAGCCTGCTCGATCCGGGCGCCATCGCACAAATGTTCAACGTCAATCTCAATCTGATGATCCGCACCTGGAGCCTGGTGCTCGGCTTCACCTGGTTCGCCAATGCCGGCGCACGCCAGGGCACGGCCATCCTGGCCGGCAATCACGTTCTGCTACAAGTGATCACGTTGTGGGCCTTCGTGCTCGACGCCTTTGCCTTCGTCGCCGAGACCGAGGCTGGCCGTGCCTATGGCCGCCGCTCGCTCGACGGTCTGCGCCGCGCCGTGCGTCTGACGGGAGAGCCCATGTTCGCGGCCGGCGCCATCTTCGCCGTGCTGACCTGGTTGTTCGGCCCCCAGGCGCTGAGTCTTCTGATCGACGATGCCGAGGCACGCGACGCTGCGATCCGCTATCTGCCCTGGTGTGCCATCATCCCCTTCCTCGGGGCCGGCGCCTGGTTGATGGACGGGGTTTTCATCGGCACAACCAGCGGCAAGATCCTGCGCAATGCCGGCCTGGCGACCGTCGTGATCTATCTCGCCGCCGATTCCATTCTCACACCGGCCTTCGGCAATGACGGCGTCTGGATGGCATTCATGATCTACTACGTCGCGCGCGGCGGCACATTGGTGCTTGCCTACCCGTCGCTTGAGCGCCGGTTGCAATCCACCCCGACCGCTTCGGCGACCGAAACGAAACCATCGGCCTGAAGCCGCTTTGCCAGACCGGACTTGATGCGCTGCACCAGACCGGGACCGTGATAGACCAGGCCGGTATAGAGCTGGATCGCATTGGCCCCGGCGCGAATTTTGGCATAGGCCGTATCGGCACTATCTATCCCGCCCACGCCGATGATCGCCAGATCGGGCCCGGCAGCGCGGCGGAACTGGCGCACCAGCTCGGTGGAAGGTTCAAAGATCGGCACGCCTGACAGGCCGCCGCCCTCGCCCATATGTTCGCTGCTCAGACTGTCAGGCCGCTGGATGGTGGTATTCGACACGATGATGCCGTCGAGCCCGTGGCGGGCGATCGCATCAATAATCGGGGAGACATCCTCATCGGCGATATCCGGCGCGATCTTGAGGAAGACCGGCGCCTGGCCGCGCACCTGCGCCACCGCCGCCAGCAATTCATCGAGCGCGCCATGAGACTGCAGATTACGCAGACCCGGCGTATTGGGTGAGGAGATATTGACGGTAAAGAATTGCGCCAGATCCTTCAGCCGCTCCAGGCAGGTGACGTAGTCGGAGACGCGGTCCTCGCTGTCGAGATTGGCGCCGAGATTGACCCCGACAATCCCGCCGCGACCCTGACGCCGGCGCAGCCGCGTCTCGAATTGATCCAGCCCCTGATTGGGAAAGCCCATGCGATTGATGACGGCACGGTCGGGCGCGAGCCGGAAGATACGCGGACGTGGCTTGCCCGCCTGCGCCCGCGGCGTCACGGCGCCCAGTTCAACAAAACCGAATCCGGCCGCCAGCAAGGCGTCGGCTGCCTCGGCATTCTTGTCGAACCCGGCCGCCAGTCCGAGCGGATTGGGCAGGTCGAGGCCTGCGACACGGGTCGCGAGAATAGCCGGATCGCGCGAGAGCTGGCGCGGACCGAGACCCGCCTTCAGCCCCAGAATCCCGAAGCGGTGCGCCGTCTCCGGCTCGAACACATGCAGCGCCCGTGCGATCAGATCATGTATCACCACTGGCCTCCCAGATCGGACGGCAAGACCCAGTCACCCTCATCATTGCGGCGGACATGACGCACACCGCGCACGGCGCTGGCCGGAATGTCGCCAAAGACATGCGGGAAAAGCGCTCCACCGCGCGACGGCTCCCATTTGACGCTGTCACCCAGCGCCTCAAGATCGATCTCGGCCAGGATGAGGCGCGGATGCTCATCATAATGTTTGAGCAGCGTGCCCTCGACCTGGTCGGCGGCCGAAAGATGGATGAAGCCATCGGCGATATCGTGAGGCTCGCCGTGAAACACGCCAGCCATCATCACCGCAGCCCAGCTCTCGGGCGTCGCCAGTCGGTATGCAATCTTGTCGCTCATGCTCTGGGGTTAGCCCGCGCCGCCAACCGGCGCAAGCCTGTCTGGCGACTGGGGATATTTTCCTATAGCTTTCACCCTTCCAAGGACACCTCACCATGTTCACGCACGAAGAAATCTGGCGCGGGATTGACCGTCTCGCTGCCCATGCCCAGACCAGCCCGTCGGGACTGGCGCGGCGGGCCGGACTGGATTCGACCACATTCAACCCGTCCAAGCGCGTCTCGGCCGATGGCAGCAAGCTGCGCTGGCCCTCGACGGAAAGCCTGACCAAGGCGCTCAGCGCGGCCAATCTCGGTTTCGCCGACTTCGCAGCCCTGGTCACCGGCGAAGGCCGGACACAATCCCTGCCGGCACTCGATCTGGCCGATGGTGACCGCGCCGCCGCCTTTGATGCGATCGGCCTGCCGACCGGCGCGAGCTGGAGCCGCGTGCCCTTCCCCGATCTCGGGACGAGCGAAGCCTATGCGCTGACGGTCGAGGGCGCGGCCATGCTACCGCTCTACCGGCCCGGTGACCGCTTGATCATAGCCCCCGATGACAAGCCGCGCCCGGGCGACCGTGTCATGGTGAAAACGCGCGATGGCGAGATTTGCGGCTGGGAGCTGGGGCGCAGCACGGTGCAGGATGTGGTGCTCAAACCGCTCAACCCGGCCGGACCGGCGCGGATCGTCAAACTGGTCGAGATCGCCTGGATCGCCCGTATCGTCTGGGCCAGCCAATAGACCGGCCGGCCGGCGCTATTGCGTCATGCGCTCAACCGCCCAGGCCGTTGCCGCCTCGCGATCATCCCTGAGCGCGTGCAATTGGGCGGCATTGCCCAGCAGACCGGCCTCGAAGGCGTCGCGCGGTTCCAGTTCCAGCGCGAGCCCGACCTGTTCCCAGGCCATTGCGGTGCGGTCACGATCATCCAGCGCGATCAGGCCGAGGGCGAGAAAATAGCGCAGCGCCGGATTATAGGGGTCCAGGGCAATCGCCTGGCTGTAATAGCCGGTGCCGGCTTCAACCGAAGCGCCGAGCATGTCCATGCCGCGCGAACCGCCGCGCCGCGCTACTTCGAGATTCCACGCCCCCAGCGTGCCCAGAGCCCAGACATTGGCCGGATCCTCCATGATCACGGATTCCAGCAAGGCCCGCCCGCGCTGCGGGACGCGCAGGAAAAGGGCGCGCATGCTTCCGGTATAGCGCCCCTGATAGCCCAGCGAGATCGCCAGCCTCAGGCGCGCTTCGGCGCTCTCAATGTCTGCGCGATAGGCAGCCTCGGCGAGACTGACGGCCTGGCGTGTCACCGCCTGGCGGTTGGCGGCGTCGGGCTCGATCATCAACTGCGCCACCAGGGCGCGGGCGGCATAGGCATAGCCCTCGGCTCCACCGGCCAGTTCTGCCTGGTCGGCCGCCTCCTGCCAGCGGCCACTGGCGAAGGCCTGGCGTGCCCGGTCCATATCGGCCCGGGCCAGCGGGGTGATCAGAAGAAGGAGGATCAGCGCGGTGAAAAATCTCATCGGCACAGGGTAGATCAGTTGCGCTACCGATTGAAGCGGGAGTTTTGCGCGGGTCCGGGCGCTGGCCAGAGCACCATGCCGCGACCATTTGCGCCTTGGCCATCAGCGCGCGGACAGGCAGTGTCCGCCGCGTGTGGCAGCGGCGTGGGACATTGCCGGACGGAGCGAAGACATGAGCAGTAGCGAAGCCTTTCAGCCGCCCAAACCGCCCTATGCCAATTACAGCCAGACCGGCCGCCTCACCGCGTCCGACTACTGGACCTATTTCCGGGCGATGGGCCGCAATCCGCTCGAGATCTGGGGCGAGCATCATTTCGAGTTTCTCGTCGCGCCCTTCCGCTTTCTTGGCCGCAACAGCCTGTTGATCAATGATCCGGGCGCGATCCATCACTGTTTCGTCACCAATGCCGCCAATTACCGCATGAACCCGGTGCGCCAGGCGGTGCTGAAACCCTTCCTGCGCGACGGGCTGCTGACGGCCGAGGGTGAGGTCTGGAAGACGGCCCGCCATGCGGTCGCGCCCGTTTTCACACCCCGCCGGGTCAACGCTTTCGCGCCCAAAATCCGTACCGTCTGCGACGAGGCCACCGAGGCTTTCCTTGCCGTCGACGGGCGCACGATTTCGCTGTCCGATGCGATGGTCGATCTGACGCTGGACATCTTGATCGAGACGCTCTTCTCCGGCGATGAAGCGCTCGACAAGACCCGCTTCAGCGCAGCGATCTGCCGTCTGATCGAGATCACCGGCATTCCCCACCCCTTCGATCTGATGGGCGTGCCGGGCTGGATACCGCGGATCGGGCATGGCGGGGCGCGACGTGTGATCGCGGATCTGCGCCGCCAGGTCGCCCATGTCGCTGCGACACGCCGAGCCCAGCCTGAAGCGGAGGCCGCCGGCCGCAGTCCGGACTTTCTCGACCTCCTGCTCGGCGCCGGCCTCAACGAGACTGCGATTGTCGACAATCTCCTCACCTTCCTTGCCGCCGGTCACGAGACCACGGCCCGATCATTGAGCTGGACTCTCTATCTCCTCTCCCAGGCGCCCGATGTGCTGAAACGGCTGGAGGCCGAGATCGACGCCGCACCGCTTGACGATACTGACCCGGCAAACTGGATGGACGCCCTGCCGTGGACGACGGCGATCATCAAGGAGAGCCTGCGGCTCTATCCCTCGGCCCCGATCCTGTCGCGCACCTCGATCGCCGCTGACACGGTGGCCGGTCTGGCCGTCGCGCCCGATACCGATGTGCTGGTCTCGACCTGGCTCTTGCACCGCCAGCGCGATTTCTGGCCGCAGCCGGATGCCTTTCTGCCGGAACGGTTTTACGGCGAGACCGCCAATTCCATCCCGCGCCATGCCTGGCTGCCTTTCGGGCTGGGCCCGCGGGTTTGTATCGGCGCCCGTTTCGCGATGATGGAAATGGTGATCGTGCTCGCCAGCCTGCTGCGCAAGCTTCGCTTCGAGTTTGCCGGGACGCGCCACCCCGTCCCGGTGATGCGCATCACGCTGCAGCCCGATATCGAGGTGCCGATGCGCGTCAGCCGCCGGGATACTGGAACACCTGCTCCAGCGGCAGTTTGAACACCGCGGCAATCTTGAAGGCGACCTCGAGCGAGGGCGAATACTTGCCCTGCTCGATGGCCAATATGGTCTGCCGCGTCACGCCGACAGCCTTGGCCAGATCGGCCTGGGTCATCTCATTGGCGTGAAAGCGCAGGGTGCGGATCGTATTGGTGATGGCGGTGGATTTGGTCATCGCCTAGCCCTGCCGATAGGCGATGAGCACCGAAACGCCCTTGGCAATCTCGCCGGCCACCAGCCCGGCCAGCACCGCATTGGCGACCCAGACCATGGGATAACCCAGGACGGCCAGCGTCAGGGCGGCGACGGCGAAGAGGGCCAGGACCCGGCCGCCAAAGGCGCTGCCGCGCGTCTCGATACTGCGGTCGCGTTCATCGCTGCCCTCACCGGCTTCAGCCGGCGCGAAGGCCGCCATGGCGATATGTCCGGCAATCGCGATAAACACCAGCGCGAAGGAAGCCGCACCCAGCATGCCGATATTCAGCTCAACCGGGCCCGCCTGCGCCTGCATCGCCAGATCACCGAAATAGCCGCCGAAGATCAAAACCATGGCGCCCAGCATCAGCGCATTGCTTTTTTCACGGAATGACATGTCTGGTCTCCATAAC
>NZ_CAXBKN010000088.1:0-12083 GCF_963976135.1 uncultured Maricaulis sp.
TAGCCGCCGGCGGCGGTGCGGGCCCGTTTGCGCTCGAATTCCTTGAGGAAGATCTTGCGGATGCGGATGGATTGCGGCGTCACTTCGACGAGCTCGTCATCATCGATGAATTCCAGGGCAAATTCGAGCGTGACGCGGATTGGCGGCGTCAGCACAATGTTTTCGTCGGTGCCCGAAGCGCGCATATTGGTCAGCTTCTTGCCCTTGGTCGGATTGACGACCATGTCGTCATCGCGGGCATTGACGCCAATGATCTGGCCTTCATAGATATCGGCCGCGTGACCGAGGAAAAGCTTGCCGCGATCCTGCAGGTTGAACAGCGAGAAGCCGGCCACCTTGCCATCCACCATCGAGACCATGGCGCCGTTGTGACGCTGACCGAAGCGGCCTTCAGTGCGCGGGGCGTAGTGGTCAAATGTGTGGAACAAGAGACCTGTACCCGATGTCGCCGTCAGGAATTCGGACCGGAAACCGATCAGGCCACGGGTCGGGATGACATAATCCAGGCGCACCCGGCCATGCCCGTCCGGCACCATGTTTTTCAGATCGGCGCGGCGCTGGCCGAGCTTTTCCATCACCCCGCCCTGGTGGGCTTCTTCCATGTCGATGGTCAGAGCCTCGTAAGGCTCGCAGGTGACGCCGTCGATTTCCTTGAGCACGACGCGCGGCCGGCCCACGGCGAGCTCGAAGCCCTCGCGGCGCATGGTCTCGATCAGGATGGAGAGGTGAAGCTCACCCCGGCCCATGACGTTGAACTTGTCGGCATCGGCCATCTGCTCAACACGCAGGGCGACATTGTGGATCAGCTCGCGATCAAGGCGTTCCTTGATATTACGGCTGGTGACGAATTTGCCTTCACGGCCGGCAAACGGGCTGTCATTGACCTGGAAGGTCATCGACAGGGTCGGTTCGTCGACGGAGAGCAGAGGCAGGCCCTCGACAGTGTCCGGATCGCAAACCGTGTCGGAGATTTTCAGCTTGTCGATACCGGTGAAGGTAATGATGTCGCCGGCCTGGGCCGCGTCAATCTCGACACGCTCGAGGCCATGGAAACCGTAAAGCTGAAGGATCTTGCCCTTCTGGGTCGTGCCATCAGCCTTGGCGACCGTCACCGCCTGGTTCTTGCGGATCGTGCCGCGGGCGATACGGCCAATACCGATAACGCCGGTGAAGCTGGAATAATCCAGCGCCGACACCTGCAGCTGCAGCGGACCATCACGGTCGACCGGTGGCTCGGGCGTATATTCGGTGATCATCTTGAAGAGCGGCTCCATATCGGTGCCGATCTCGCCGGGATTGCTCGCCGCCCAGCCCTGCAGGGCGGAGGCGTAAACAACCGGGAAATCGAGTTGCTCTTCGGTGGCGCCGAGGCGGTCGAACAGATCGAAGGTCTGGTCCAGCACCCAGTCAGGGCGCGCTGACGGACGGTCGGCCTTGTTGATCACGACGATCGGCTTGAGGCCGCGCGCCAGGGCTTTCTTGGTCACGAAGCTGGTCTGCGGCATCGGGCCGTCAACGGCGTCGACGAGCAGAAGCACGCAATCGACCATGGAGAGGACACGTTCGACCTCACCGCCGAAATCGGCGTGTCCGGGCGTGTCGACGATATTGATCGACCAGTCGCCCCAGGTAACAGCCGTATTCTTGGCCAGAATGGTAATGCCGCGTTCTTTCTCCAGATCGTTGGAGTCCATCATGCGTTCGGATGTATTGGCGCGTTCGCCCAGCGTGCCCGACTGCTTGAGCAGCTGGTCAACGAGGGTGGTCTTGCCGTGATCGACGTGCGCGACGATGGCAATATTGCGCAGCTTGTCGAGGGACGCGCTCATGAGTGTAATCCTGCTTGGTGAAAAGGCGCGCCCTAATACGCCGCCATGCCCGGCCTGACCAGTGCTTATTCCGCATTATTAATACGGCTGCCGCTCTGACCGCAGCCGCATGCGGCGCCTCAGGCCTCCTGGGCAGGTAGTGCGCGGTCGAGAAGCGGGCGAATTGCGAGGACGCCAAGCATGGCAGCGAGGACCAGCAAAAACACGATCTGGCCCCGGTAGCGCGAGGTATGCTGGACCGACGCCAGGTCCACAACCGAGACGAAATACCAGGCCGGCCCGTCGATGCGGCTGAACGCGACCATCCAGCTGCCGTCCGGGGACCGCACCGCGCCGACAGAACGTGAGTCGCGCCGCACCATGTCCATGATCGCGTCCGGATCGAGCGCGGACCGGGCATGTTGCTGGGCTGGATCGATTGCGGGCTGGGGCCCGCGTGACAGGATATTACCGTCGCGATCGAACAGCATGTTCATGCCATTCAATGGCGGCCTCTCAAGGGCCGCGGCGAGCGTTTCGGTCATCGAGATCGAGGTTCCGAAGGCGCCGAGCAATTCACCGCCGCTCCGGACCGGCAGACGGCAGGCGCTCGCGGCACGTTCACCGCCATTGGCATAGACGAGGCGCGACAGCCGGGTGCACTGCATCGCATTATCGGGATTGCTCGCGAGATCGAACAGCACCGCATCCTCATCGCCACGCAACTCGAAATCGGCTGGCGCTTCACTGCGATAGAAGAGGAGCCTGTCCTCACGATGCGGTGCAAACATCACCAGGCGGCGATCAGGCGTGAAATAATACAGATTGGCGAACTGGCCGAGAAACGCCTCTCCGACGCTGCGCACGGTATGAAAGCCGGCCAGATAGCGGCGCTTTTCGGCATCCGTCATCGCGGCACCATCGGCCAGGAACGCGCCGACACCGAACACATAATCGCCATCGGCCGGGATCATGCCGTCGAATAATTCCGGGGCACTACGGCGCGTTCCATCCGCCATGACGGGGAAAAGCCGGTCGAATTCCGCATCGACAGCTTGATTCTGCAGCACATCCAGACGCCGCCGGAAGGTCTCTTCCGCGGCATGGGTCAGACGGCGCGCATCCTCAAAAATCTGCTGCTCGCGCTCGGCCCTCACACGGATATAGGCATTGAGATGCTCGACCTGGGCGGCTTCCAGGCGCCGATCGAGAATTCGATCGCAGGTAAAGCCCGCCAAGCCTGCCAGCAGGAAAGACACGCAAATCTGCCCGATCAAGATTGCCGATTTCCTGGACACCAAATTGCTTTCTCCGACCGCAAGCCGGCCACCCGTGAAGCCGGTTCGAGCGCCGAGGTCAACGCATCAATTATGAAACCGCGTCTGGGCGGGCGCAACAACGTCGCCATGCTGCGGGTGTCAGCCCCCGGAAGGGTCCGACATGGTCGAGACCAGTCGTCCCAGCAGGGCTGAGAACCGCCGTTGTTCATCATCGCTCAGCGCCGTGTGGATCTCCCGCGACACCGCTTCCACCCGCGGCATCAACGCCTGGTACAGGCGCTCACCGGTACCGGTGAGAAACAGGTGACTGACACGGCCATCGCCCGTCGAGGCTTCACGCCTGACCAGACCCGCGACGAGCAGGGCCTTGGTGGCGCGGCTGACAATGCCCTTGTCCATCGGGGTGATGGTGACAACTTCGGCCGCGGTACGGCCCGGTTGTTCGGCAATGGCCGCCATGACCCGCCATTGCGACAGGTTGAGCTGGCCATACTGCTTCACGATTCCCGCCGTGTGGCGTGAAATCCGGTCGGCCAGCACGGTCAGCTGATAGGGCCAATAACTGTCCAGCTCGATAACGCGCCGGGTGGCAATGGGGGTGTTGGAAGGCTTCATGCCGATAAATTAGTTGTTTTCACAACTTGACGCAAGCGCAACCGGAATGATACTCCAGCGGCAAGATGGGCATGGCCTCCATGCCAAACCACCACTATTCCGGGAGATGATTCATGGCCGATCTGTTCGAAAATCCTATGGGGCTTTGCGGCTTCGAATTCGTTGAATTCACGGCACCCGAAAAAGGGATACTGGAACCGGTCTTCCTCTCGATGGGCTTCACCCACATCGCCAACCACCGCACCAAGGATGTCACGCTCTGGCGCCAGGGCGGCATCAATATGATCATCAATTACGAGCCCAATTCACCGGCCGCCTATTATGCGGCCGAGCATGGCCCCTCGGCCTGTGGCATGGGCTTCCGCGTCCGCGATGCCGGCAAGGCCTACAAACTGGCCGTCTCCAAGGGCGCCGAGCCGATCGATATGAAGACCGGTTTCAGCGAGCTGAAACTGGCCGCGATCAAGGGGATTGGTGGCGCCTCGGTCTATCTGATCGACCGTTTCGAGGACGGCAAATCCATCTACGATGTCGACTTCGAATATCTCGAAGGCGTCGACCGTCACCCGGTCGGCTGCGGCTTCAATGTCATCGATCACCTGACCCATAATGTTTACAAGGGCCGGATGGATTACTGGGCGAATTATTACGAGACGCTCTTCAATTTCCGCGAGATCCGCTATTTCGACATCAAGGGCGAATATACCGGCCTCGTCTCGCGCGCCCTCACCGCGCCAGACGGTCTGATCCGCATCCCGCTGAATGAGGAAAAGGGCGAGAAAGTCGGCCAGATCGAGGAATATCTGCGTGAATACAAGGGTGAAGGCATCCAGCACATCGCCTTTTCCTGCGATAATCTGATCGAATGCTGGGACCGCCTGAAAAAAGCCGGCGTCAAATTCATGCCCGCCCCGCCATCGACCTATTACGACATGCTCGACGAGCGCCTGCCCGGCCATGGCGAGCCCGCCGACGAGCTGCGCCAGCGCGGCATCCTGCTCGACGGCACCACCGAAGGCGGCGAGCCGCGACTTCTGCTGCAGATCTTCTCGGAAAAGGCGATCGGACCGGTCTTCTTCGAATTCATCCAGCGCAAGCAGGATGAAGGCTTCGGCGAAGGCAATTTCGAAGCCCTGTTCAAATCCATCGAGGCCGACCAGCTGGCCCGCGGCGCCATCTCTGCCTAGGAGGCACCATGACCGTCAATCTCAAGCGCATCCACCACGTCGCCTATCGCTGCAAGGACGCGAAGGAAACGATGGAATTCTACAAGCGCGTCCTGAACATGGATTTCGTTCTCGCCATCGCCGAGGACCAGGTGCCATCGACCAAGGCGCCCGACCCTTACATGCACATCTTCATGGATGCCGGCATGGGCAATGTCCTGGCCTTCTTCGAACTGCCCAATTCGCCGGAAATGGGCCGCGACGAGCGGACCCCGCAATGGGTGCAGCACATCGCGTTTGAAGTCGAGAACATGGACGCGCTGGAAGCGGCCAAGGCCCATATCGAAGCCGAAGGCCTCGACGTGCTCGGCCCGGTCAATCACGGCATTTTCAAATCGATCTATTTCTTCGACCCCAATGGCCACCGTCTCGAACTGGTCGCCAACACGGCGACGCCCGAGCAGATGCAGCAACTGCACGAGGTGGCCCCGGCGATGATCGAGGAATGGAGCCGCACCAAGCGCGCGCCGAAACACGCCGCCTGGCTACACGAGCACGACTGAGCCAGTCCACATTTCTCCTCCCCCGCCCCGGCCGAAAAGCCGGGGCATTTTTTTTGCGTCGCCCTTGAAATCCTAGGCTTTTCATTTCCCAAACTCCTGGGGCGTGCTATTTCCCGCCTAACGGGGGACTGCACGCATGAATCGCTTGATAGGCGAATTACTCAGACGCCACGTGTTGCGGGTTGCGGCGGCGTATCTGATTACCGGCTGGCTGATCATGCAGATCGTCAGCGTCATGACCCCGGCGCTCAATCTGCCCGACTGGGTCGACGGCTTCTTCGCCGTCCTGCTGATCGCCGGATTTCCGCTCGCGCTCCTGCTAGCCTGGGCGTTTGAACTGACACCGGAAGGCGTGCGCCTGACTGCGGCGGCCGATGAGAGTGAAGCACCGCGAGCGCTGGTCAAAGCCGACATCGCGATCATTGGTCTGCTGGTCCTGGTTCTCGGCGTCGTCGGCTTTCAGATCCTGACACGCGGCATGGCAGCAACGGCCGAACCGGCCCCGGCGGCCGAATTCGCCTCCACCACACCCGCCGCGCCGGTCATTTCTGACGCTTCCATCGCCGTCCTGCCCTTCGCCGACCTGTCCCAGGCCGGCGACCAGCAATATTTCTCTGACGGGATTTCCGAGGAAATCCTCAACGTGCTGGTGCGCGTCCAGGGCCTCGATGTCGCCTCGCGCACTTCGGCCTTCCAGTTTCGCGGTGATGCGCTGGGCATCCCGCAGATCGCCCAGCGTCTCGGGGTGCGCCATGTACTTGAGGGCTCGGTTCGCAAGGATGGCGAGACGATCCGCATCACAGCCCAGCTGATCGATGCCCGCGACGACCGGCATTTATGGTCGCAGACCTATGACCGGCCCTTCACCACCGGCGCCCTGTTCGCGGTCCAGGACGAGATTGCCAATGCCATCGTAACCGCCTTGCGCGATGTGCTGGACTTGGCCGAGGCACCGGCCATTGCGGTTGAGGCGGTCACCGATAATGTCGATGCCTATTCGCTCTATCTCGAAGCGCGCACCCTGTTTCAGGCCCGGACGCGTCTGGACTATGTCGAGCAATTGCTCAAGCGCGCGGTCGAAATCGACCCGGAATTCTCGCAGGCCTGGGAAATGCGCGCCGCCGTGGTTTCCCTGGCCGTTGAATATGGCTTTTCCGCCCTCTCGCCAGACGAGGTTGCCCGCCAGACGGAAGACTTCGCGCAGCGCGCGCTCGACCTCAATCCAGACAGCTCCATGGCCCTGGCCGTGCTGGCAAAACTTGCGATGACCCGGTCGTCCGACATGCCGATGCGTGCCGACTGGTCAGACATCCTCGAGCAGTCCGCCCGTGCGGTCGAGCTCGACCCGAGAAATGCCTCGGCCCTGAACTGGCATGGCCTGGCACTGACAAGCGTCGGGCAGCTCGACGCGGCCCTGGCCAGTTTCGAGGCTTGCCTGCGAGCTGAACCCACCTACCGGCCATGCCGCGAAAACCAGGTCGAGACCCTCACCGCCCTCGGACGCGATACCGACGCCATTCAGGCGCTCAGGCAAGCGCTCGAAGTTGGCGCCATGAGTCCGGAATATACCAATCTGACGCTGCTCGCCCGTAACGGCGAACGCGATCAGTTTCTCTGGTCGGCCAACGCCTCCAACCGTCTGCTGGGCTGGAGCGGGCATGCCGAACTCTACGAGGCGCTCGGCCACGCCGACCGCAGGGACGAAGCGCTGGCGGAACGCATCCGTCAGTTTTACGCCCGCAATCCGGATCGGCACCCTGCCGCGATCGCTGCGGTACTGGGGCCCCTTTCCGGCGATGGCGAGGAGATATACCGGACCAGAATGAGCTGGCTGTTTTACGACCTCCACTACCCGCGATACCGCGCCTCGGCCTGGTTCCGCACCTGGATACGCGAGACCGGCATTCTCGCTTATTGGCAGAGTGAAGGTTTCCCCGATATCTGCCGCCCGGTTGGCGATGACGATTTCGAGTGTGATTGAGGCATGATCCGATGATGCAATTCCTCGCCGAACTTCGCCGCCGCAACGTCTTCCGCGTTGCCGCCGCCTATCTGGTGGCGGGCTGGCTGTTGATCCAGATCGCGGCGCTGCTGGAATCCAGCCTCGGCCTGCCGGACTGGTTCGATGCCGTCGCCATCGGCTTCCTCGCCTTGTGTTTCCCCGTTGCGCTGCTGCTCGCCTGGGCGTTCGAAATGACGCCCGAGGGCATGAAACCGACCGAGGCCCTGCCCGAAGGGGCGAGTGTGGCGCCCCAGAGCGCACGTGCCCTCGATTACGCCATCGTCGCCGGACTGGTCGCGCTCTTCGCCCTGATCGCCTGGCAGCAGCTGGCGCCGCGCGCCGCCGCTCCGGCCAGCGCAGTCACTGCGACCGGAACCAACGCCTCCGTTGCCGTACTGCCCTTCGTCGATCTGAGCCAGGCCGGCGATCAGGAGTATTTCTCCGACGGCATTTCCGAGGAAATCCTCAACGTGCTGGTCCGCATCCCGGGATTGGGCGTGGCCGGACGCACCTCGAGCTTTGCCTTCAAGGGCCGCAATGAAGACCTGCGCGAGATCGGCGAGGCCTTGGGCGTCAATCACGTGCTCGAAGGTAGTGTGCGCCGCTCAGGCACGAGACTGCGCATCACGGCCCAGCTGATCCGGTCCTCAGACGGTTTCCACATCTGGTCGGAAACCTATGACCGGGAAATCGCCGATATTTTCGACATCCAGGACGAGATCGCCGGTGCCGTCGCGGGCGAGCTCGCGATCTCGCTCGGGATTGACTGGCAGCCGCAGGCGCATGACCGCACCAGCGATATCGAGGCCTATGAGCTCTTCCTTCAGGCCCGCCAGCTCTATTTCCGGCGCGGTCAGCGCAATCTCGAGGAGGCGGCGCTCTTGCTGCAGGAAGTCGTCGCCCGGGACCCCGAGTTTGCGCCCGCCTGGATTTCCCTGGCCGGGGTGTATTCAGTGTATGAGTGGTATCAGCCCAATGACAGAATTGGTGACTATCCCTATTGGCGCCGCATCGGCCTGGCGGCTGCGCGGCGGGCAGCAGAACTCGATCCGCAGTCGGGCGAAGCGCAGAGTTATATCGGCATCTTTCTGACCCTCCAACATGAATGGATAGCGGCCTATCAGGCCTTCGACCGGGCCGTGGAACTCGAACCGCAAAACACCGCCGTCCTCGACAATGTTGCCCAGAATCTCGTCGATACCGGCTATTTCGTCGAAGCGCGGGTATTGGCGGCGCGCGCCGTCGCAATCGACCCGCTGGTGCCGATCTACCACAACACGCTGGGCTGGGCCTCGATGGGGCATCCCGACTATGGCGGAGACGCCGCGCTCGAGCAATTCCGGCTGGCGCGTGCGCTCGGACCGGACCTTCCCTTCGGCTATAACAACGCCTTGCGAACCCTGTTCAGCCGTGGACGGCGCGAGGAGGCCGGGCAGATTTTTGACGAGATATTGCGTCAAGGCATCTATGCCGAACGGGCTCGTGAGCCCATAGACCGCCTCATGGAAGCTTGGGCGGCCGGTGACACGGCGCTGCGCGCCCTGCCGCCGGACCACACATTCTGGCGTTCAGGGATTGCTATCCTGCTGGATGATGTGGAGATGGCCCTGGATACCGCCGAAATAAATTGGGCCAGAGAGCCGCAATCCAGTCTCAATCTCTTCCTCGGCCTGACGAGCAATTACCGCAATCATCCGCGCTGGCGGCAGCACATCCGCGATGTCGGCCTGATCGAGCTGTGGCAGGCGCGCGGCTTCCCCGAGGGGTGTCAGGCGCTTGGGGCGGATGATTTCCAGTGTGAGGCCCTGCCGGTCCGATGATTCTCTCCCGCATTATCCACCATCTGAAGACCCAGAACTGGACTGCGGTCGGGCTCGAATTCCTGATCGTCATTCTTGGCGTTGTGATCGGTTTCCAGGTCACCGAGTGGAACACACAGCGTCAGGCCCTCGCACGCGCCGAACTGCTCACCACACGCCTGATCGAGGATATGCGCGATGAACAATGGCGGGTGGAAGGCAATGCGATTTACTATGGCCAGGTGTCCGACAATGCCCAGCGCGCGATCGACGCGCTGGAGGGGCGACGGTCGGTTGATGATGAAACCCTGGTGATCGAGGCCTTCCGCGCGACCCAGATCTTCAGCTTCCCGGTGATCCGCACGACCTATGAAGAACTGGTCGCGACGGGAACCATCAATCTGATCGCCGATCAGGCCTTGATGACCGCGGCGGTGGAATATTATGAAACCGGGCCGGAAAACCTGAGCCTTCAGGATCGGGAGCGGGCCTACAGACGAGCTTTCGCCCGGCTTGCCGACCGCGCGCTTTATGAGGCCCTGGCCGAGAATTGCGCCGAGCCGCGCACGCTCGGAATTGGCGATTTCACGGTCTTGCCGGAGATCCTCGACTTTCCCTGCGACATTGACGGTCAGGACGAGGCGATCGCGGCCATGGCGGCGCGGTTGCGCAACTCCGATGCCCTCCTGCCACTCTTGCGCCAACGCGCAATCGAAACCTCGATCGAGAGCGCCTCGCAAATCTACTGGCAAAATCTGTTCGCGGAGATTCTGCCACCGGTGGAGGCCACGCAATGATCCTCTCCCGCATCATCCACCATCTGAAAACCCAGAACTGGACCGCTGTCGGCCTCGAGTTCGTGATCGTCATCGCCGGTGTGGTGATCGGTTTTCAGGTCACGGCGTGGAACCAGGCCCGCGAAGGCGAAGCCCGCGGGCAGGCCTATCTCGAGCGCATCCAGTCTGATCTGGCCGTCGACATTGCGAGCTATGATGACCGGATCGCCTTCTGGTCCGCGGTCTCCGATCACGGGGTCCAGGCGCTCGAAGCCAGCAATGACCCCGATCGGATTTCCGGCACCCAGGCTGACTGGGCGCTGATCGTCGCTTTCTTCCAGGCCAGCCAGGTCAGCGAGTTCAACGCCGTCCAGACCACCTATACCGAGATTACCAGCGCCGGCGAGCTCGGCCTGATCGCCAATCTCAATGTCCGCGAGCGCCTGTCGGTCTATTATACCCTGACAGAGAATTTCACGATGACCGAACGGCCTGCCTATCGTGTCACGGTGCGCGGCATCATCCCGGTTCGATTGCAACTCTATATCTGGGAAAATTGCTGGGATTCAGATTTTTATGGCCGCCAATTCCTGATCGCCTGTGACCCGCCGGCCGATAGCGGCGAGATCATGCGCACTGCGAACGTGCTGGCCGGCAACACCGAGCTTCACAATCAGCTTCGCTACTGGATCTCGACCCTCCAGGTCCTGCAGACAATGGGGCGAGACCGGCGCGGCGAGGCGGGCGATATTCGCGAAGCCATTGCGGCAGACCGCGGGGCTGAGCTTTGATCGCTGCAGCATCATGGTTCATCTGAGCCCCCGCAGCGCCTGCGCCGGGCCGGCATTGAGTTGCCAGTCGAGATCACTCACGACATCGGGGATGGGGCCGTAGGCCGCAAGGAAAGCGGCGTGTGCGGCCTGATTCTGCGCAAAGGCCGTCTGCGTCTTCGCGGCGGCAGGATCGAGCCCTTCGGCAATGGCCCAGCGCCCCATCTCCCCGCCCGCATTACCCAGCTCGCGAAACTGCATGTTGAGAAGGGCGAGGCATAGCGCCGGATTGTCCGGCCGGGCATCGCCATATTCGTCAAACACGGTGATGCGCAAAGCCGGGTTTTGCGGCGCCGAAACGACCAGCACGACGCCCTCATGTCCGCCCAGGCCCGGTTCGGGCGGAGCGGTCGTGATCTCAAGCTGGTGCTCGACGATGAAGGCCTGAAGCCTGCGGACGGCATCTCCCCCAGGCACAGCCATCAGACCAGCCCGGTCAATTGCGGCCCATCGCCGGGCTCGGTCAGCCATTCGCCATCAGTGCGCACATTGCCGACCGCCTTGTTGGCGGCATGGATCCAGAGCGTCTCCGACGGCGCGCCCTTGAGGATGAGCTCGATATCGGCGGTCTGCGGTTCCAGCCAGGGCTGGCACTCCTCCGGCCGCAACATCACCGGCATGCGGTTATGGACGCGCTTCATGGCGTCATTGGCCGGAATGGTGAGGATGGTGAAGCTGTCGATCACCGCACCCTCGATCTCGGCCCGGTCCCACAGCCCGGCCATGCCGAACCAGTCGGTGTCCTTCAGCCCGATGAACCAGGGCTGTTTCGCCCCCTTCTCGCCGGTCCATTCATAGAAGCCGACCGCCGGCACGATGCAGTGGCGGCGGCGGAATGAATGCCGGAAACTGGGCAGATCGGCAGCGGTCTCGGCCTTGGCGTTGAAGGTGGAGTATTTCATCTCGCTCAGCGGCTTGTGCCAGAAATGCGGCACCAGCCCCCAGCGCGCCATCGCCAGCTCATTGCCAAGCTCTTCATCCGTACGCTGCCGGATGATCGGGGCGAGCTGGGTCGGGGCGATATTCCAGCGCGGCTCAAGATTGGCCGCCGCCTGCTGGAGCTTGAACGTCTCCTGCAGGATCCACCATTGCAGCTTGCCGATCGCATAACGTCCACACATGGCGGGAGGTTAGCGCGAGTTGGGGGGGATTGCAGCCCGGGAGATGGGCCTTTCACTCACCCCAAACAACCAACCCCTTGTCATCCCTGACGAATGGCCCGCGAATGCGGGGCGCAGATCAGG
>NZ_CAXBKN010000089.1:0-11337 GCF_963976135.1 uncultured Maricaulis sp.
ACCTGGGGCGAAGAGGTGCCCTCCGAAGCCTTGGCGCAGGAGGGCTTACGCTCGATATCACGCCCAAGCTCTTCCTCGTCCGATATCAAATACCCTTCCTTTCAGCCCTGCGGGCTTCGGGTGGCACGCCACCCGCCCGAAGGGCGACGAAGCGCCGCGCGCCTGCATCGTGCTGTTCGCGGCCATCCGCCTTGAGGCCCATCGCCCACTGGTGCACTGTGCCCCTTCACTCAAAGGTTCCTGCCATGCGCCCCTATCTCTTCTCGTTCAAAATCGGCGGTGTGATCGTTCGCGCCGAGCCGTCCTGGCTGTTTCTGGCCCTGCTGGTCGGCTGGTCGCTCGCCATTGGCTTCTTTCCCGATCAGAACGCGGCGCTGGACGCATCGACCTATGTTTTCATGGCCATACTGGGTGTGCTCGGCCTGACCTTTTCCATCATCGCCCATGAACTCTCCCACACCTTTGTCGGCCGCGCGCTTGGCATGCCGATCAACCGCGTCACCCTGTTCATGTTCGGCGGCGCTGCCGAGCTTGAGGAAGAGCCGCAATCGCCGATGGTCGAGCTGGTGATGGCGCTGGCCGGGCCGTTGATGAGCTTGTTTCTCGCGCTCGTTTTCAGCCGGCTGGCCATGCTCGACCTGGCCGGCGGGCCGCAGGCGCCGCTGGCGATGGTGCTGGCCTATCTCGGACTGATCAATCTTCTGCTCGGCCTGTTCAACATGCTGCCGGCCTTTCCGCTCGATGGTGGCCGCGTCCTGCGGGCCCTTATCTGGTTGCTGGGCGGTGACCGGCGCAAGGCGACGCGCTGGGCCAGCCTGGCCGGGGAGGGTTTTGCGGCTTTCTTCATTCTCGCCGGTATCTATCTGCTGATTTCCACCGGCTCGCTGGCCGGTCTGTGGTGGGTGCTGATCGGCTTCTTCCTGCGCGGCGCCGCCAGATCCTCGCGTGTCGAGCTGGAGACGCGCCTCGCGCTCGGCGATGTCAGGGCGGTCGATCTGGTGACGCCGGGCATTGAAACGGCCGATGCCGCGATGACGGTGGCCGATTTCATAGCCGACAAGCTGGTCCGTCATCACCGTGACTGGTTTGCCGTCACCGATGGTGAGCGGCTGGTGGGCCAGGCCGGACTGGCCGAGGCGCAGGCCGTGCCGCTCGAGGCGCGCACCGGCACCCGCTTGTCGGCGATCGCGGTCAAGCCGGGCGTGAATGAGATCCTGCCGGCCCGGGCCGGTGCCGACCGGGCCTTCGCCCAGATGCAGAAGCATCATTTGCTGCGCGTCTATCTGGTCGATGGCGAGCGCTTTGCCGGCACGCTGTCGATGGCGGACTTGCTGGAATATGCGCGCCTGCGCAATCTGTTTGCCGATGCCAGGCTGGGCTGACGCCCGGCGCCGATGATGCGCGCGCCGGGCCTGGCCCTGATTCTACCCCATCGCTTGCGAGGCCTGGCGCACATTGCGCGTCGCCGCGTCGATACTGCGGCTGGCATTGGCGATTTCGCGAATGCCCGACGTGATCTGATCAACGCCGACTGCGACTTCCTGCATATTGCCGGAGATTTCCCGGGTGACGCAGGATTGTTCCTCGACCGCGCTGGCAACCGAGGAGGCCACTTCGTCGATTTCGGAAATCGTCTTGCTGATGGAGGCGATCGCTTCGACCGCGTCCTGGGTCGCTTTCTGAACGTGGGCGATCTGGCTGGCGATTCCATCAGTCGCCTTGGCCGTCTGATTGGCCAGGCCCTTCACTTCCGATGCGACAACGGCAAATCCCTTGCCCGCTTCACCGGCGCGTGCGGCCTCGATCGTGGCGTTGAGGGCGAGCAGGTTGGTCTGTTCGGAAATATCGTTGATCAGCGAGATGACTTCATTGATTCGCGCCGCAGATTCTGCAAGTCCGCCCATGACGTCGCTGGTTTGCGTGGCCATGTTGACCGCATTGCGGGTGATCTCGGTGGCGCGCACCAGCTGGCTGCCGATCTCATTGGCAGAAGCGGCCATTTCTTCAATTCCTGCCGCGATGGACTGGACCGAGGCGGAGGTCTGTTCCGAGGTGGATGAGACCGTCGTCGCCTGGCCAGCGGCTTCGGTGACGCTGGCGGCAATCCCGTCAAGATCTGAATCAATGCTCTTTTGCGCCGCGGCGCGTTGGTGGCGCAATTCGACCTGCGCGGTGATGTCGGTGGCAAACTTGATGACGCGGTAAATATTGCCATTCATGTCGCGGATCGGATTATAGGTCGCCTGGATCCAGACTTCGCGTCCGCCCTTGCCGATGCGCAGGAATTCAGCGGTCTGGAACTGGCCGGCGCGCAGCTCGTCCCAGAATTTCCGGTAGGCGTCGCTGTCACGCTCGCTGACGGGGACGAACATCGAATGATGCTTGCCGGCGATCTCATTGAGTGGATAGCCGAGCGCGCCGAGGAAGTTTTCATTGGCGGTCAGGATGGTGCCATCGAGTTCGAACTCGATCACTGCCTGTGAGCTATGGATCGCGTCGATCTGCCCCTGGGCATGGGCCGCGTCGAGCTTTTGCTGGGTGATGTCGGTTGCGAATTTGACGACCTTGCAGACCTTCCCCGACCCGTCGAGGATGGGATTATAGCTGGCCTGGATCCAGATTTCCCTGCCGCCCTTGGCGATGCGCCTGAATTCGGCGGCGTTGAACTCACCTCGTCCCAGCTTTGCCCAGAACTGGCGGTAGGAATCGGAATCCCGCTCCGCCGGGTCGACAAACAGGCTGTGATGCCGACCGCTGATTTCCGCGAGGTCATAGCCCATGGCGTCGAGGAAATTGGCGTTGGCGGTGAGGATGGTGCCGTCTGGTTTGAACTCGATGATGGCCAGCGACCGGCCCAGTGCTTCGAGTGTGGCGCGGGCATCGCCGCCGCCTGGCTTGAGAAAGGATTTCAATTTGTGTCCCCCGACGAGGCCCGATCACGGGCAATTGGGGCGGAGTAGGCATCCGCCATGGTTAACAGAATGCTGCATCCGAGGCCGATTATTTCCCTTAATCTATTATAATTGCTCGGAAAAACACCCGTAGGGAGTATTAACATCGCCTCTCGCGTTCGGCGTGTATTCCTGGTTGTGGTCACACTCATCGGTTGAAGTTTGCCTGGATGCGGGTCTGGGTGGATGCTCCTGCGGTCCCGGATCCGCCTGTTTCCGACCGGAGTTCTCACCCGTGATCGCGCGGCAGACCGCCAGCATGTGGATGCTGACGGTCCAGTTCGGCGCGCGGCCTGTGTCAGCCCTGCAGGCTCAGCCGCAAGCCCAGCGACCGGCCGCTGCCCGGCAGGCGTTCGCCCAGGCCGGCATCGGATCCGGCATTGCGGTTATAGCCGCCCAGATGCTGGCGATAGGTCTGGTCGAACAGGTTCTCGACCCCGGCCGCGAGGCTGACCCCGTCGCGAAGCGTCCAGCTGGCATACAGATTGACCAGCACGAAGCCGGGTGTCTCCGCTTCAGAATTGCTCCGCGAGACCTCGCCCTGCCGCGCTACGGCGATGCTCTCCAGCGTGACCGACCAGTCGGCCGCATCGCGCGTCAGGCCGAGCCGCAGGCTGGGCGGGGCGATGCGATAGAGATTATCGTCCATATCGCGCCGTTCGCCGCGCACCCAGGAGGCAGTGCCATCGAGATGCCAGGCCGGAGTGAATCGGTAGCCGAAATCGAGGTCGAGCCCGTAGAGCCGCGCATCGGTATTGGCGAAACGCAGCGGCGTCGGATCGCCATTCATGGCCGAGACCATCTCGACCGGCGTGTCGATCACGCCCGGGGTGGAATCATAGGGCACGCCCTGGATGAAATCATCGACCGAGCGATAGAAGAGGGTCGGGCGCGCATAGGCAGAGCCTGAGGCCCAGTCCAGGCCCGCCTCGGCGATCCAGGCGGTTTCCGGCGCCAGACCGGCATCACCGACATAGGTATTGCCGTCGGCCAGCCCGCCCGAGGCCTCGGTCGGCAGCCAGGCAAAACGTTCGACATAGCCCGGTGCGCGGGTCTTGCGCGCCAGGGTGAGACGCAGGGTCGTGGTCTCGCTGAGCGGACGCCAGAGGCGCGCAACAGCGTCAAATGTGGTGTCGTCGAGGCGCCGGTCGGTGGCATTGAAGGCCATGGCCAGCATGCCCGGCATGGCCGGGACAGCCGGGCCGACCGAGGCCGTGCCGGCCACGGCCCGGTGCCGGTCGGCGCGCAGGCCAAGCTCGGTCTCCCAGCCGCCGAGAGCGCCGGTCCATTCGGCGAAAGCGCCGCTGCGCTCCATGGTGATGCCAGACAGGGAGTTGAGCACGAAATCGGCATTATTCGGATTGGTGATGGCAAGGTCGTGTTCGGCCTGCTCGCCGTCGAAACCGAGGCGAAGCGAACCGCCCAGCGCGTCAAACGCCGCATCCGCGCCGCCGGACACGGTCTGCGCCGTCGCCAGGGATTCGCGATACATCGCGGCCATGGCCGGTGCGGGCCGGAGATCGAAATTATTCATGGCATGCGCGACATCGGCAAAGGCGAGATGCGCATTGACGCTGACACCGTCCCAGTCGCCGCGATAACCGAGGCGGGCGAAATCGGTGTCGAAATAGCGGATATCCATGGCGAAGGGCGGATTGCCGGTCGCTCCGGTCTCCTGGCGCCGCAGGTCGAGCGAGACTTCATGCACGCCGGTGCGAAAGCCCAGCCCGGCGCCATAGACGAGGCGTTCATGCTGCGAGCCGCCAATCGTGCCGCCCGGCCAGCTGATATCACCGCCGGACTCACGCGAGCCGAGCAGCTGGACGCGGATCTGGTCATTGGCGATCCCGACCACGCCGCCATAGGCGGTGCTGTCGTCGGCGGTTCGGCCGGCCAGGGTCAGGTCATGGCGGGTCTGCCATTGCCCGGTATCGCCGAACCCGACCTGTTTGAAGACCGTGTTCACCCCGCCGGCGAGGCCGGGGCCATTGCGCACCGGGCTGACGCTGCGGTCGACCTCGATCCGTTCGATCAGGGCGATCGGGGCATAATGCAGGGGCGGATCCATCAGATTGGGGCCGCCGGAGGCAAAGCTCTGGCCGTCAATGCGCAGATTGATGCGCCCCCCGGACAGGCCGCGATACTGGACCTGGCCGGACAGGGCCCCATTGCCGAGCGTGGCGGCGCCGGGCAGGCGGGCGATCAGGGCTGCCGCATCCGGTCCGGAGGGCGGCAGGGTGGCCGGGTCGAGGCGGTCAACCCGCCCGGTGTCGGGCTGATGGCCCGAAACGGTGATGATATCGGTGAGGGGCGAGGCGTCCTGGGCGAGGGCCGGAATGGCGGCCAGGCAGGACAGGGCGAGCAGGCTCGCCGAATTCAGGATGATAGGTGACATGAAAAGCTCCGCGGCGGCCCGCGCGGGCCGCGCTCTGACGGTCAATCTGAAGGGTTTTGAAATTCAGAGACGCGCCGGCGGAGCCCGGACAGGCGGTCCGGGACGGCGATGGGCAGCCGGGGCCATGGTGTCAGCCGGCTCGGCACCCCGGGTGCGGAGCAGGGTCGGGACCAGGACGGATGGTGTTTGCGGCAGGGCGCCGATGGCTGCGCTGGCGCTGGCAAAGGCGCAAGACTGGCCCTGACCGCTATCGTCGGGAGCGGGAAGGGTGCCATCGCGGGTTTCGCCGGTCGCCAGGTCGATCCAGCGTTGTTCGGCGCCATGACCGGTACAGAAGACGACGGAAATCGTGCCCGAGGCGCCGTCGCGATCGAGCATGAAGCCCTGGGGCAGGCTGGCCTGGATGCCGGCGGCCAGCAGCGCAAGGACCAGAATCGCCTGCGCCCACAATGTCCGGCCCTGGCGCAGCATCGTCAGCATGATCGCCGGGTAGCATGGCGACCCCGGCGCTGCCATGCGACAAAGGCGTCACGGGGCTTTCACGGCTGTCGCGGGCAGGCTAGCGTGATCTCCATGACACATCACGCCGTGCACCATCATCTCGTCGCTGCCGCCCGGGATGTTTCGCCCGAGCTTGAGGCGGCGCTGATCCGGCTCGGCCCGCTGGAATTTCCGCGCCGCGACAGCCAGACCTTCCCGCACTATCTCTGCCGCGCGATCGGCGGCCAGCAGATATCGGTCAAGGCGGCGCAGAGTATCTGGAACCGCGTCGAGGCGAGTGCGGCGGGCAAGCCGCTGCTCGACCATTTCGTGCCGGAAAATACCGATGCCTTGCGCGCCTGCGGCCTGTCGGGCGCCAAGACGAAAACCATCATCACCATCGCCGACACCCACCGGACTGTCGGGCTGGATACCGAGGAGTTGCGCGCCCTGAGCATTGCCGACCGCACCGCCCGGCTGACGGCGATCTGGGGCGTGGGGCAATGGACCGCCGACATGATGAACATGTTCTATTTCGGCGAGCCCGATATCTGGCCCGATGGCGATGTCGCCGCACGCAAGACGCTGGAACGCCTGACCTCAAAGCGCCGCAAGACGGTGCGCACCGCCGAGCGCTTCAAGCCCTGGCGTTCCTGGCTGGCGCTCTACATGTGGGCCCATGCCGATGCGCCGCCGGACGGGCAGGCGGTGGGGTAGGGGTGTGCTTGGCCATTGTACCAAAATTTGGTATGATGGCCGCCCTCAGGAGGCCGTCATGGGCAAAAATACCAGCTTTGCCGTCAGCGAATATTTCGCCGACTTCATCCAACGCCAGGTCGCGGAGGGCCGGTACAGCTCGGCGAGTGATGTGGTGCGGGCCGGATTGCGTTTGCTGGAGCTGGAGGATCGACGCCACAGGGCGCTGAAGCAGGCGATTGATCAGGGCCTCGCGAGCGGCACTGCCGAGCCCTTTGATCTGGACGACTTCCTTGCTGAGCAACACGCTTCGCTGCGGTGACCGCGGCCGTCTATCTCAGCCCGGCGGCGCGTCAGGACCTTCGGGAAATCTGGCGCTATTCGGAGGGAAATTGGGGACAAGCGCGCCGATGCCTATATTGCCGATCTACACGCTGCCTTCACCCGTCTCGCACTGTTTCCCGGTTCCGGGCATCTGGATGAGCGATACGGCGAAGGAATCAGGTTGAGCCGCGCCGGGCGGCATCTGATTATTCACCGCGCGTCGGAAAATGCGTTGGAAATTATTCGCATCCTGCACGGGCAATTGAGCGAGTGACTCAGCTACAAACCTCACTCGACACGTCCTGCGCCCGCCCCTAGTCTCGACCTGAACAGTGTTCACGCCTGCGGCCAATTTCAACGAGCCGGGCGGAACCGGTCGATAAATGTCGAGATACAAGGGACTACATCATGGCTGAACCGGATATCCTGAAGGGCAGATTGCGTCTGCCCGTGATTGGCGCACCGCTTTTCATCATCTCCAATCCCGATCTCGTGATTGCCCAGTGCAAGGCCGGAATCGTCGGATCCTTCCCCTCGCTCAATGCGCGCCCGATCAGCCAGCTTGATGAATGGCTCGACCAGATCACCTCCGAGCTGGACAGCTATAATCGCGCCAATCCGGACAAGCCGGCCGCGCCTTTTGCGGTCAATCAGATCGTCCATCGCTCCAATGGACGCCTGCAGGAAGATCTCGCCCTGTGTGAGAAATACAAGGCGCCGATCGTCATCACCTCGCTGGGCGCACAGGCCGAGCTGAACCAGGCGGTTCAGGGGTGGGGCGGCATCACCCTGCATGATGTGATCAATCAGCGCTTTGCCCACAAGGCGATCGAAAAGGGCGCAACCGGCCTGATCTGCGTCTCGGCCGGGGCTGGCGGCCATGCCGGCGCGCTCTCGCCCTTCGCCTTCGTCGCCGAGACCCGCGCCTGGTTTGACGGGCCGATCCTGTGCTCCGGCGCCATCTCGACCGGCGGCGGCGTCCTCGCCGCCCAGGCGATGGGGGCCGACTACGCCTATATCGGCTCGGCCTTCATCGCGACCGCCGAGGCCCGCTGCGACCAGGCCTACAAACAGGGCATTGTCGAGGGCAGCGCCGAGGACATCGTCTACACCAACCTCTTCACCGGCGTGCACGGCAATTATCTCAAGGCCTCGATCACGGCCGCCGGCCTCGATCCGGACAATCTGCCCGAGAGCGACCCCTCGGCGATGAATTTCGGTTCCGGTGGCGGCTCTGAAGCCAAGGCCTGGAAGGATATCTGGGGCTCCGGCCAGGGCATTGGCTCGATCAAGTCGGTGCAGACGGCCGGCGATTATATCGAGCAGCTCATTGGCGAATATGCCGCGGCGAAGGCGAAAATCTGCGGCTAGGCGATCAGGCGCGCTGTATGGCCGGCACTGTCGGGGCAATGCAGCGCGCAATTTCGCACGGCGTTTCATAGAGATGATCCGGCCCGCTGGCCGCAAGGATCGTTGGCGTCGCAAAACCCCAGGTGACCGCGCCGCAGCCGCAACTGGCTTCGCGGGCGGCTTCGATATCGCGAACCTCGTCGCCGATGCACAGGGTGCGCTCCGGCGTGCTGCCAGCCTTGCGGATGACTTTACGGAACACTGCTGCCTTGCCGAACAGGGCCGCGCCGCAGGCGAAATGGCTGATATGGGCGACCAGTTCGGGGCCCATCACCTGGCGAATCGCCTCCTCGCCATTGGAGCTGACCACGGCGATGGTGGCCCCGGCAGCGCGCAATTCCAGCAATAACCCGGCAATCCCGTCAAACAGGGTGATCTGGTCGACATTCCTGGCGGCGCGGTCGCGGACATCGGCGGCGATGAAGGGCAGTTTCCAGGCCGGGATTTGCAGCTCGTCCATGATGGCCTTCGGCGTCATGCCGCGCAGGGCCTCGGCGCGTTCCTCGCAGATCGGGTTGAGGCCGTGTTTCTCGATCACATCGGACAGGGCCGTCCTGAACCAGGTCAGGCTGTCGGCCAGTGTGCCGTCGAAATCGAATACGACGAGGTCGTAGCGCAAGGTCAAATCCCAACTCCGGCGGGCAGCAAAAAGGGGCCAGCTGGCGCCGACCCCTCGTAGTTTGCAGATTCTCAGGCGGCTTGCACCCTTAAATCGACGTCAGCCATTCCGGTTTGACGTAAGGCATTTTGAGATCGCGGGCGACCGGTTCGCAGCAGATCTCGCCGCCGGCGACATTCAGGCCGCGCGCCAGATGCGGGTCGGCATTGAGGGCGGCGCGTGTGCCCTTGTTGGCGATTGCCAGGGCGAAGGGCAGGGTGGCGTTGTTGAGCGCGAAGGCCGAGGTGCGCGAATAGGCGCCCGGCATATTGGCGACGCAATAATGGACCACACCGTCAATGATAAAGGTCGGGTCATTATGGGTGGTCGCTTTCGAGGTCTCGAAACAACCGCCCTGGTCGATGGCGATGTCGACGAGCACGGCGCCGTCCTTCATTTCCTTGAGCATGTCGCGGGTCACCAGTTTGGGCGCCGCGGCTCCGGGGATCAGAACGGCACCGATCACGACATCGGCCTGCAGCACCGCCTGGTCGAGCGCGACCTGGGTGGAATAGGCGGTCTTCACCGCGCCGGCGAATTGCGCATCGAGTTCGGACAGGCGCTTGGCCGAGCGGTCAAACACGGTGACGTCGGCACGGGCACCGATCGCCATTTCCGCGGCATGGCTTCCCGCGACGCCGCCGCCGATGATGACGACCTTGGCGGGCAGCACGCCCGGCACGCCGCCGAGCATCAGGCCACGTCCGCCCTGGGATTTTTGCAGGCAATGGGCGGCGACCGAGACCGACATGCGGCCGGCAACCTGGCTCATCGGGGTGAGGAGCGGCAGGCGGCCCTCATTATCGGTGACGGTTTCATAGGCGATCGCGGTACAGCCGGACTGGCGCAGCCCCTCGGCCTGGACCGGATCGGGTGCCAGGTGGAGATAGGTGAAGAGCGTGTGATGCGGCTTCAGCATCGCCGTTTCCGACGGCTGGGGTTCCTTCACCTTGACGATCATCTCGGCGAAATCGAACACATCCTGCGCGGTCGGCACGATGACGGCACCGGCCGAGACATAGTCTTCATCACTGCAGCCAATGCCCTCGCCGGCGCCGCTTTCGACCGCGACTTCATGGCCGGCGAGGACGAGCTCGCCGACGCTGGCCGGTGTCAGGCCGACGCGGTATTCGCGGACTTTGATTTCTGTGGGGACCCCGATACGCATGATGTTTTCCGCTTCTGAGTGCTCGATGTGGAGAATCCGGCGTTCAAGGTGTGCCTGCGATCCAGAAATAGAAGAATCTTCAAGATTTGCGGCATTTCGCTTGAGTTATCGTGCGCGCCACGCCATAAAGCGCGTCATATATCGTTTGATCGGGCGTAAATCCAGAATATTTTGCGCCCGCCCGAATTATCGCCGTCCAGGCTATGGCAGGCCCTGTCTGCAAGGAGAGTATTCCGTGCGTCTTGATGATGTTGATGTCGCGATCCTGACCGAGTTGCAGGAGCATGGCCGCCTGACCAATTCCGAGCTGGCCGAACGTGCCGGCCTGTCGGCCTCGGCCTGTCACCGGCGGGTCAAGGCACTGGAAACGAGCGGCGTGATTGATCGCTATGTCGCCATCCTGTCGGAAAAGGCACTGGGACGCGGCATCACCGTCTATGTCCAGGTCACGCTCGACAATCAGAAACGCGAGACGCTGGTTGCGTTCGAGACGGCTGTCGAAGCTGTGCCCGAAGTGATGGAATGCTATCTGATGAGCGGTGATGCCGATTATCTCATCCGGGTGCTGGTGCGCGATGCCAATGATTATGAACACGTGCACCGCGAGGTCCTGTCGGGCCTGCCCGGCGTGGCGCGTCTGGTCTCCTCCTTCACCATCCGCCGCGTATTTTCGCGCACGACCATGCCGGTCCCCGAGGAATTGCGGGTCTAACGCTCCTGTGGCCGGGAAAAAGCGGACCGGCGGGGGCGTTTGGCGATTGCATCGCGGGCCAGCCGGGGCTAATTGCGCGCCATGACCGATAATCGCTATCAAGACCTCGGCCAGCTTGGCGCCGCAACGCCGCTGCCCGACCATCCCGACACCGCTGCGCTCGAGCGCGTCGCCAATCCGTGCGATGCGCCCTATATGATCCGCTTCGCCGTGCCGGAATTCACCTCGCTCTGCCCGGTGACCGGGGCGCCGGATTTTGCGCATCTGGTGATTGATTACGTGCCGCGCGACTGGATCGTCGAATCCAAATCGCTCAAGCTCTTTCTCGGCTCATTCCGCAATCACGGGGCGTTTCACGAGGCCTGCACGACGCAGATCGCCCGGCGCCTGGTCAAGGAAGTCGACCCGGTCTGGCTGCGCATTGGCGGTTACTGGTATCCACGCGGCGGGATTCCGATTGATGTTTTCTTTGCCACGGGTGAGGCGCCAGCCGGCGTCTGGATTCCCGAGCAGGGCGTCGCCAGCTATCGCGGCCGCGGCTGA
>NZ_CAXBKN010000090.1:0-10851 GCF_963976135.1 uncultured Maricaulis sp.
GAATATGGTCAGCGGCTGCAGGCGCAGCGGCGCAATGTGCTCGCCCGGCCAGGCGGCAGCACCGGCCGGCGCCTGTTCGATGCGGCGCTGGCGGGCAGCAATCAGGCGCTGCGACAGCCCTCGGGCCGGATCGAAACCGGACAGCGCGCCGATTTCGTGGTCCTCGATGACCAGCACCCGACCCTGGTCGGCCGCAGTGAGGATGCCCGGCTCGACAGCTGGCTGTTCTGCGGCGACAGCCGTCTGGTGCGCGAGGTTTATGTTGGCGGCCAGTGTGTCGTACGCGAGGGCCGTGCCCTCACCCGCGACCGCATCGAAAAAGCCTACCGGGTCGCCATGCTGGATATCCGCCGGGCAATCGATCAATGAATGACTGGGCCGGCGATCTGAGCCTGGATGGCACGGGTCCGGTCTATGACCAGATCCGGCGCGCAATCCTGACGAATATTCGCTCCGGCGTCTGGCCACCGCGCCACCGCATTCCGGCCGAGGCCGAGCTCGCCCGCCATTTCGGCACCGCCCGCATGACCGTCAATCGCGCCTTGCGTGAGCTGACCGAGGACGGGCTGATCGTGCGCCGCCGCCGCGCCGGCAGTTTCGTCGCCCAACCGCCCTCGCCTTCGGCGATGCTGGAGATTGTCGACATGTCGACGGCGATACCCGCGCGCGGCCAGGATTATGGCTATCAATGCCTGACCAATGAGCGCGTCGCCGCCAGTCCCGAACGCGCCGCCCGCCTGCGCGTCAAACCCGGCGCGCCGCTGCAGCATCTGGTCTGCCGCCATACCGCCGATGGCGATGTCGTCGAACTTGAGGAGCGCTGGATCAATCTGGCGCTGCTGCCGGAAGCCGCCGACCAGGACTTCACCGCCACGGCGCCCGGTGCCTGGCTGCTCGCCGCCGCGCCCTGGACGGCCGCCGAACACACCGTCTCGGCCATCAATGCCGATGCCCGGCTCGCCGCCCGGCTCGATATTGATACCGGCGATGCCTGCCTGGTGCTGGAACGGCGGACCTTCCAGGGCGATGCCGTCGTCACCCTCGCCCGCCTGACCCATCCAGGCGACCGGCATGTCATGACCGAACGCTTCGCGCCGGCCGGCTAGAGGTTCCGTTCGTCACCGTCCCGGAAGCGCTGCAGGCAATCGAGCACGATCGCGACGGTCTCTTCCCATTGCGGCCGGCCGCCATGGTGCGCGCTACCGAAATAACCGTGCGAACCGGTGTGGGTGACCCCGGCCAGCGGGATGCGGCGGAGCCGCCCGGAGCGACGCGCCATTGCCCATTCCGAACCCGCAGCCATGCCCCACCGCGCCGGAAAGGCGATCGCGCCGGCGGCCTCGACCCGGTCGGCGCTGCCGGCGATATGGTCGATGCGGGCCAGGCGGTTGAGCCCCGGCGTCGAGGCGATGACACCGCCGATCGAGATCAACTGGATCGGGCCGTCGAAAATATCGGCCAGCTCGTCGGCCGCGCCGGCCGCCATTTGCGCGCCGCCGCTGAGCCCGATCAATGTCAGGTGGGCATCGCGTGACGGCTGCCAGCCGGCCGCGCGCAGCCGGTCCTGGATCAGACCGGCCAGGGCGAGGTTGAAGACCGGGCCATAGCGCCGGTCGGCCGAAACCAGCACCTGGAAGAAGTTGCGCGCATTGACCAGATTGGCCAGCAGCGGCCGGCGCTGATCGGGCGGCGCCGCAGCAAGGGCGCGCCAGAGCCAGCTGAACAGGCGCGGGCCATGCAGAAGCGGAATGCCCGAGGCGGCGTAGGGAAAGACGGTATCGACCACAACGGCATCCGGTGCGCCTTCGCGCAGGGCGTCGAGAAAACGCTGCTCCCGCCGCGAATTGGAGGTGCCGCTGATGCGATCAATGCCGCCGAGATAAACGATGAAATCACGCGGGGCACCGTCCGGAATATCATTCGGGGCTTCCGGGGGCTCGCGTTCGAGAGCGGGCTGGCGCGCCCACCAGCGCAAGGTCTCCAGCGGCGCCAGCGTGCCGGCCAGGAC
Source organism: uncultured Maricaulis sp. (assembly GCF_963976135.1). GTDB lineage: Bacteria > Pseudomonadota > Alphaproteobacteria > Caulobacterales > Maricaulaceae > Maricaulis. Next base: position 2,009 of record NZ_CAXBKN010000090.1, read on the forward strand.
GAAGGCGACCAGGCTGGTCAGCAAAAGCCAGACGAGCGCGTCCTCAAGCATGCCCGCCTCCCGGCGTCACCAGACGCAAACGCCGCAGCAGCGGCTCGCTGAGGCGGCCGCCATAATGGCGCACGGCGGCACTGACCAGCCAGCCGGCACCGGCGCAGGCGATGACCAGGCCCAGCGGCCCGCCAATCACGACCCAGAAACCCCAGCCAATACAGACAAAGGTCCAGCCATCGAGGGCACGGTCGAGCAATTCGCCATAATAGGGCGCCACCGTCAGCACGCTCAGCAGGCGCGGCGCATAACCCAGGGCGATGGTCCCGGCGAGGACGGTTTCGGACACGGGTTGGGTGCCGGCCAGACCGAGCAGGAAATGCGCGCTAATGCCCCAGACCACAACGCCGAGCAGATAGACCAGACCTGTCAGGCCGAGGCTGGCGAGCATGCGCCAGCGTCCGACTTTCTGCGCCGCGAGCACATAGGCCTTGCCGAGCATTTCCGAGGCACCGGCAATCAACGGTACGACCAGGGCGGCCAGGGCGATGCGCGGTTCGGCCGCCAGTGTCTCAAACCCGGTGCGCTGCATCAATGCGGCGTCCAGAGCGAGCGAGAGGGCGTGCGCCATGTCATTGAAAATCGTCATGATCCGGTTCAGTCCCGCGGCGCGCCCAGCCTGATCCAACGATAATTCGCCGGCGCGGGCAATTCGACAGACCGCCGCGCCTGCCAATTCGAGTGCGCCGCCCAGCACTTGATGATATGCGGCATTTCCCCGTTCGCGAAGCCGACAGCGCCAAGGACCCGCCGATGTTTCCGACATCGCAGCTCACCGATGCAGACCGCGATGCCGGTCTGAAATGGTATGTGCGCAATGGCATGTTCTTCAAGATCATGGAAACGCTGTCGATCGGCGTATTCCTCACCGCTTATGCGCTGAGCCTGGGTGCCTCCAATCTGGTCATCGGGGTGCTCGCCGCCATTCCCTCCCTGACCCAGCTGGCGCAATTGCCGGCGGTCTATCTGGTCGAGCGCATTGCCAGCCGGCGCCTGGTCGCGGTGTCGCTGACCCTGGCCAGCCGCCTTCTCCTGCTCGGCGCTGCAGCCGCCGCCCTGCTGCAACCGGGTCCGATGGCTCTCCTCTTGCTCGTGATCGCATTCGCGATCCGCTATATCTTCGGCGCCATTGCCGGTTGCGCCTGGAATAGCTGGGTGCGCGATTTCCTGCCGCCGGAACGCCGCGGCGTATTCTCGGCCCAGCGCCTGACCTGGATGACGATCATGGCCGCCATGGCGGCCCTGGCCGGCGGCGTCTTCGTCGACAACTGGCCCGGCCTCACCGGCCTGCCCCAGATCTACGCCTATTCGGCCCTGCTGGTGATCGCGACCTTCAGCGGTGTGCTGGAAACCATCGCCATGGCGCAAATTCCCGAACCGACACCGCTGCCGCTCGAACACGGTCCGGAACAGAAAACCGGCCTGTTCTCGCCGCTGAAGGAAAAGAATTTCCGCCGCCTGGTGACCTTCCTCTTCTCGTGGAATTTCGCCAGCAATCTGGCGGCCCCCTTCTTTGCCGTGCAGATGCTGCGCCAGCTCGGGCTCGACCTGACAACGGTGATGATGCTCACCGCGCTCAGCCAGGGCGCCAATGCACTGGTGACCGGCACATTTGGCAGTCTCGCGGACCGCTATTCCAACAAGCGCGTGCTGCAATTTGCAGCCCCGCTCTTCATCGCCTGTATCTTCGCCTGGACGTTCACCAGCCTGCCGGACCGGCATTATTTCACAATGCCTCTGCTGGTCGGGATCCATATCCTGACCGGTGTCGCCACCGCGGGCGTGACCCTGGCCTCGGGCAATATGGCCAATGCGCTCTCGCCGACCAATGGCGCGACACGCCATCTCGCCCTGTGCGCCGCCTTCACCGCGATCGCAGCCGGTACAGCACCGATCATCGGCGGTCTCTACGCCGATGTACTGGCCAATTACCAGTTCTCGCTGACCGTGAACTGGAGCGCGCCGGATGGTGAGACCATCATCCCCGCCTTCGACGTGACGCGCTGGGACTTCTACTTCCTCGCCGCCACCCTGATCGGGCTGTGGTCACTGACCCGGCTCGACCAGATCGAGGAACCCTCGGCCGGCGGACAGGTGCGGATGCGCCAGGAATTGATGATGGGCGTCTGGCGCGGCGTGCAGACCGCCTCGTCCATCGCCGGCCTGAAAGCCGTCAGCGACCTGCCCATCGCCCTGATCACCGAACGCCTCTCGCGCCAGAAAAAGACGCGCCCCGGCAAGGCCAAGGCCGGGCCGCCGGAGGCGTAGCTTCCCCCTACTCCGCCACCGCCGCCATCAGCCGCTCGATAAAGCCATTGCGCTGCGCGCTATCGATCCAGCGCACCACGGCGACGATATCGTGTTCGGGGTCGATATAGATCATGTTGGCGCCGGCCCCGAGATAGGCGAAACTGCCCGATGGCGCTGACGGCACGGAGATCGCCGCGCCTTCAACGTCGGGGCGGTTGAGGAAGAAATTCATATAGCCGTAGGACGGCGCGACATCGGTGGGGGTGAGCGAGCGCTCATACCAGGCATCCGAGAGCAATTGCCTGCCGTCCCAATTGCCGCGATTGAGGCCGAGCAGGCCGAAACGCGCCTGGTCATAGACGGACAACATCATGCCGCCGCCCCAATGGCCGCCGCCGGAAACCGACCAGTATAATTCCTCGCCCTCCTCCAGCTCGACCCAGCTATTCTTGTAGCCCTGCCACTCCCATGTCCCCGATGAGCCGATCGGGGTCATGATGCGCTCGTCGAGCACCTGCGCCAGCGGCTCGCGCCAGACATGCAGGGCCGCCAGGGCGAGCGCATTGACGCGGACATCATTATATTCCCACGCCGCACCGGGCACGGGCGGTCCGGCGATCAGATCGCTGGCGGGATTGTCGCGCGATGGACGATCGGCCCAGTCCGGCTTGCCCCACAGCGTGCCCGACCAGCCCGAGGTCTGGCGCAGCATCTGGTCCCAGGTGATTGGCGTATTGTGCTCGGTGTGGAAGAGCGGGTCGGCGACCAGCTCGGACACCGGCGCCGCGACATCCTCGATCAGTCCGTCATCGACGGCGAGGCCGACGACATGGCTGAGAAAGCTCTTGGAGACCGAAAACGTCATGTCGACGCGCTCGAGATCGCCCCATTCGGCGACGATATAGCCATGGCGGATAATGATGCCGGCCGGTGCGCCGCGCGGCCGCAATTCACCGATCGGGCTGGAATGCGGCTCATAGGCCCAGGTCAGCGGCACCATGACTTCCAGATTGCGCGCATCAATCCCCTCGCCCCAGGCCTCAGGCGCGCGGGTCTCATGGGCGATGGCGAAATCGATGGCGGTTTGCAGCGCCCCGGCATCAAAACCCAGCGAGGCCGGCTCGCGGCGTTCCCACCCGGCATCGCCGGCAGCGGGAAAATAGTCCTGTGCCTGACCCAGGCCCGTCAGGCTCAGCGAGGCCAGACCGGCCAGCATTAAGTGTCTCATATAACCCTCCCCAGGCGCCGGCAGCGGTTCAGCCGATAACGCGAATACCGATAGTGATAGCGCGTGGCTCGCCGGGAAAATAGCGTTCATTGCCAAAGGCAAAGTCGGCGCGCTCGGCATAGCGCTCGTCGAGCAGGTTTCGCACCGCCGTGAAAACCTCGATCCGCCCGGTCGGCGCATAGCGCAGCCGCAGGGCCAGCAGGTCGTGCCCGTCATAGCGGTGGGCATTGGCCGCGTCGGTGTAATAGGCGCCAGTATGGCTCCATTGCAGCTCGCCCGACCAGGCCGCATGAGGCTGCCAGAGCAGGCGCGCATCCCACAGCCAGCGCGGCGCCGTGTCGATATCGGCCCCTTTGCGGATCACCTCGCTGGCCGTGCCGACGGGCCGGTCGAAATCATAACTGTGGCGGGCCCATGTCCCGGCGAGATTGACCCGCCAGGCCGGCGCGAGGCGATAGTCGAGCTCGGCCTCAACGCCGTGATGACGCGTGCGTCCGTCGGTGACATTGAAACCGTCGACGTCGCGAAAGAAGACATGGCGTTTGGCCATCGAGAAGGCAGTCAGCTCCAGCCCGCCATCATCACCGAGGCTCTGGCGATAGCCCGCCTCAACGCTGTCGAGTGTTTCCGGCTCGATCCCGTCAATCCCCTGGCCCGCCTGCAGCCGGTAAAGCTCGGTCGTCTGCGGCGCACGCGCACCGCGGGCGACACGGCCGAACAGCGAACGGTCGGCATCAAGACGCCAGATCGCACCGGCATGCGGGGTCAGCGTCTCAAAGCTGTCACTGCGATCGCCCAGGCGCAGAAATCGGCCGACCGTGTCGGCGGCGAGATGATTGTCGTAGGCAAAGCGGGTCTGCTCGGCGCGCAAACCCGCCTGGAGGGCGAGGTGTTCACCCATCTGCCAACGGCCCTGGGCATAGAGGGCTACAACGCGGGCATCGACGTCGAAATCATAGTGATCGCCCTGCACGAAGGAGAAAATGGTCGGCCGCGACTGGGTCTCGCGCAGATAACCGCTCGTCTGCTCGTAATCGCTGCCGATGGTGATGCGGCCACCGGCGAAATCGCGCGCTGCCGAGGCGAGCAGGCCGAGACTGGTATGGCCGCTTTCCTCCAGCGCGTGGGAGGGCAGGAAATGCATCAGCAAATCCATCTCATTGCCGCGCCCATAGGGCGTCAGCGACCAGGACCAGCCCGCCCCCCATTCCCCGTCCAGCCGCAGCGCCAGACGCACAGCGACAGCATCGCGAAAGGCTTCCGGATTGGCATTGGCGCGCGACAGGGTGCGGTCTTCATAGGCCGAAGTTCCGGTGACATAGCCGGCCGTTTCCTGGTTCAGCGTCACCATGCCGGCGCTCCATCGCCAGCGAACATCGCCGGCCATCCCGTCCGCCCGCGCCAGCATGCCGACCCGATCAAGGCGCGCATCCTCGCGCCAGCCGTCCTCATGCTGAGCCTCCACGGCCAGCAGCGCACTGCCGGCATCGCCCGGCCGTGCCAGCACGCCCGAGGCGCGCGCGCGCCCGAATGAGCCCAGCTCGAGCTCCGCGCGCGAAGATGTGAGGGCAGGATCGGGGGTGAGTATATTGACCAGGCCGTGCAGCGCATTGGAGCCATAGAGCGCCGAGCCGGGGCCGCGCACCACTTCTACCCCGCCGGCCACACCCGTCAGCGCCTCGAACAGCCCGTTTACATTGGCAAAACCGGCCGCACGCAGAGGCACGCCGTCTTCCAGATAGAGAAAGGAGCCCGCCCCCGCACCGCCGGTCAGGACGGGCGAGCGGATGGCGGTGAGATGTTCGGCGCCATTGCCGCGATTGATATTGACGCCTGCCGTCCGGTTGAGGAGTTCGGAGACATGCTGGGCCCCGACCAGCTCGATCGCCGCCGCCTCGATCACGGCAACCGGGATAATCGCGGCGTCACGCGCCTCGCCACGCCGGTCGGCCGTGACTGTGATGACGTCCTGGCCCCAAGCGGAGGCTCCGCTGAGCCAGACCGCGCCGGTCAGAAGAAGGCCCGCCCACACCGCAGCTCTGGCCCGTGAGCCCGGCATGGCGCTATTGCGCCGCGCGGACCGCGTGACGCTTGCGCAGCACGGCGACGACATCCTCAAGGCTCAGATCGCGCGATTCCAGCAGAACCAGCAGATGGAAGATCAGGTCGGCAGATTCCTCGGCCACTGCGGCCCGGCTTTCCGAGACGGCAGCCAGGGCGACTTCAACGCCCTCCTCGCCGACCTTCTGGGCCGGACGTTTTGGTGCCCGCGCCATCAGCGAACCGACATAAGAGCCCTTGGGCTTGTCTTTCTTGCGCTTCTTGATGATCGCACGCAGATGCGCCAGGAAACCAAGGCCCGGACCGGGATCGTCACCGAAACAGCTGACCGTGCCGTTATGGCAGGCCGCGCCCTTCGGCTTGACCTCGACCAGGAGCGTGTCCTGATCACAATCCAGCGCGATATTGACCAGTTTGAAACTGAGTCCCGAAGTCTCGCCTTTCTTCCAGAGAGATTGGCGTGAGCGGCTGAAAAAATGGACTTTTCCGGTCTCCTGGGTCAGTTGCAGGGCTTCCGCATTCATATAGCCGAGCATCAGGACCTGGCGGGTCGCCGCATCCTGGATAATGGCGGGAACCAGCCCGTCACCCTTGGCCCAGTCCAGGGAATTCGTATCGATCATGTCCTTACCCTGATACCCGCTTGGTCGAGACAGGCTTTCAATTCGCCGATCCCGAAGACCTGTTTGTGAAACACGCTGGCAGCCAGCGCGCCGTCGACATTGGCGGCATTGAAGACGGATTTGAAGTCTTCTTTGCTGCCCGCACCGCCTGAAGCAATCAAAGGTGTGGAACACACGGCCCGCGCCGCTGCAAGCTGTTCAATATCATAGCCCTCGCGCACCCCGTCCTGATCCATGCAATTGAGCACGACCTCGCCGGCACCGCGTTCGACACCTTCAGCAATCCAGTCGAGCGTCAGGCGTTGCGAAATCTGTGTCTTGTCGGGATCGCCGGTATATTGGTGAACCTGCCACTGACCGTTGATCCGGCGGCTATCAACGCCCAGCACGACGCATTGGCAGCCAAACTCCGCCGCCAGCGCATCGATCAGGCCGGGCTTTTCCAGCGCCGGTGAATTGACCGAGATCTTGTCGGCTCCGGCGAACAGGCGCGCCCGCGCATCATCGACCGTGCGAATCCCGCCAGCGACGCAGAAGGGAATATCCAGCTCGCGCGCCACGGCTGTGACCCAGGCCGGCTCGACGGTTCGGCCGCGCGTGCTGGCTGCGATATCGTAAAAGACCAGCTCATCAGCGCCCTCTTGCGCATAGCGCCGCGCCAGATCGACAATGCCGCCGACATCCTCGTGATCGCGAAAGCGCACGCCCTTCACGACGCGGCCATCGCGCACATCAAGGCAGGGAATTATCCGTCTTGCGAGCATGCCAGCGCCTCTTTCAGCGTGAAAATGCCCTCATAGAGCGCCTTGCCGGTGATCGCCCCGGCGAGGCCAAGCTTGCGCACCGCCGCCAGATCGGCCAGCGATGAGACACCGCCCGACGCCTGCCAGTCCACAGCTGGATGGCGTTCGAGCAGGTCGGCATAGAGCGCCAGATTGGGACCGGACAGATCGCCATCGCGGCTGATATCGGTGACCAGGGCGTGTTTGAGCCCCGAGCCGTCATAGCTGGCGATAACTTCGGGCAGTGTCGTCATCATCATGTCGGTCCAGCCCTGCAGCGCCGGACGGTAACTGCCACCGAGACGTTTGACGTCCAGCGCCAGGGTGATCCGGTCTGCGCCATAAGTCTCGATCCAGTCGCGCACCAATGGCGCATTGGTGACCGCAAGACTGCCGATGATGACGCGTTCGACGCCGATCGCCAGCAGGCTCTCGATATCCTCCGCCGCCCGCACGCCGCCGCCGGTCTGAACCCGAAGGCCGGTCTGGCAGATTTCGCGGATCGTTTCGGTCTGACGCCGGGCACCGTCGCGGGCACCGGCGAGATCGACGACATGCACCCAGCTCGCCCCGGCCTCACCAAAGCTCTGCGCAACAGCGACCGGATCATCGCCATAATCGGTGACGGCGTCGAAGGCGCCCTTGTGCAGGCGCACGACACGGCCCTCGAGCAGATCGATGGCGGGATAGAGGATCATGACGCGGCTCCGGCGAAATTCATCAGGATACGGGCCCCGGCAGCGCCGGAGCGTTCGGGGTGGAATTGACAGCCGGCAACATGGCCCCTGCGCACCAGCGCCGAGACCGGCGTGCCGTAATCGCAGATGGCCCGTGTCGCCGGGCCCGGCGGGGCGTAATAGCCGTGCACGAAATAGGCATGGCTGCCCGGTGAGATCCCGGCCAGAAGCGGCTCGACGGGATCGAGGGCTTCCAACTCGTTCCAGCCCATATGCGGCCAGACGAGACCTTCGGCACGCGGCAGGCGGACGATCTCGCCAGCGATCAGACCGAGAGCATCGGTATCGCCCTCTTCGGAGCGGTCGAACAGGAGCTGCATGCCCAGGCAGATGCCGAGCAGGGGCCGGTCATCGCCGCGCAGCAGATCGGTCCAGCCGCGATCGGTCAGGCGCGCCATGGCCGGTGCCGCCGAACCGACGCCGGGCAGAATGAGACGGTCGCAATCGCCGAGTTCGCGCGGTTTTTCCGCCGCGACATGGTCGAGCCCCGCCCGTTCCAGCGCGAAGCGCACCGAGGCGAGATTGGCGCAGCCGGTATCGATGACACCGATCCTCATTCGAGGAATTCCTTGGTCGATGGCAGGCGTTCGCTCTCGATGCGCACGGCCTGGCGTAGCGCCCGGCCAAAGGCCTTGAAGGAGCCCTCGACCATGTGGTGGGCATTCTCGCCCTCGACGCGGACATGGATCGCCGCCTTCATCGATTCAGCGAGCGAGCGGAAGGCGTGCGGCACCATTTCGACCGGGAATTCGCCGACGCGCTCGCCCGGGATCTCGCCCTCGAATTTGGCGAAGGGCCGGCCCGACAGATCGATCCAGACCCCGGCCCGGGTCTCGTCCATCGGCAGTTCAAAGCCGAAACGGGCAATGCCGCGCTTGTCGCCGAGGGCTTCGTGCAGGGCCTCGCCGAGCGTCAGGCAGACATCCTCGATCGTGTGGTGGGCATCGATCTCGAGATCGCCGGTGGCGTCGATATTGACGGCGATGCCGGCATGGCGGGCGATCTGGTCGAGCATGTGATCGAAATAGCCGATCCCGGTCGCAATCTGGCTCGGCCCGTCGCGGTCGAGATCGACGACAACGGTGATATCGGTCTCCTTGGTCTTGCGGCG
>NZ_CAXBKN010000091.1:0-10714 GCF_963976135.1 uncultured Maricaulis sp.
GCCTTCTGGGCACCCTATGCAGCCAGCAAGGCCGGTCTCGACGCACTGGTCCAGTCCTGGGCCGACGAGCACAAGAACAACCCCTTGCGGATCAATCTGGTCTATCCCGGCGCGGTGCGCACGGTGATGCGCGCCAAGGCCTTCCCGGGTGAAGACGCCAAGACATTGCCGGAACCGGCCACCCTGTGGCCCCTGATCGCCGAGCTTGTCTCCGATGATTGCCGGCGCCACCGCGAAATCGTCAAGGCCTGAGGCCGGCCCGGGCCAAAGCCCGGGCGCTGCGCCTGATGCACCCCGGACCTAGCGCTTCTTCGGGCCCGGCCCGCTGCCGCCGCGCTCATTGCCCGGCTCATTATCGACATAGGGATTCTTGCCGGCCTTGACGATCAGGCGGATCGGCACGCCCGGAAGATCAAATGCCGTGCGCAAACCATTGATCAAATAGCGCTTATAGCTATCGGGCAGATCGGCAGCGCGCGAACACATCAGCACGAAGGTCGGCGGGCGCGATTTGGTCTGGGTCAGATAGCGCGGCTTGATCCGGCGTCCATTGACCGCTGGCGGCGGATGCCGCTCGATCATCTCATGCAGCCAGTCATTGAGATCGCGGGTCTTGACCTTGGCGTCCCAATTGCGGTGCAGGATGGCCAGGGTCGGCATGATCTTGTCGAGGCCCTTGTTTTTCAGGGCCGAGATTGGCAGGAGCGGCGCGCCCGACATTTGTGGCAGCAGCCGGTCGAATTCCTCGCGCACTTCCTTGAGATAGGCTTCGCGGTCAGGAACGAGGTCGAATTTTGAGATCGCCACGGCCACGGCACGGCCTTCCGAGAAGGCCATGTCGGCGAGCTGGAGATCCTGCTTTTCCAGGGGATGGCTGGCATCCATCAGCAACAGCACGACTTCGGAAAATTTGATCGCGCGCAGCGTGTCGGCGACGCTCATCCGCTCAAGCCGGTCGGAAACCTTGCCCTTCTTGCGCAGCCCTGCCGTGTCGTGCAGACGCACACGGCGCCCGTCCCATAACCAGTCGACTGCAATGGCATCACGCGTGATACCGGCCTCAGGGCCGGTAATCAGGCGCTGTTCGCCGATCAGGCAGTTGATCAGGGTCGACTTGCCCGCATTCGGGCGGCCGATCACAGCGATCCGCAAGGGCGGCGAATCCGGCCGTGCCTTTGAACTCTTGTGAGGCTGCTCACCGATCGCATCCACGATCGCCTGATACAGCTCGCTCATTCCCTCGCCATGAGCGGCAGAGATCGCCACCGGCTCACCCAGCCCCAGGCTGTAGGAATCGAGCAGACCGGATTGTCCGGCCCGGCCTTCCGCCTTGTTGGCCAGCAGGATGACAGGCTTGCCCGCCTTGCGCATGACCTCGGCAAAGGTCTGGTCGAGCGGCATGATACCGGCGCGCGCATCGATCAGCAGCAGACAGATATCCGCATCCTTGATCGCGATCTCGGTCTGGGCGCGCATCTCCGCCTCCAGACCTTCCTTTTTCTCGTCGTCATAGCCGGCGGTGTCGATCAGACGCAGGTCCATATCGCCGAGACGGCCCACGGCCTCACGGCGGTCGCGCGTGACGCCCGGCCGGTCATCGACAATCGCCAGCGGCTTGCCCGCCAGGCGATTGAACAGCGTCGATTTTCCCACATTGGGCCGTCCAACGACGGCGATGCGGGGTATAAAATCAGTCATGGATTTTTGGCCTATCGAAGCGCGAGCAAGCGCGCCTCATCGGTAACCACATAAACAGTCTCATTGGCAATCACCGGTGCCACAAAGACAGGCTGGCCAAGCGAGAACTGACGGATGATTTCGCCATCATAGGCATTGACGAGAACGCCATCGCCATCGCTGGACGCGAGGAAGACCCGGCCGCCAGCCAACACCGGGCCGGCCCAGGCAATACGGTTTTTGCGACGGTTGGGATTCTCGAACAGCTCGAGCTGGGTGATCCAGTGAACCACGCCGGTATTGCGGTTGAGGCAAACCAGTTCGGCTTCGCTGGTGGTGAGGTAGAGAAAATCGCCTGCGACCCAGGGTGTGTGCAGACCGCCAGCCGGCTGTGTCCACAGCCGTTCACCGCTGCGCAGCTCGATCGCTACCAGCGTGCCTGAATGGCTCATCGCATACACCGTGCCGTCCAGAATGACCGGGCTGCCGGCGACATCATTGATTTCCGACATGGCCGTCAGGCCAGCGCCGCGTGTGAGACTGTCGGACCAGACCGGATTGCCGTTCTGGACGCGCAGGGCCACCAGCTCACCGGAGGCAAAGGGCGCCACGACGATATCGCCGAGTACAGCCGGGCTTGGGCCGGTCAACAGGCGGGCCGTTTCGACAATACCCTGATAGGCCCACAGGACTGATCCGGTCGCGGCATCGAGCGCCAGCAATTCATTATCATCGCTGGTGACGAAGACGCGGCCATCGGCCACGGTCGGTGCCCCATGGAAGGGCACGAGCGTCTCGGTACGCCAGACTTCCGCGCCAGTCGACGCATCAAGCGCGACGAAGAAATTGAACCCGGTATGCGCGTAAATCCGATCAGAATCATAGGCCAGGCCCGAGCCGAACGACATGCGGTCATGGCGATTGGGTGCCGCGAGACGAGCGGACCAGATCTCGCGCCCGGTCTCGGCGTCGAGGGCCGAGATACGGCCCGTGGCGTCACCGGCGAAAATATGGCCGTTGGCGATCACCGGGCGCGCATTGAGCCGGCGGTCATTATTGGAACCCTGGCCGATGGACTGACGCCAGGCGACCGCAAGATTGCCGCTTGCCTGGGTGTGCTGCACCGCATGGGTCGGATAACCGCCCGGCTGCGGCCAGACCGTATTGACGTAGGCTGGCGGCAGGGTGACTGCCGGCGTTTCCGTATCGGTGCCGATCTGCAGCCTTTGTTCAAAGCTGAGAATGGACACGCGGCCATCAGTCGGCGCGGTGTCGCTGTTTTCGTCATCGCCCGAGAGGAAATCAAAGGTGTTCAACGGATTGGGTACCGAGGAGCAGGCCGCAAGCGGCGCCAGCACGAGGGCCAGGGCGGCGATACGCAAACGTTTCAAATCAATCATCGCCCGAATCCCCGGCGCTAGCTTGTTCAGTCTCAGGTGCAGCCTCACCGCCCGTGGCCGTCCCGGCCGACGCAGGCGCCGGCATGTCGGCCTCGGCAGGTTCGCGCTCGGCGGCGATCAGCGCCAGACCTTCCAGCGCTCGCCGTGCCACGCCCTGAGGGGCATCGAAACTGGTCGAGAGAAACTGGTATTCGCGCTGTGCCCGGTCCACGTCGCCAGCCCGCAGTGCTGCGACCGCAATCGCCTCACGCGCCAGATGGCGGTAGGGCGAGCTTGCCGTGGTAAGCGGTGCCAGACGGATTTCGACATCGCTGAAGCTCAGCGTATCCCACAGGGCCCAGACGGCCTTGAGACTGGCGAGATCACGGATCAGCGGCTCGGCACTGCGCGAGGCGGCCTGCTCGTAGAGGGCCGCAGCAGCGACGTTATCGCCCGCCTCCAGCGCCATGGCGGCGCGCTGGACCAGCGCGAGGGTCACATAGGAGGCGGTCCCGGTTTCGGCCAGCGCATCGAAACTGGCCTCGGCCTGGGCCGCACGCCCGGCATCCATGGCATTGAGCGCCACCTGATAGGCATCGGAGGATTGTTCGCGCGTTGAGGTCTGCCACGCTTGCCAGCCCTGATAGCCAGCGGTTCCAACGATGATCGCAGCGGCAATACCGAGCACGAGCGGGCCATATTGGCGCGCCAGGTCCTGGTATTTGTCTCTGCGAAGTTCCTCGTCAACTTCTTCGAAAATATCGACCACGTCGAAGCGGCTCCATGCTTATGGGATAATATGCGCGCGACCCTAGCGCCCGCGCGCCCAAGCGGCAACAGACCTCAACCGTCAAGACGCGTCAGCGTGTAGACCTCGGCGCCGGATGGAAAGCTGCGATCCCGCACCTCGCTGGCATAGCGTGCGACAGCGGCGGCGGTGCGTTCAGCCATATTGTCATAGCGCTTGACGAATTTCGGCGTCCAATCGAACACGCCCAGCATGTCCTGGGTCACCAGAATCTGTCCGTCGCAATGGCCCGACGCGCCGATACCAATGGTGGGCACCTTGACGGTCTCGGTGATCTCGCGCGCCAATTCCTCATCGACCCCCTCGATCACAATGGCGAAGGCACCCGCTTTTTCGGCGATGACCGCCTCGTCGATGACGCGGGCGCGCTCGGCACCGGTCTTGCCCTTGGCCTTGAACCCGCCCTCCGCCAGCGCCGCCTGCGGCCGCAAGCCGACATGACCAATCACAGGGATGGAACGCTGCGCCATGAACTCGATCGTCTCGCCGGCATAAGTGCCGCTCTCGATCTTGATCGCCTGGCAGCCTGTCTCCCGCATGATCCGCGCGGCATTCTCGAACGCTTGCTGCGGAGATTTTTCATAGCTGCCAAAGGGCATGTCGACGGCAACCATCGCCCGGTGAGCCCCCCGCATCACCGCCTGGCCATGCAGAATCATCATTTCGAGCGTCACGCCGATCGTGCTCGCCAGGCCGTGGACAACCATGCCGACACTGTCACCGACCAGCAGCAGGTCGCAATGCGGGTCGAGCAGGCGGGCCATCGGCGCATCATAGGCGGTCAGACAGACGAGGGGATCGCCGCCCTTGCGGGCACGGATTTCGGCAGCGGTGACGCGGCGGGTCTGGGTCTGGGCAGACATGGAAAAACGGCCTCTCTCTGGCAGGATGTCCGGAGCCTAGCGCACGATGCTGCAGTGCAAAAGCCCGGGAGAGAGTCTTTGATTGCGAGCCCAATGCCGGGTCCTCCATGGCCGCATTTGCGAACCACAAAACCGGATCCCACCTCTGCTGGAAGAGCTCTAGGCCAGCCGTCGCGGCAGTATCAGCGCCACCATCCCCAGCGCCACAGCCATGGCTAGCGCCGCCAGGCTTTCCGGTGACATCAGGAAAGCAAAGTTCGCGATCAACCCGTCGGCCGGCAGCTGAACCTGGGTGAATACGCCCTCCAGCTGGGTTCCGGCAATCGCCGAACCGATCGAACCGGCCCCACCAAGCATCAGCGCGCGCTTGCGATCAGGATGCGAGAGCCGGGCCACGACCTTGGCAGCGAAGGCATCGGCCTCGGCTGCTTCATTCAAAGGCTCTGCAGCCTCCGCAAAGGCGGCCTTGAGCCGTTGGTCAAAGGCATCATTCATGGTCATGACGCGATTACCTCCGCTTCCGCAAAATAGGCCTGCAATTTGGCACGCCCGCGATTGACGTGCGACTTGATGGTCCCCAGCGGCATGCCGGTCGCCTCAGCGGCTTCCGAATGCGACATGCCGCAAGAATAACACATCACCACCGCCACTCGCTCTTCTTCCTTCAATGTGGTGAGGGCGCGGTCGAGATCAACCACATTGCCCATATCCCGGGGCGCCTCACTGTCTTCCATTCCGCTGCCGAAACGCTCCATCGCCCTGTCTGTCGATTTGCGCTTGCGCGCCGATTTGAGGAATTCCGTGTAAGCGATCGAGCACAGCCAGGATTTGAATGTGCCGGTACCCAGGAAACTGCCAATTTTCTCGAAGGCCCGGATGAATGTGTCCTGGGCGAGATCATCGGCAAGGGCGTGATTGCGACACATGCGATGCAGCATTCCGCGCACCACGCCCTGATGGCGCCGGACCAGTTCTCCGAAGGCGGCGACGTTTTTCGTCGCCATCACCAGAGCTGTCAGTTCCTCGTCCGACGCCTTCATCCCCAAAGTCCCTACTCAGCGTCTTTTTTGGAACCGAACAATCCGAAGCCCATCAGGACCAGGCCGATGAAGCCCGGGAAGGCCGCGATACCGGTCATCACGGTAAAGGCTTCCTGCGCATCGTCGTCAACGCCCGAAATCGTATAGCCGAGAACGATAAAGGCGACGGCGACAGCCAGCAGGATGGCGCCGGATTTGAGGTCGCCATTGCTGTCCTTGCGCGGCATGCCCAGGGCCCGGACCAGTTCCGGCGTCACCTGCTGGCCGGCACGGATGGCCTCTTCGACCGTGCTCAGAGCGGCTTTGCGTTTCTGGGTTCCGCCATTGATAGCAATGAAAACAATGGCAACCACCATCGCAAACATGCCCAGCGGGACCATGATTTCTACACCCATATCAACCTCCATAACCGGGCAGCACCACGCCGCCTCTTATCGATAAGATGCATCCCGACCCGCAAACGGATGCAGAGGCATCATCCAATGATCGCCACACCAAACAAGTACATGTGAACATTGATGATTATCAGGGCGAGCAAGGCACCCAGCACAATCGCCGTCAGGTCGCCGCCCCAGCCCTTGACCACAGGCGGCGGCGTTTCGCGCAGGCAGGCAGAGATATATGTGATGCTCGACCAGACAAAGAAGCCGCCAAACAACAGCATCGCCGATAGCTCGCCATTGGCGAGAAAATGCGCACCGGACCAGAGCACGACGCTGGCCAGCATCGGGTGCCGGACGATGCGGCGGATATGCCCGGGGGCATAGGCAGAGACCAGCAGGATGAGCGAGAGCGGGACGACCAGAAAGGCGAGATGCCGGCTCCATTCCGGCGGCGCCCAGATGGCGACCGGCGGATGGGCGATGATCTTGCCATAGATCAGCAGGCCCAGACCGACCAGCGAAAGCACGGTATAGATCAGCTTGTAGGTCGTTGCGCCCAGCCCGGTTCGCAACCGGGTCCGCAAGCCAGGGACCACCTGAAGCGAATGCACGCCGAGAAACAGAGCAAGTCCGGCCACCAGTATCAGCATCTCATCCCCCCGGGTTTCGCGGCGATTATAGGCGATTCACCCGGCCGCGGGCGGAAAAGCTTTGAGGGCGATCCGCGTTAAAGCAGACGCTGGACCCAGGCCGGCAAGGGCAGGGTGCGGGTCACCAGGTAATAGCCGCCGCAAACCGCCAGTCCGGTCACCGCCAGAACCACCCCCGCCTCGCCCAGCGACGCCGGCAAGCTGAGCACCAGGGCGATGATAACCGGCCGCAGGAGCAGAAGGGCGGCAAACACGGCCAGTCCGGCCAGGCCGGCGCGTGCCAGTTCAAATTGCAGCCGGCGCCGGGCAATGCGCTGCATGGTGGCGGCGCGGAAGGGCCGGTCAATGGCCGGCGCCTCGCCAGCCTCGAAGAACGCCTTGAGCGGATCAGTGGTCATCTTCACGCACTCCCAATATCTCCACCAGCCGGGCCCGGCCGCGCGAGACATGTGATTTTACCGTACCCAGCGGTATTTCCAAAATCTGCGCCGCATCGGCATGCGACCAGTCACCGGCGAGGCACAGGGCAACCGCGGCGCGTTGGTCTGGCGGCAATTGTGCCAGGGCCTGCTGCATGGCGATATTCATCTCGGTGCCGGGCTGATCATGCTCCGGCCGCTCATCCTGCCAGTCGGTTTCGCGGCGGCGGCTGCGCGACATGGAACGCGCCATCCCCTGGGCGCGCCGCCAGGCGATGCCGAACAGCCAGGAGCGGACGCGTTCTGGCTTGTCCAGCGTGCGCAGCGAGGTCCAGGCCGCAAGGAAGGTCTCCTGCGCCAGATCATCAGCGTCAGCCTCGTGCCGGCAGACACGGCGCAAAAAGCTGCGGACCGCCTGTTGGTGGCGGTCCACAAGCCTTGAAAACGCTCTGTCCGAGCCTGACCGAGCCGCCGCGACCAGCGCAGCATCGGTCGGTTGTCCCGACATCAGTCGCCCTTGCGGCCATTCTTGAAGAAGGAGGAGACCAGGAAGGCCAGCGACATCACCCCCATGATCATGGCGATGAAGTAGAGCTCGGTATCCACGCCGCCAATCCACCCGGCATAACCGGTATAGGCGAACACCCCGGCCAGGCCGGCAAACAGGATGACCAGGAAGGCCCGGCCACCGCCGCGATGGCCCTCGCCGCCATATCCCGAATCGTCGTCATCGGCCGAATCCGGCGCATCGAGGCTGGCAATCAACTCGGCCGGTGGCTCCTTGCCCGCAGCCGCATAGGTCTTGATCAGATCGATCTTCGCCTGGGTCCGCTTGAAGCGCATCAGGCTGCCCCAGCCAGCCCCGATGAACCAGAAGAACGGGAAGAGGAGCCACCAATAGCTTTGAAACAGGTCAATCATAATCAGTCCTTTCGTGCCGTAGCGATCTTGCTTTCATAAACAGGTCGCCGCTGCGGCGCGAGTTGGATGCAGGCCGAGTGCAGATTCATGGTGCGGCCGCAGCGCCGGTGGCTGCGGCCGCACTTCGGCACTCACAGGCGCTGTATCAGCCCTGCTGGCCGAGCGGATTGGCTGTCATGTCCGGCAGGTCAATGACGATCTCGCCACTCGCTGCCGGCTCGCCGCGCATGAAGCGATGCATCGCCCCGGCAACCTCCGGCGTGGTCATGAAGAGATTATGCCCGGCATTGCGCACGATGATGCGCTCGACATGGCTCAGGCCTGAGACGGAAGCGGCCTGGGCATCGGGATAGGTGCGCCCGTCCAGCGTGCCCGTGAGCAGCAGGACCGGCGTATCGCCCCGTGGCGGCTGGCGGAACTCCGCGCCGAGATCAAACCCGTCCCAGGCACCGCGGATCTGCGGCATCGGGAAGTTGAGATAGCCCCCGATCAGTCCGGTCTCCGCCTGACGCCCGAATTCGGCGAGGCGCGCATCATCAATCCCGGAGGCGAGATCCATCGCCGTTGGCATGGCGCTCAGTGTGATAGGCTCACCCATAGACCAGAAGCGCTGCAACAGCATGACCGCCAGATCGCTCTGGCCAGCGTCCAGCTCGGTATAGAGCATCAATAGCAGGGCCGCATATTGCGGGTCCGAGATCAGGCCCGATGAGACTTCCTGCAGATGGCGCCGCTGCAGCAGGAAGGGCAGTGTTCCGCCATCCTCCTGCGGCACCTGCACCAGCATCGGCTCGGCCTCGAACCGGGCGTGCACGCGCCGCATCAGGCCTGCGATATCGGGATAGAGCGCCCGCGCCGCCGGCTGGGTATCGATGGCCGCCTGCAGGCGCGCGAAATAGCGATCGGTTTCGGCCGGCATCTTGACCGTCTGGTCGAGCCCTTCGGCACTGGCGAGGATGACCCGGTCGAGCTGTTCGGGAATATCCTTCAGCGCGGCCAGGGCGAGATGGCTGCCATAGGAAATCCCCCACAGTGAAATCTGCCCGGCACCGAGATGGGTGCGCAGCGCCGCCAGATCCTGCACGCTTTCGCGCGTGGTATAGCCCCTCACATCGACGCCCTGCTCGCGCCAGAAAACGCCGCACTCCTCGACGGCACGCCGATAGGCCGCCGCGTATTCGGCATCGCTGATCACCTGCGTCTCGGCGACCGACTGCGAAGAGACGCAGCGGGGCAATTCGGTCGAACCGCCGGTGCCGCGCTGGTCAAAGGCGATGACATCGCCATGCCGGCGCATCTCCTGGAACAGGGGGAAGCGTGGTCCGCGCGCCGTGCCGCTGCCCGAACCGCCCGGCCCGCCCGAGAGATAGACAATCGGCGAGCCCGGATTCTCGCCGGTCGCGGGAAAGCGGATATAGCTCACCTCGATCATGCGGCTGGCCGGATCGGAGCGGTTTTCCGGAACGCTCACCGTGCCGTGAAAGGCCGCGACGCTTTCGCCGCTGCGCGCGGTGAATTCGATGGCCTCCTCGCCATAGGCATTGGCGGCAGGCGCTGATTGCGCGAAGACGGCGGGCGACAGCCAGATGGCACTCAGCGCCGTTGCCAGAATGGATTGCTTCCAGGACATCATGTTTCACTCCGTGATCTTGAGCCCCCCGGCTCACACCCATCCTGCCTCCCGGGCACGCCCATGCACGCGCCAATCGGGCAATGGTCGCTTCCGGCCGTTGAACGGCGGGACGTTCACGCGCCCGCGCGCTAGAGTGATGTCATGACACGCACGCCCCTCACCCCGTTCCTCGCCCTCCTCCTGCTGGCGCTGCCGCTCGGCCCGGCCGCAGCGCAGCGTCTTGTCGCGCTGGACGCGGCATCCTTGCGTGTCTGCCCGGCCCATGGCGCGGCCGGTTCGATTCCCGATTTCACCGGTGAAGACTGCGCCGAGATCGCCCTGAGCGCGCTTGACCCCCAGGGCCGCCAGTTCTGGGTCCGGGCCGAGATCGACTGGGACGGGTCGCAATGGCCGCAAGATCGTCCGATCGGCCTCTTCATTTCCGGCAAGGCGTCAAGCACGGCCTGGCTCAATGGCCATGAGCTTGGCTCCAATGGCCGACCGGGACCGGACCGGGCGACGGAAATTCCCGGCCGTATGGATGCGGTGCTCTATGTGCCGCGCGAGCGTTTGCGGCCCGGACGCAATGAACTGGTTCTGCTGATGTCGTCGCAGCATGGCTTTTTGCGTCTTGGCTGGCCGGTGCACTGGATCGGGCTGGAGCGCTACCAGCCCCCGGCCAGCATGCTCGCAGCGGTCTATGCACCCAGCCTGGTCACACTCGGCGTGCTGGTGCTGGGCTTCGTCTTCTTTGCCGCGATGGCGATCCGCGGCGGTGACCGGGAGGGCTCTGCCCTGATCAGTGCAATGTCACTGATCGCCGTGGCGCAATTGCTGATCGAGACCAGTCGCGGCCTGATCGCCTATCCCTATCCGATGCATGATCTGCGTCTGGTGCTGATCACCGCCTGCACCGCCGCCTTCGGGCTGACCCTGATCGCCTATCTCCTGCACCGCTTCTC
>NZ_CAXBKN010000092.1:0-10495 GCF_963976135.1 uncultured Maricaulis sp.
GCCGCTGCCTCGCTGGGCGTCAGCACGCAGACGCTGATGGCGGCTCTGGGAGCCCCGCGCGGTGGCCGCCCCGATCTGGCGGCTGCTGCCGCCCGGCTGGGTATCACCGAAAGCGAATTGCGCGAGGCCTTGCCGCCGCCCGGGCGGTAGTTGAGGTGCGCAGCGGAACGCGATCACGAAGCCGCGCCATCCGCCCGCCGACAAGCCCTGTGGGTGTAAAATTCGCTCAAACACTTTTCCATTTCGTCCTGGACGTATAGCGTGGCCCCGGTCACGCCTGCTCTCCGACCGTCCTGCTATTGAGGGAGGAGGTCACAGGATTGAGTGCTTTCGCTTGCCTCGACAGGTCTGACCCGGAACTTCGCCGTGCCCGGCGGCGCGGCCAGAGCAAAGGACGCTGTCATGACGCGATACGTGCAATTCGGGTTGCCACTCACCCTTCTCGCCACACTTCTGGTGGCTTGCGGCGGTGACACCACGCCTCCTGGCGCCGCCAGCAGCGGCGGCGGTGATGACGAGCCGATGGTGGTGATGGAACAAAATAATGGCGGCATGCACGCGCAGGCCGGCGCCAATCTGAACCTGCCCTCGGGCTTTCCCGAGGATGTGGCGCACTATCCCGATCTCAATATCTATGGCGCCAGCACGATACCGAATATGGGCTATACGCTCGCCGCCCTGGCTGAGGCCTCGCCGGCGGAGGTCGCGGCCTTCTATTCGCGCGAGATGGCGGCCCTGGGCTGGACTGAGGCCGCCAACGGTCCCAACGGACCGGGCCAGATGTTGCGTTTCGAGAAGGGCGCGCGTTCGGTCTCGCTCAATCTCATTCCCAATGGCAACGACACGACACTGTCGATCACGGCGCTGAATTAGGGGCCCGCCATGTCGCGCCGCGGGACTCGCCCGCTGACCCGTTTCGGATTGAGCCTGCCCTTTGTCCTTGCAGTGATGGCAATGGCGTTTGGTGCAGGGACATATCTGGGCGGCCACTTCCTCGTCCCGCCCGGCCAGGGGCTCGCCGCACCGGCGGAGGCGATGGGGTATGGCCTGCTGGCAGCGCTGATCGCCCTCGTGATCGCGATCTTCGCCGCCGTGAAAATGCCCTTGAAGACGCTCGGCCTGTTGGCGATAGCGGGACTGATTGTCTGCCTCGCACTGGCCACCAGCCTGACCCTTGCCATGCGCAGGGCTGAAGCCGAGCGCGAGGCGGCGATCCGCGATCTTCAAACACCCCGGGCGAGTACCCAGGCCATGGAGCCGGCATGCGCCAGCCCGGGGAGCGACACTCCGGACAATGAGAGCCCGCCATGTCCGGACGACTGATTGGCCTGTTTATGTGGAGTCTCGCAGCCCTGCTGCCGGCGACGGCGCATGCCGATGATTGCACCCCGACCGCAACCCATTACGCCGCGCCGATAAGTGGCGAGGTGGCCGGACAGCATCAATACAGCGCTGAGCTGGGATATGACTGGACCTTCCATCTGGTGCCAGCGCCGCACGGCTGGGACATCCAGGTGCTCGACGAGACCGGCTATAATCTCGCCCTCGCCACCCTGCCCATTCACGGCGATACCAATCCGCGCCTGCTCTATGGCTGGCATTTTCGCAATGCGGCCAATACCGGTCCCAATCAGGGCGATGTCAACGCGCCGCAAACAATGCGCCGTTTCATGCTCAATGATCCGCGCGGCGGTGCCTTCCGCGGGATGGGGCTGGGCTGGCTCAATCTGCGCGATTATGGCCTCGCCGATCTGGAACCGGGCCAGCGGGCACGCATGGTTTATCTCAGTTTCAACGCCTGCATTCTGATCCCCAAGACGCAGGAAGAGCGCATCCGCGACGAAAATCTGATCAGTCCCGTCTATCTCGACGAAGAGCTCGAGCTGATCCGGACCTGCGGGCTGGACCTCGCCTGGCGCCCCGAGGCCTGGGTGATGCCGCGCCTGCTGGGCGGTGATTTCGATGCCGACGACGCGCACGACTTCGCCGTCCCGGTTGTGCGCGAGGCCGATGGCCAGCACGCCATTGCCATCTGCCGTGCCGGGACGTGGACGTCTGTCTTCGGCGCTGACGCGATCCCGCCGGGCAGTGATCTGGCGCCGGGTTATTTCAACCAGGTCGAGGCCTGGAGCGTGGGGTCGCGCGCCGCGCTGACGCAATATACCGGCGACACAGGCCTGCCGCCCGGGCCTGGCGATGTCATCACCATCGAGCGGATCGAGAAGTCTGCCTACAGCCTCTATTGGGATAGCACCGGCTTTCGCAGCCATCACCACTACACAATGGTCGAACCCTAGGAGCCAGCCATGCGTCTCTTGCCAATCATGCGCTTTTCGATCGTCGCCTGTTCACTCATCGCGTTGAGTTTCAGCCCGGTGCTGGCGCAGTCCTATAGCCTCGATGCGCCCGGCGAGGCGCATATCCGCCAGGATATCGAAGTCCACTGGACGGCACCGGAGGCGCGCGGCAGCATCATCGAGATCCGGCCTGCAAGCGGGGACGGGAGACGGGTCAGCTATGCCTATCCGAACACCAACCCGAAAATGATCATGGCACCGGAAGCGCCCGGCGACTATCTGCTGGTCTATGTGGCCGGGAATGACGTGCACGCCAGCCAGCCACTGTCCGTCTTCATCCCGGATGCCTCCCTCGCCGGCCCCGCCTCGGTCGGCGCCGGCGAGACCTTCGAGCTCGCCTGGACCGGTCCGGTCAGCCGCAGCGACCTTCTGACCTTTGCGACGCGCGATGGCGATCGCATTCGCGGAACAAGCTATGCCTATGTCGGCAGTCTGAACGGTCAGCCAGCCTCCCTGCGGGCGCCCGCCGATGCCGGCAGCTATGACCTCGTCTATGTGAGCGGCGAGACCATCCTGGCCCGGACCCAGATTGAAGTCGGCGGGATCGAAGCCACGCTGACAGCCCCGGCCGAAGTGTTTCAGGGCGCCATGGTGCGCGTCGTCTGGGATGGTCCTGAAAACAGTCAGGATTTTATCAGCTTCGCCGCACGCGATGGTGATCACATCGCCGGTGCCAGTTATCACTATGTCGGCAATGCGGCCGAAGATGGCAGCGCCATGCTGACCGCGTCGGAAACCCTGGGTGCCTACGACATTGTCTATATCTCCAGCGGCCGGATCATTGGCCGCACGCCGATCGAGGTTGTGGAAGCCTCCCTCGCGCTGGATGCACCGGACGCGGTGACAGCCTACACACAGTTCACGGCGGACTGGCAGGGCGCGGGAAATCACGGCGACATGGTCGAGATGCGTGATGGCGGCGGCGCGCTCGCGACCTATAGCTATATCGATCCCAATGAGGGTTTCGTGACGCTGGGCGCGCCCGGAGAGCCTGGCAACTACACGCTGGTCTATCTCACCCGGGCAGGCCGTGAGATGGCGCGCCTGTCCGTCGCCGTATTGCCAGCACCGGCAGAGCCCGGACAATTGCTGGTGGAGCCAGGCCGCGCCGCGCTCGGCCCGGAGGATGCGGTCGGCGTGATCCTCGATGCCTCCGGCTCGATGCTGCAACGGATCGGCGATGAGCGCCGCATTGCGATTGCGCGCCAAACCCTGATCGGGCTGGTCGATGAGACCATCCCTGCGGGCACCGGCTTTGCCCTGCGCGTCTTCGGTCATCGCGAGGCCGATAGCTGCCGCACGGATCTGGAAATCCCGCTCGGACCGCTCGACCCGGCTTCCGCCAGCGCGGTTATCAGCAATGTGAACGCCATGAATCTCGCGCGGACGCCACTGGGCCGCTCGATCGAATTAATGGCCAGCGACCTTGCAGACGTCGCGGGCGAACGTGTGCTCATCGTGCTGACAGATGGCGAGGAGACTTGTGAGGGCGATGCCGCCGCCGCAATCCAGGGCCTGCGCGACCGCGGATGGGACATCCGGGTGAATATTGTCGGCCTGGCGATCGGCGACGCGAATCTGGAGGCGGTCTTTCAATCCTGGGCAGCGATTGGTGGCGGGCGCTATTTCTCTGCCGCCGATGAGGCCGAGCTGGCCGAGGCGCTCGCCAGCGCCGTGACCGGCCCGTTCAGCGTTATCGATCCGGCAAGCGGCGACATTATTGCCAGTGGCCGCCCGGGCGAATTGCTGACGCTGCCAGCGGGCACTTATCAGATCCGGTGGGGCCAGAGCCGGGAGGCGGGCGCAGAGATCACCGCCGGCGACACCACCCGCATCATGCTGGACTAGAGACCGCCCCAACGCAAAGGCGCGCAGCCCTGGGGGCCGCGCGCCTGTCTTCGATCCGTTTCGCTGAAAGCCCTAGCCGACTTCGGCGGGGATTTCGTCGAGGGTTTTTTCCATTTCCAGGAAGGATGGCTGCATCTTGGTCGGCACGCCACCGCGGCCGATCTCGACGGAGATCTGGGCGGCATTGCCGTGGAGGTGAGCGACGAGAACCGACTGGATGATCTTGTAGAAGCCGCTCTCCTCGTCATAAATGGCCGTCATATAGGCGGCGAAGGGGCCGACGAAGCCGTAGGCGATAAACACACCGAGGAAGGTTCCGACCAGGGCACCGCCGATATAGCCACCGAGCACGGCCGGCGGGCTCTCGATCGCGCCCATGGTCTTGATCACCCCGAGCACGGCAGCCACAATGCCCAGTGCGGGCAGGCCATCGGCCATGGTCTGCATGGCATGCGCCGGGTCGGCGGCCTCGTGATGATGCTTCTCGAGCTGTTTTTCCATGTGATCTTCAACCTGGTGCGGATCTTCCAGGTTCATCGTCATCATGCGCAGCGTGTCGCAGATGAAATCAATGGCGAAATGATCCTTCATGATCCGCGGATAGCGCGTGAAGATCGCGCTCTCCTTCGGATTTTCAATGTGAGATTCAAGCGCGATCACGCCCTTGGTCTTCATCATTTTGGTCAGGAGGAAGAGAAGAGAAAGCAGGTCGGTATAATCCGACGCCTTCCATTTGGAGCCGGTGAAAACCTTGCCCAGATCGCCCAGGGTCTTCATCACGGTCTTGGGCTTGTTGCCGATCAGGAAAGCCCCGGCAGCGGCGCCGCCAATCATCATCATCTCGTAGGGCAGCGAGTGCAGGATGACGTCAAAATGGCCACCCGAGAGCGTGAACCCTCCGAAGACCATCACGAACACGACTATGATGCCGATAATCTGAAACATTTAAACGTCCACCCGTTCCACATCCGGACATTGATGCCGCCCGATTTGAGAGCACTATGACGCGTTAAGCTTAATGTCCGGTTGAACAGGCGTTATCAGGAGGTTTACGGAACAGCGGCTTGCCAATTGGAGCGAAGCTTCTAAAGCTTGCCGCCTGATGATCCCGCTCTACGATCCCACCAACCCGTCCGGCCCGAGACAGCGCACGGCGGCCTTCCGCCTGCTCTTCATCTGCCTGATGGCGACGGGGATCGGCAATAATATGCTGTTCGCCATCCTGCCACCGCTGGCGCGGCAATTGGCGGTGCCGGAATACTGGGTCGGTGCCATCTATACCGTTTCGGCGACGCTCTTCATGACGATGACGCCGATCTGGGGCGCGCTGTCGGACCGTCGCGGCCGCAAACCGCTGATCATCTTCGGCCTCTGCGCCTTTGCCGCCTCGACCCTGATGTTTGGCGGCGCCGCCTGGGCCGGCGAATCCGGCTGGGTACCACCGCTGGCCGCGATCTTTGCCATGGCGCTGGCGCGCACCCTGTTCGGCTCGCTCGGCTCGGCCACCAATCCGGCGGCCCAGGCCTATGTCGCCGACCGCACCAGCCCGGAAGAACGCACCGAAGCCCTGGCCGGACTGACCGCCGCCTTCGGGCTCGGCGCCGTGATCGGGCCGACGCTCGCGGCCGCCTTCGTCGATATTGTCGGCGTTCCGATCTTCATGGTGATGATCTCGGCCTCGGTCGCGATCAGCGCCCTGGCCGTGTGGAAATTCCTCCCGGAACAAACCCCGCCACGCGCCCAGCAACGCCCGCTCAACCCGTTGCGGCAATTCGGCTTCGCCGCCGATCCGCGGATCGCGCCCTTCATGATATATGGCGCCGTGATCTGGATCACCCAGTCGCTGAGCCTGGCGACCCTGTCCTTCTTCATCATGGATGCGCTCGGCCTGGATGAGAGCCAGGGCCTGCAAATGTCGGCCATCGCCCTGGCCGCCGGCGCCGGAGCGCTGATCGTGGCGCAACTGATCGTCATCCCGGCCCTGAAAGCCAGCCCCCGCATATTGATGTCGCTGGGCGGGCTGATCACCGCGCTGGGCAGCGGCGTGATGCTGGTCGCGCCGAATTATGCCGGCATTGTCTTTGCCTATCTGATGACCAGCTTCGCCTTCGGCCTGGCGCGCTCGGGCTTTGTCGGCGGCGCCTCGATTGCCGTCACGCCGGAAGAACAGGGCCGGGCTGCCGGCCTGACCACCGCGACCGCCGGCCTGGGCTTCATTATCGGGCCGGTCGGCGGCTTGATGATGTATCACCAGCTGGGCCATCACAGCCCGTATATTGCGGCGGCTGTGCTGAGCATCGCCGCCCTGGCCCTGGCCTGGTGGCATCCGGGAATTGCCCGCGTGACAGCGCCGGTGACTGTGAAAACCGAGCCCTGATCCGCCCGCTTCCCGCCGGAACGGGTTTCACGGCGCCGCGCTTCTGTGGCAGGCTTCGCCCAACCAGAACGGCAAGGCCCCGCTGATGAAAACCCGCTTCATTCACCAGATCCTGCAATTGCGTGAGCGCCTCTGGGCCAAGCCCCTGCTCTATTGCCTGCTGGCGGTGATGGCCTCCTTCCTCGCCCGCGCAGCCGATCACTGGCCGATTGGTGCGCTCCTGCCCGAAATCACGCCGGACACGATCCAGACACTGCTGGCCATCATCTCCTCCTCCATGCTGGCGGTGGCGACTTTCGCCGTTGGCTCGATGGTGGCGAGCTATGCCTCGGCCAGCGGCTCGGCCACGCCGCGCGCCTTCGCACTGGTGCTTGCCGATGACGTCTCGCAAACGGCGCTGTCGAGCTTCATCGGGGCCTTCATCTTCAGCATTGTCTCCATCGTCGCGCTCAAGACCGGATTCTATGATCGCGGCGGCCTGTTCGCGCTCTTCATCCTGACGCTGGCGATCTTCGCCTGGGTGATTCTGACCTTTGTCCGCTGGGTCGATAATATCGCGCGCCTGGGCCGGCTCGGCACGACGATCGACAAGGCCGAAGCCGCCGCCCTGGCCAGCATCGACCAGCGTCGGCGCATGCCCGTCCTGGGCGGGGTCGAGAAAACCAGCCATACCGGACTTCGCGGGACAAAGGTCTTCTGTGACGAGATCGGCTATGTCCAGTTTGTCGATATGCGGCAATTGCAGACCATTGCCGAGCAGAATGATTTGCGGATCATGGTCGATGCGATGCCCGGCTGTTTCCTGGCTCCGGACCGGCCGCTGGCCATCCTCAATACCAGCGAGGCGATTGATGAGGCGCTCGGCCGGAAGATCGCGAGCGCTTTCGTCATCGGGGAAAACCGCACCCATGACAATGATCCGCGCTTCGGCCTCATCGTACTCTCGGAAATTGCCGCCCGCGCTCTGTCACCGGCCGTCAATGATCCCGGCACCGCCATTGTCATCACAGGCCGCTTCGTCCGGCTGTTTGCCGCCTGGGCCCGGCCCCTGAGCGATGACGAGCCCATCGTCAAGTCCTTCGACCGGGTCGTCGTGCCGCCGATCGCCCTGGCGGATATGTTTGATGATGCCTTCACGGCCATCGCCCGCGACGGCGCAGGGGTTGTCGAGGTTGGCATCCGGCTGCAAAAGGCCTTTGGCTCACTCGCCACCCTCGAATGCCCCGGCTTTGCCGAACAGGCCCGGCGCCATTCAGACCTGGCGCTCGATCGCGCCAAGACCGCCCTGTCGCTGTCCGATGATTTCACCCGTGTGGAGCGGATTGCGCGGATCGCAAGCCGGCCCGGCTGAAGCCCGCACGAACACCTCGACGCCGCGACCGGCTGGACGGATGCCCGCTCAATGAAAATCCGGCTCCGGCGCCTGGCGCGCCGCACCAGCCCGCAAGAAAGCGGCAATCGCCGGGAAATTGGTTTCGCCATAGCATTCCACCAGATGCCGGACCGGGCGGGCACTGTCGGACTGGGCCCGCAGGAAGGCGAATTCAAGCTCGAGCAGGCGTTCATTGGCGGTGCCCTGCCACCAATAGGTCAGCACGGTCTCGAGCGTATTGAGATAATCAATCATCAGCCAGCGCAGCTGGATGATGTGTTTCGCCGTCACGCCGGTGATGAAACCGTCCTTCTCGGCCAGCGAGCCGAGCGCAGCGGGATCATAGAATTCAACACAGCCGCGCACATCATCGAGCAGCGAGACCGGCAAGCGGGGCAGGTTGAACTTCTCGATATCCTGGAGGATGCGGCTATTGAGATGACAGGCATTATTGACGAATTGCAGCATCAGATCGGTTTCGGGACGCTTGTTGTCGATATAGATCTTGGCCGCATCGATGGCCGCCTGTTTCTTCAGCCGCTTGTTCTCGGCGACCCAGTTGGCCCGGCTTTCCGACAATTGCAGCGCGGCAACGATAACACTGAGCGCCATCACCACCGAGGCTATTGCCGTGACAATTTCGCTGATCGTTCCGAATTCCATGCTCTTCCCCCTGCTATCTGGCGGGACGGTATAGCGAGGCGGCGCGCGGCGCCACGAAAAACCGGCCCCGGTGCCGGTTTGAGCGGCGCAGGAGGGCTTTTTTGTTTGAACCCCCGCGCCCGGCACTCTCTAATCAGGGAGACCGGGCTAATCAGGGAGATCGGGCGTGCCGGCGGGCCGGTGGCGGGCCTGTGGCGGGCGGCTGACGTGACCGTGGCGCGCGGATGGCGTGGCTCGGCGAGCGGTTTTCTGGTCTGGGGTGGCCATCTGATCACCCATGCCAGGCAGGAGCAATTCATGGCTTACAAGACAGACGCAGACAAGATCAAACGCTGGCGCGAGGAACGCCACTGGTCGCAGGAACATCTCGCCGAACTGGCCGGGATCGGCCTTCGCACCGTCCAGCGGATCGAGAATGGCGAACAGGCCTCGCGGGACTCGCTGACGGCGCTGGCCGCGGCCTTCAATGTCGAGGCGATTGCGCTGGTCATCGACCCGGAGGTCGAGGCGAGCGGGATTGTCCAGCGCCATAATGAGAAGGTGAGATCGACGGCCCGCCTGGTGCTGTGGATCCATCTCGCCGCCTACGGGCTCGGGATTGTCCTGTTCATCGCCATCTCCATGGCGGCCGGCAGTTTCGTGATGAAATGGCCGCTGGTCTGGTGGACGGTCGGCGTGGCGGCTCATGTCGTGACCGTCATCCTGATCGAGCTCGTCACCCGCTTTATGGACCAGTGATCACAGCCCGGCCGCCACGGCGGCCGGGCGTGAAACCAGGGATGTTTCGACATGAAAAAACCCACCATCATCTGGCTTCTCAGACTGGCCGCGATCATTGCGACGGTTGGAAGCCTCTATTTCTTCGCCCCCTGGCGCGCCGCCATCGGTTATCTGATGCCGCTGCCGGCGACGGTCCAGGCGCAGGTCGATCGCGCTACCGACTACGGCCTCGACGGCATCATCGTCTATGTCGACCGCGCCGGTCACGAGCCGAAATTCTATGCCGCCGGCTGGCATGACCGCGACCTGCAGATACCCGCCAATCCGCACGATCTGTTCAAGATTGCCAGCATTTCCAAACTCTATATCGCCGCGGCGACCGCGATGCTGGTCGCCGATGGCCGGCTCGATCTCGATGACACGGTCGCGGATTTCTTCCCCGACCTTGTCGGCCAGCTCGCCAATGCCGAGCACATCACGCTGCGCATGCTGCTGCAGCACAGGAGCGGCATTCCCAACTGGGTCGAGGACCCGGATCGCTGGGCCATCACCTCGGGCGAGGTGAATGATTATCTGGCGCTGGTGTTTGACGATGCGGCCGAATTCGAGCCCGGCGCGCGCTATCAGTATTCCAACACCAATTACCTGCTGATCGGCAATATCCTCGACCAGGCGCTGGGCTATCCGCACCAGCAATTCATCCGCGCCGAAATCCTCGACCCGCTCGGGCTGACCAATACCTTCGCCTCGGTGGATGATGTCGAGATCGAGCGCATCCCCGGCGGCTATGATCCGGGCTGGCCCGAAGAGAATTTCCGCCCCCGTGCCCACCATGTCCCCGGCGGCACCATGGTCGCCAGCGCCGAGGATACCGGCATCTTCCTGCGCGCCCTCAATGACGGCACCCTCTTCACAGATACCGAACAGGCGATCTATTCATCCATCTACGAATACGGCCATACCGGCCTTCTCGCCGGCTATTCCAGCATCGCCCGCTATCACGCCGATATCGACGCCGTGGTGATCCAGTTCGTGAACACCAGCGGCGGGAATAGCTGGACCGCGACGGAGGTGGTTTACGACCGGGTGGTGCGGATTTTGCGGCGGGAGGGGTGAGGCACTTTTCACCCCCACGCCCCCAATTCTTGTCATCCCTGA
>NZ_CAXBKN010000093.1:0-10219 GCF_963976135.1 uncultured Maricaulis sp.
ACGAGCTGACGACAGCCATGCAGCACCTGTATCCGATCCAGCCTAACTGAAGGAAAGCATCTCTGCGATCCGCGATCGGTATGTCAAGGGTAGGTAAGGTTCTTCGCGTTGCTTCGAATTAAACCACATGCTCCACCGCTTGTGCGGGCCCCCGTCAATTTCTTTGAGTTTTAATCTTGCGACCGTACTCCCCAGGCGGAGAGCTTAATGCGTTAGCTGCGCCACTCAAGGGTAAACCCTCCAACGGCTAGCTCTCATAGTTTACGGCGTGGACTACCAGGGTATCTAATCCTGTTTGCTCCCCACGCTTTCGCACCTCAGCGTCAGTACTTGTCCAGCGAGTCGCCTTCGCCACTGGTGTTCTTCCGAATATCTACGAATTTCACCTCTACACTCGGAATTCCGCTCACCTCTCCTGAACTCAAGACTGACAGTTTCAAAGGCAATTCCAAGGTTGAGCCCTGGGCTTTCACCTCTGACTTATCAATCCGCCTACGAGCGCTTTACGCCCAGTAATTCCGAACAACGCTAGCCCCCTCCGTATTACCGCGGCTGCTGGCACGGAGTTAGCCGGGGCTTCTTCTGCAGGTACCGTCATTATCTTCCCTGCTGAAAGAATTTTACAACCCTAAGGCCTTCATCATTCACGCGGCATGGCTGGATCAGGCTTTCGCCCATTGTCCAAGATTCCTCACTGCTGCCTCCCGTAGGAGTCTGGGCCGTGTCTCAGTCCCAGTGTGGCTGATCATCCTCTCAGACCAGCTATAGATCGTAGCCTTGGTGAGCCATTACCTCACCAACAAGCTAATCTAACGCGGGCCGATCTTTTGGCGATAAATCTTTCCCCCGAAGGGCACATTCGGTATTACACCCAGTTTCCCGGGGCTATTCCGAACCAAAAGGTACGTTCCCACGCGTTACTCACCCGTCTGCCGCTCCCACCGAAGTGGGCGCTCGACTTGCATGTGTTAAGCCTGCCGCCAGCGTTCGTTCTGAGCCAGAATCAAACTCTCAGGTTGAGTTTCGATCCCGACATCGCATGGCATTTTCAAATTTAACGGGATTGTGGTTCCATTCAGGTCAACCCGAAGGCTGACCAAAACGAAACTTAAATCGTCGTAGAAAAACGCTTCAGCGTTATCGGTCTCTATGGTGGTCTGACCCACCGCAGAGCGCCGCCGCCTGCGTTTCTCTTTCCAATCAACAATGTCAAAGAGCAGAACCGTCAACAACTTCCGTCGCTTAGGTCCGCGCCAGGCCGATCGTTTAAAACAATCTTTCCGGCTAAGGAGGGCGGGGTTTAAGCCGCCCGGTATTTTCTGTCAACCGCTGTTTCAGTACCGTCTGCAGTGCGATGGAGCCGACCGTTTCTCTTGCGAGAACACTCATCGGCGTGATCCAGGGTCACACCATTTTCGGAACCGAAAAGCCGAAGCTTTCCCCTCTCCGCGCCGGCCCGATCTGCTGGGCTGCCCCGTTGAGGAGGGCGGGGTTTAAGCCGCCCGGTTTTTGAAGTCAACCGCTTATCTCAGGGCCTCTGCAGTTCGTGGCAACCGGATGATTTTCTTTCGAAAACTTCACCGGTCAGATCCAGGATCGAACCATTTTGGCACCGAAAGGCGGAGGCCTTCCCCTCTCTGTTCTGACCCGATTTTCTGGGCCGTCCCGTTGAGGAGGGCGGGGTTTAGGCCGCCCGGTTTTTGAAGTCAAACGCTTATTTCAGGGCCTCTGCAGTTCGTGGCAACCGGATGATTTTCTTTCGAAAACTTCACCGGTCAGATCCAGGATCGAACCATTTTGGCACCGAAAGGCGGAGGCCTTCCCCTCTCTGTTCTGACCCGATTTTCTGGGCCGTCCCGTTGAGGAGGGCGGGGTTTAAGCCGCCCGGTTTTTGAAGTCAATTCGCTATTCTCAGGAAGTGCAGAAGATGTTTCAGCGGCCAAAACCGGCGAAAAAATTCCCGACCGTCACACCCGAAGGGCGAAACGAGTCATCTGAAAAAAGCGACAAGACCTCACATAATAAACAAACGGCGCTGAGGCGCAAGTGGTAAACCGCTGCGCCGGCGCCGTTGGTGAAGCGGGTTCTACAGGATGGCCGGTTTGGCGCAACCCCCCGCCCGTGTTTTGAGTCAGTTTGATGACAGTGCGGCCCGCAATCGACTTGCCTGGCTTGGGAAATTTCGACTGCAGCTCTGCCGCAGGGGATGCATTAATCGCGGATATAGCTGCGCAGAGCCTCGGTTTCCGCCTCGACGGTGGCGATTTTCGACTTCACGAGATCGCCAATCGAGACGATTCCCACCACTTCGCCCGCATCCACCACCGGTAGATGGCGCACACGGCGATCCGTCATGCGCACCATGACAGTATCAATCAGATCGTCCGGCGCGGCCGTGAGAAAGGCCGGCAGGATGGCGCTCGCTGCGGGCCGGCTCAGCGCTGTGGTGCCATTGAGGGCGATCTCGCGAATAAGGTCGCGTTCCGAGAGGACGCCGACCGGCCGTTTATGTCCGTCACAGACCAGGAGCGCACCGATTCCATGCGAATCCATCAAATTGGCCGCCTCCTGCAGGCTGCGCGCTTCGTCGATCATCACCACATCCCGGCCCTTGCCGCGTAGAATGAAGTCCATATTCATCGCAAACCCTCCTCGCAGAGCTGGTTGTTTGATACCACAAAACAGCCCGTGACGCATTGAATTCGTCGTGACCCGGGCCTGTGGCGCGATGTGAATCAAACAAACATGGACAAGGCCGGAGCCGGGATGCAGGGTTTTCCGCCTGATTGAAGCGGAGAGGCTTGATGGGATATCGCACCCGACTGACCCATGACCTGGAGCGCTGGATTGCAGCGGGCTGGGTCGATGCGACGCACCGCCAGGCCATCCTGGGCGACATTGCCAGCCGGCCGGGACGCTGGAATGCGGCCGGCGCACTGGCCATTCTCGGTGCCGCGCTGCTCGCCATGTCGGCCTTGAGCTTCGTCGCCGCCA
Organism: uncultured Maricaulis sp.; assembly: GCF_963976135.1. Classification (GTDB taxonomy): domain Bacteria; phylum Pseudomonadota; class Alphaproteobacteria; order Caulobacterales; family Maricaulaceae; genus Maricaulis. The sequence goes on from NZ_CAXBKN010000093.1 coordinate 2,995, forward strand.
ATTGGGAGGCGATGCCACGGCTGGTCCGGTTTGCGACCATTGTGCTGGCGCTCTGGGCTGCGCTGCTGGGTGCGGGACGGGCGTTTGACCGCAACGCACCGGTAATCGGTCATGCACTGGCATTGCTCGGCGCGGCCTTGTTTGGGGCGGCGATCATGTTGACGGCCCAGACCTTCAATATGACCGCCTTCCGTAATACCGCGCTGCTCGTCTGGGCAACGGCCGCGGCCGGCATCGCCCTGGTCCTGCCTTCACGTCCGGTCCTGATTCTCGCCACCGGTCTGGGCGCGCTCTGGGCCGGGATGGAAGCCGTCAGTCCCAATGCGCCCGGCGTGGTCTGGGCCTATCTGCCGGTCTGGGGCGCAACGGCCCTGCTCGCCCGGCACTTGGGATCGCGGGTCAGTTTCAACCTGCTGGCACCGGCGCTCTTCATGTGGATCGCACACCTGTTATGGACGCAAGCGTCCGCCGACCGGCTGGGCCAGCTGGAAGCGCTCGATGCTGCGATCCTGATTGCAGCGATGATTGGCCTGCTCGCGGCCTGGCTTCGCGACCACTCCATTGCCGGTGGCGGCATACTGGCCGCCTGGGCCATCGCCCTCGCCGTGTTCGGTGCGCACCTGCTGCAATGGCCGCTGGATCATCTCCCCGACGACGCCACCGGCAGTGGCTCCGGCCTGCATACCGCCATCGCCACCCTCTCACTCCTGGTCATGGCCGGCATTGCCTGGCGGCGCGTCGCCGACGGCAAGGCGAGCCGCATCGCCGCCCTCACCTATCTGGCCGCGGGTCTGATGGCCGCCGCCATCCCGGCGCTGGTCCAGGCCGCCGGCCCGGATCTGCTGATCTGGGTGCGAATCCTGATTGGCGCCGTCTTCTATGCGCTGTGCGCGGCGATGATCGTCCAGGGCACACGGCCCGATCAGAGCATTGTCGGCGCGCTCGGCATTGCCGGATTCGTGCTGCAAACCCTTTATGTCTATGCGGAGACTTTCAGCGGCCTGCTCGATACGGCGCTCTTCTTCTTCGTCGGCGGCGCGATTCTCTTTCTCATCAGCCTCGCCCTGCTGCGCCTGCGCCAGGCTCGCGCCGCAGCGCGTGGCAAGACAGGTCCGGAGGCCAGCGCATGAACCATCTTGTCCGCCTCGGCCTCATCGCCGCCGCGATGACCGCCTTTCTCGGCTATCTCGTCATCAGCCATGCCAGCGCCCGGTCCAGCGGCACCGAGGTCGTGCTCGATGTGCGCGGCTATGATCCGCGCGATATCTTCCTGGGGCATTACAGCCTGATCGCAACCGAGCTGCAGCAACTCGATGCGGCCGCGCTGGCCGGCGACGACGAATTCGACCGCGGCGATCCGATCTTTGTCATGCTGGCACCCGGCGATGACGGCAATTGGCGGCCGGTGTCGCTGCACGCGGAGCGGCCGGACGCCGGCACTTTCATCCATGGCTTTGTGCGGTCAAGCCATCGCGCCGCGTCGGCGCCGACAGAGCCGCGCACCGGCGAGGCAGGCGATACCGTGACGGCGGCGCCGGAGATCTGGATCCGTTCGGCCTTCAATATCGAGCGGTATTACGCCTCACGCGAAATGGCGCAGCAATTTGAAGCGCGTCTGCGCGAGCTCAATCCCGATGGTGGCAATGGCGTCCGGCTGATTCTGTCGCTGCCGCCCAATGGCGATGCCATCATCAAGGGGTTCGAGATTGACGGCGTGCGCCAGATTGACCGGCTCTGGTGATCAGGCGCTGAAACGACGGCCCCGCCCCTCGCCGAACACGGCCAGGATGAGCGGGAAGAGAAGTGCGCCGGCCACCGTGCCGCCGATATGCCCGGCCCAGCTGATCGGGATGGGCAGGACCATGCCTGTCAGGGCGATCAGCACATTGAAGCCGATCCAGGGCAGCGTCAGGCTGAGCATGCCGCGATAGCCGCCCCTGACCCAGCCGGCCGCAGCGATCAGGCCGGAGACACCGGTCGAGGCGCCGCCCATCTGAACGATCTGGTCGTGCGGCAGCAGGGTTTCGAGCGCCGCGCCGGCGATCGAGCAGACGAAGAAGAAAACGAAGAAGCCGGCCGTCCCCTTCACACCGCCGCCCAGCGCCAGACCGGCGGCGCGGCCGGCGCCGATCAGCACTGCCAGATTCATCACCAGGTGGAACCAGCCGAAATGGATGAAGACGTGCAGCACCAGCGGCGCGATATGGCCGAGCGGCTGCGCCGGCAAGCTCAGCCCGGCCGGTCCGCCAACCACCAGGGCGGCGGCAAATATCCAGCGTCCCGTTTCGGGCAGGAATGTGGTGATCAGCGCGACGGCCAGCATGGCGATGGCCAATATCAGGACAGCGGCGGGCATGGCATTGAAAATCGGGGTCCGGACCTGATCGTCCCGCTGCGGCACACTCACCAGTCATTCTCCTCATTCCAGTGCCCCAATCGGGCACTTTCAACATCTTAATAGAGGGTTTCCCCCAACAGGCGAACGCAAATAGCCCCGCTCGCCCGCTGGCACGCCCATTGCACATGACGGGGGGAGAATTGCGTTTTGAAGGACGTGAGACAATGAAAACCCGCAGGATCACGATCGCCCTTGCAACAGTCATGACCGTTCTGGCCCCGGCCAGCGCACTTGGCCAGTCCGTCTCGACGACGGCGCAATGGGAACGCCCCTATGGTGTGGCCGGTGGTCAGGAAACCCAGGCCTGGTCCGGCGCTTCCAGCAGCGCGGGCGCAGCGGCGAGTGCCGGTGCCGCGAGCCGATCGACGGCCGGCAATCGCGTCATCATTGACGGCGTCATCCAGACCGGCGTTGGTGTCTCCTCCCAGACCGGCCTGTTCGGCGGCGGTGTCGGTTCCGGCGCCACAGCGATCGGCAACCAGCTCAACGTCAATGTCTCCGGTCAATACAACACCGTGATCGTCAATTCGAACCAGATCAATAATGGCGACATCAACGCCAGTGCCCAGTCCGATGGCAATGTGAGTAGTGATAATGATTAAAGCCAAAATCCTCCTCGCCTCGCTGGCGAGCGTCCTCGCCCTGACCGGCTGCGCGTCGACCGACCGCTCCGGGGCCGACGGCAATTACGTAACGCCGATCGGCAATTCGCCGGTGACGCCCAATCCAACCCCCTATTCCGAAGCGCTGGTCTGTCTGGCCAATTATGCCCGCTCCCATAATATCCGCTCGCCGCGTGTCGCCGTCGGCCGCCTGTCAGATTATACCGGACGCGCTTCGCTGGAAGGCGGCGCCGCCATTACCCAGGGCGCGTCCCTGATGGCGATCTCGGCCTTCTCGAAAGCCGGTATCCGCCTGGTCGAACGCTTCGACACCTCGATTTCCGAGCTCGAACTGCGCTATGCCAATAACTCGCTGATCGGCAATGATGACGGCACGCAGCGCCAGATCCATGCCGCCTCCCTGCCCGGCTCCGATTATAATCTGGTCGGCGGCATTACCGAGCTCAATTACAATATCCGCTCGTCCGGCGTTGACGTGCTGGCCGGCGACCGCATCGACAGCGATCCGACGGGCCTGTTCAACCGCCGCATGTGGGTGATGAATATCGGCCTCGACCTGCGCCTCAACGAGACGCGGACGATGGAGACGGTCGACGTCATCTCGTACCAGAAACAGATTATCGGCCGCGAAATCAGCGCCGGCGTCTTCGCCTTCTGGGGCGATGCGGTCGTCGATATTTCCGCCGGTGGCCGCTCGCTCGAGCCGGTCCAGCTGGCCGTGCGCACCGTGATCGAACGCGCCGTGCTTGAAATTTCCGCTCAGCTCTATGGCGTCGATCCATCGGCCGCCTGTGCTTACAGCGACCCCATCGGCGGCGGCACCAGCAGCGGCCCGACCAATACGACCGGCGGCATCAATATCGCCACAGCCTATGGCTCCAGGGAGACCTCCAATGTCCAAATGCGTGAGAGCATTGATCACGGCCATGAGCGCCGCGATGACAGTGTCCGCACCTATCTTCGCGGACGATACGACTGAGGTTCTCAACGGCCAGCTCAATCTGGACGCCGCCATTTCAGTCGTCGCCAATGGTGACACGCCCGAAGCCCATAGCGCAGCGATGACCGCCATCGGCATGGCCAATGCGCTGACCGGCGATTTCGAGACGGCGCATGATGTAGAGAGTGACCAGACGTTCTCCGGTTCGGTTGCGACCTCGGCGACGACGACGGCCGGCATCATTCATGGCACCGCCTTGACGACCTCGTCGGCGATCGGCAATTCGGCCAATCTGATCCATGATCAGACAATGGATGCCAGCGCGACTCAGACCGCGCTCGACGGCTCCAGCGTCGCCTCGGACGCCACGCTCAATGTCGGCAATTACGCCATGACCTCGGTCACCACGGCAACCGCCACGGCCAATGCCTATGGCTCGGTTTCCTATGGCGGCGAGAATACGCTCGATCTGCGCCAGGATTCCGGCGCCGATGTCAGCGCCGACAGCTATGTCCTCGCCCCGACCGGCGGTCTGGGCTGGTCGGCCTCGACGGTCGCGGCGGCCAATGGCAATTCGGCCTCGATCGAGGGGTATTACATGTATCCCTCGCAACAGGTCGATCTCGACCAGGACAATCGCGGCAACGTCCGCGCCAGCGCGCAACTGGAAGCCGGCGGCGGCGCCGAGGAGACACAAGTCATCGCCTCGGCGAACGGCAATTCGGCCTGGATGCAGAATGAGAACGGCTATGCCCACATGCAGGGCAGCCAGGATAATGACGGCCAGGTTGATGCCGAGGCCAGCGCCGAGATCGGCAATTTCGACATTGATGTCGTCACGCTTTCGGCCGAGGGCGTCGGCAATTCGGCGATCATCTCCAATATCGGTGCCGATGCCTTTATGGGCCTCGACCAGACCAATAACGGCATCGTCAACGCCACCACCAGCTTCACCGGCGGCGCCGGCGGCGTCGCGCTCGCCTCGGCGACGGCGTTTGGCAATGCGGCCACGACCTATGTCTGTTCGGAATGTCCGGTCACCGCCTATGGCAATATGAACCAGACCAATAATGCCGCCGTCAATTCGCGGGTCACTGGCCAGATGACCACAGGCAGCCTGCTCTCCGGCACCGCAACGGCGATCGGCAATAGCGCCACATTCCAGAGCGTCACGCCCTATTCCAGCGACTGACTTCGAACACCAGCGCGGGATGGGTGGAGAGCCCCGGACTTGGGGGAGTCCGGGGCTTTTATCTGCGCGCCAGCAGAAAAATTTCCACGCGGCGAACCGCTGGAGGGATGGGCAGTGACCAGGCGGGATGCACGGGAAGATCCGTCGAACCCTTGTCTCATTAAGCGCTTTAGTGAAAATCCGATCCTCCGGATCTTCCCGCACGCGATGTTTTTACGAAGACCGCGACTTGTCTTATCTGTCCAATTCCAAGCCTGCCGGTCCGGCGGGCCAGTGGCCACGCCCTCACCATCGTGTGGGGCAGAGCCCGCCGGGGCGTAACACCCGGTCTTGTCTCCGCCCATTGATGCCCCTGCCTGTCACGTCCCGGCCTTGGCCGGTACAAGGGTCTGGTCACCGTCAGTGAGTGAACCTCCAGGATTGCCGTCTGTCTCCTTCGCTCTTTCATGGACCGGACCGTTACTCCCGGCCCACTCGAGGCACCGCACCCCAGCCACATCACCAGACGGTCTAGAAACGCCCCGCTCGGCTGAAGATGGGGCGATTATGCGCGGGCGTGGAGGGGGTGAGGATAAGTTGGCCCAGACCTCGTCATCCTGACGCAAGTCAGGACCTCGATATCACGAGCTCCGCGCTTGTCACGTCGAGGTCCCGACTTGCGTCAGGATGACGTGGGATGATTGTGCAAGGGCGGGGACAAGGAGCGAAAACGCCCACCCTCGCGCCCGTCATCCTCAACCGCCCCCACTTGCCCAATCGCGCCGCAGCCGCATACTCCGGCCAAGGGAGCACGGATCACGATGCGGAAATCTGGACTCAACTGGCTGGCCGCGACCGCCTTGCTTACGGCGGCGAGCGCAGGGCCCGGAAGTGGCCATGAGGCGCACGCGCAAGTGCCCGCATCCGCATGGGCGCCGCACATCAATCTGCCGGACTCTGAGGCTCATCGCCTCGCGGAATACCAGCTGGCCGTGGCCGAGGCCCGTGCCATCCTTGCCGAATTCGCTGCCGCGCATGGCTGGTCGGCGGCTGAACAGGCAATTTCCTGCGACACGATCGAGATCTACCCCTCCCAGGCTGCGCTCTGGTTTCGCCGGCAGCAAATGCTTGGCGCCCCGGGCTCGGCCTATTCAGCGCCGCTGCCATCGCCGAGATTTGCCGCCCTCTTCAGCCCGCCACTTATCCGCGCTCTTACGCCAGAGGCCTTCGCCGCGATCGCCCCGGACTATGCCGCCCAGGAGCGCTCATGGGCCCGCCTGATTGCGCACGAACTCGCCCACGGCCTGCAGGCCGAACTGCTCGGCGGCGACACGACGCGGCGCGGTCCGCGCTGGTTCAGCGAGGGCTTCGCCGGCTATGCCGCCGGCCAGAATTTCGACGCCGGCATCCGCTTCGCCAGCGCGTCCGAAGCCCTGACAGCCGCTCGCGACAATACCCCGCCCGATGCCTACCGGCGCTATATCGCCGCCTTCCGCTATTTTGCGGATCGTGTGCCGCTGGACGACCTCCTGCAGCGCGCTGGCGACCCCGGCTTTGAGGACTGGCTGGGCGAGCTGGATGAAGCGGGGGAATGAGCCGGCAGCGAATTGACCGGGCGGCCACTCTGGGGCACGGCTTCCTCGCGGAGCCAGGGACCTAGCGGCCTCCTTCGCGCAGTCAGCCTAACCCATCTGCGACACACAGGGACCTAGACGCCAGACCAGCTGGAATTTCGGGTAGGCCTCCGCTCTGCGTCCGGCTCAAGGCCGGACATCCGTCAGGGATGACAACGTGTTGTTATTTCGACAATAAAAAGAGCAACACGATCGCTCACCGCTCAATACCCCGGTCACAAACAAGCTGACCGTCAACTCACCATCTTCCCCCGGAGGAGCGCAGCGAATTCCGGGGTCTGCCCCTCAATGGCGGTGCGGGCTCAACCCCACTCCGGCAGGCCCCGGAACAAGTCCGGGGGAAGCGTGAATTGTTGGTTTGGCGAGCCGAGCTAAACCCGCAACTTTGCCCAAAAAATACAAACATTTGTCATCAAGTCAGTTGCGGGAGGGCCAGATTTGCGTCTCTGACCTTGGCAT
>NZ_CAXBKN010000094.1:0-9740 GCF_963976135.1 uncultured Maricaulis sp.
TCCCTCTCTCTCCGCCACTACTTCCCCTTCCATGATTGCAGCTGTACCATGATTGCGGCGGTGGCGGTTTGCCCGAAGCGGGTTGCCGCGCCACATGGGCGAGGGCGCAATCCTAGACGTAGCGTGCCGCGAATTCCTCGCAGAAGGCCAGGTCATCGGGATCGGCCTGCATGGCCGTGTGGGTGGGTTGGGCCTGAGCCGGGGGTTGAAACACGATCCCCTCGAAGAGCCGGTCCCGGTTCGCAGGGGGCTCAAGGCCCAGAAAGCCCAGCAACCGTGCGGCCTCGGGCTCCGGATCGGCCATAAACGCGTCATGACTGAAGAAGGTGATCCGGTCAGGGTGACGTTCCCGAACCGCATCCAGCCGCCTGTGGATGCGCGCCCAATAGGCGAGGGCATCGCGCGGGCCGTCACTCACGGCCCGGTCGAGGAAGAGCGGGCCCCAGTTATTGAGCTGGTTCCGGTTCTTGCTGGACGCCATATAGACGGGATCCCGGACGACGTGGACATATTTCAGCTCCGGAACCTGCCGCAAAGCACGCTCGATGATGATGTGCGTATTGGGCTCTTTCCAGCACCAGCGGTCCCGCGCAGGTGGTGACGCCGATGTCGTCGTGAAGCTTTCGAGCCGGGCGACCAGCCAGTCCGTTGAGTGACCAAACCGGCCCTGGGCGGCCAGTGCTGCAAGCGTCTGCGCCATGTCCGGCGTGGGGGGAATCCCGCGCATGCGCGCCATGAATGCGTCGAACAGCGCCTCAAATCGCGCCTCGTCATCGATCAGGACAGAAGCTCGCTTGAACAGGAGCGTGAACCAGAGATTATCCAGCGCATCATTGAGGTCGCCGCCCAGCCAGCACCCGCAATTTCGCACCAGCATGGCCGTGGCGCGCGTTCCGCTGCCGCCGAGCCCGCCGATGGCGAAGGGGGCTGCCGGGGGTTTAGTCATCGCTTCAGTCATGGGCCGGTCCTGACAGCGTGGTGCGCTTCATTCCAGTGTCGCCAGATAGGCGTCGAGATCATCATGCCGTGGAGTCCAGGCGATGCGTCGATGATGCGTTGTGCGGCGATAATTGTCCTGAATCAGCACCAGTTCCAGTTCTTCCAGACGGATGTCGATCATTGCGGTTCCATAGGCCATGCCCGCAATTTCGGTTGCGCTGAGGGGGTGCCGCTGCCATTCAACGCGCCAGCCATCAATGATCAGCGCGCCGCTCTCCTCAGGAGGGTCGTCGCGGTGGTCGGGGCCCGCGAGCAAGGTGAGCGCCGTGGCTTCGATAAAGGGCGTCTGTGTCGCGCGCTCCAATCGTCCACTGGCCGTGTGCAGCGCCGACAGCATGTCATAGATCGGAATCATCGCGATTGACAGCAAGGCGGTTGCGGCCAGGGCCTCGATCAAGCTGAAACCGTCGCGCTGCGTCATGATGCAGATCCCAGGATCAAGAATCCAGTTGCGGCCAATCCATACCCGGCAATCAATCCAGGGCCAAATGCCATCCGGCCGAGCCCCTCGCCCGTCCGCATTCTGGTGGCGAAACCGGAGGCCGCGGTCAGTATGGTGGCGCAAAGCAGGGCGTAGGGGACCTGTTCCGGTGCCAGCCAGAACCCACAGGCTCCGGCCAGCAGGATATCGCCATCGCCGAGGGTTTTATCGCGCCCGGGCTTGCGTGTCAGCAGGGCTGCCGCGATCAGGATGACAGCGGAAATTGCGCCCGCGATCAGGGCGGAGATCAAGGCGTCGCGCGAGATGGCAGAGGCGAGGCCCGCCAGCGCGATCAAGCCCGCGCCGACATCCGGCAAAAGCTGGCGGCGCGCATCGATTGCCGCGGCGGCTGCGCCAGCCCCGGCCGCCAGGGCAAACGCCATGGCCGAGATCAGGTGATCGATGGCGAAGAAATACGCACCGGTCAGGAGCGCCGCAGCCAGGAGGCTTGTGGTCAGACTGATCGGGCCGGGCAATGCGGTTCGGGCGGAAATCAGCGTCAGAGCGGCCCCGGCGGCCAGCAATGCAGGCAATGCCAGCGGCGTCAGGTCAACAGACATCGTCCGATCTCCGCGTCGCCGATCCATTCCGGCCTCGCTCAACATGCGGCGATGGCGTCGCCGGGAAAAGCCGCTGCATCTGGCTCCCGGCACTGGCCCGGCTGCACGCAATCGCACGGGCAGCCATCAATCAGGGCCTGTACCCGTGCGCGCTGGCAGAATGGTTGAAACCGGTGGTCGTTCTCTGATGATTTCGGGAATAGCTGTACGCACCGGCGTCGCGAAGGCGCGGTTGGCCTCATCGCCATATAATTCCACGATGCGTTGCCGGTCTTCCCGATTGCGCAGGATGTAAGGCGTCACCATCACCAGCAAAACTGTCTGGTCGGAATCGACGGACTCCGTCCCGAAGAGCATGCCCAGCAGGGGAACGTTTTCCAGGCCCGGCACGCCGGTCGACCCCCGATTGATCCGGCGCTCCATCAGCCCGCCGAGAACAGCGGTCTGCCCATCCTGCAAAGTCAGTTCCGAGGTCAGACTCCGGTTCGAGATGATCGGACTGGCGATCGCCTGATTGGGATTGGCCAGTGCGGCGCTGACTTCCTGGCTGATCACCAGATCGATCCGGTCATTACTGTAAACGGTTGGCTCAACATTGAGCAGCACACCCGTCGAACGAAACTGGATGGTTTGCAGAATGTCCGTCGATCCCGTCTGTTGCGTGGTCGCGGCCCGCTGGCTCGTGATGATGGGAACGTCGGTGCCGACCTGTACCGAGGCCGACGAACCGGAGCGCGTCACGATGCGCGGTGTTGACAATATATTGATGTGCGAGTGCGAGGTGCGCGCGGCCGCCGTCAGATCGACATCGCCGGACCGCAATACGGCGCTCAGCCCGCCCGATTCCAGCCCGAGTCCGTCGGTTGTTCTCAGTTCCAGATTGCCGCCGAAAGTATTGAGCAGGAATTCGAGACCGAAACGCTCATCCTCGCTGAGCGTGACTTCCGCAATCGTGACCTCGATGAGGACTTCCGGCGCGGCTGTATCCAGCGTGCGAAACAGTCTTTCCAGGGGGCGGAATTCACTCTGCGTGCCGTTGAAAATGATGCGGTTGCCCATCTCGTCGACGGTCAGCCGTCCAGGTGGCGGCGCCGGTGCGCCGTCTTGTGAACTGCGGGCCTGCTCGCCCAGAACGCCACTTGCGATGTCAGCCAAGGCTTGTGCGGCGCGCGCCCGCACCTGGTAGACATGCGGTGTGCGCTCTTCGGTGGTTTGCGCCGCGGAGTCGAGCCGGCGCGCGGTCTCGACCACATGACGCATTGATGCAGCGCTGTCCGCGAAGATCAGGATCTGATTGGTATAGGCGACCGGCAACAGCGTGATGGGGCGGGTTGATCCGGCACCAAGGCTGATCTGATAGCCTTCGATCATCAGGATGTCCCGCACAGCGGAGGCCAGGGCCTGGGCGTCCCAATGGTTGGGCGACAGGGTGACGGCTTCGGCGCCGGAGAAGCGCAAATCATCCATCTGGTGGATGATCGCCAGCGCGGAATCGACATCATCCGACAGTCCGCTGAGCGTCAAGGCGCTGATATCGCGCCGGACCTGGATGCCCAGCTGCTGCCGTTCGGGAAAGCTGATTCTGAGGATCGCTTCCATTTCCGCCGCGTCAATCGCCTCAAGCTGGACAAATTGCGCCACCGGCCGCAGCGAGGCCGGTGCGCTAGAGCGGGCGCGCGAGCGGACAAATTGCGGTGTCTCGGTCATCAGGTCAGCGCGTTCGACCGCCTGGATCAGGCCGTCGCGATAGGTGAGCGCCAGCCCGTATTCGCTGATTGCAGCCTCGAACAGCTGGTAGAAAGTCTCCGGATCCATGTCGCGCACGCTGCGCAAGGTGACCACGTCCGTGCGTTCTGCCACCCCTGGGCCTAGCGCATAGGGCAGCTCCAGCACGTCACCCAGCACGGTATTGACGAACGAAGGGACGGTTTGCGCCGGAAGCGTGACATTGATGGGTGGGCCCTGAAGTCTGGGGCGCTCCGTCAGGGCGTCGTCGGGCGTGCTGGCTTGTCCGGTCAGGGTGGGGACCCGCCAGGCTTCGACGTCCGTGTTCCCAAACGAGATTTGGTTTTCGGTTTCGGCTGGCGGGGTTTCCTGCGACACCGTTTCGGAATCAGGCAGTCTCAAGGTGTTCAATCGGGCCTGATACAGTCCGCCCTCTTCAAGACTAGCGCAGCCAGCCAGCATCGCTACTGCAGCCATCGCGCTCGTAGTGCGGAACTTATTGATCATGCTTCAACCTTCCCCTGACGGATCGAAAACGAATATCGAATGTGTCTCGTCCCCGCGGCTTACCACGATGTGTGAGGCTCCGATTTCCGTAATACGCCAACCGTCATACAACTCGTCGCCCTCAATGAGGCGTGCGCGTTCAGTGATAGCCCCGCCCGCATGGAGGCGCCAGACCCCATCTTCACGGACCAGCGCCTTGATCGGCGGGGCCGTAACAATGACCGCTTCGCCCGCGCCATCGCCCAGCGCCGCCAGGACCGCTGCGGCTTCCGCTTCGCTCGGTTCGCCGGCATTGAGCGGTACGGCAGCGGGGAACAGCCCGCTGGCTCTGAGGCGCGCGCTCAGTGCGCTGATATCGCTTTGCAGCACCGGGCCGGGCCCGCCGGCCGATGTGGATTGCGGCATTTCAAGCGGTGGCGCGGCGCGGGGCGCGATCACCAGGCCAGCGAGGCCGGCCGCGACCGCGACCAGGCCGGCTGCGCCAAGCCGGGCGAGGCTGAGCGGCATCATGAGTCCGGATCCATCATGGCGGGAGCGATGAAAGTCACTGTGAAGCGCCGTGTCCGCGAATCCCAGTCCAGCCGCGTGGCGCGCAGCTCGCCGGGCGCACCGGCGGCGGCCTCGATAAAGGGGGCGAAGGCACCGCCGGTATCGCGGGCCGTGACTTCCGCTTCGAACAACCGTGTTTCCGCGCCGGGTGCCCGGCGCTCCAGAACGTCGGCTTCGATCACTTGAACACGTGCATCGGGCAGCCCCGCCTCCCGGGCCGCGGCTTCCAGCGCGCCCTGGATTCTCGCCGCCGCGATGCCCGCGGTTGGTGCGCGCCAGAAACGGGCCTCTGCGGTCTGAGTCAGGTTTTCCGCTTCAGCGGCCAGCGCCGCCCAGTCGCGCTGTTCCAGCGCGGCCTGGCGCGCGGACAGCTGGCGCTGGGCGCCATCCAGCGCCCGCCTTGTCTGCGCGTTGACGTCATTGAGCGAAGTCAGGGCGTAGAGACCGGCCAGGCTGGCCAGCACGACGAGTCCGTATTGCGCGCGCGCGGTCAGGGTTCCGAGCGCCGTGCGGACGGGTGCGGTGAGGCTTGCGAGAGTATCGCTCATGATGCCCCCTCCCGGTCCGCAGCCGCGTCATCGGGCGAGGCAAGCTCGGCCTGGACTTCCCAGGCGGCGCTGTTGGCGGTCCTGTTCAGCCGGACATTCACCAGTGTGGGTTGCGCCTCGAGCGCCTGTGCCAGCGTTGCGGGATTGAGCTCGCCGCGCGGCTGGATCAGGGCGCGCACCCGATCGGGCTCGACGCGCAGCAATGTGATCCGCGCCTCCAGCGCGCCCGCGGCTTCGGCAAGATCGGCCGCTGGTGCGAGTGGATTGATGCGCTCCAGGGATTGGCGGTAGACGGCAAGTTGCGCGCTCTGGGACCGGTAGCGCTCAAGCGCGCCGAAATCGCCGGCGCTGTCCTCGGCAAAGGCGGCCAGCGCGCGTTGCGCCGAACCCTGTCCCAGGGTCAGGCGGGCATAGGTTCCGGCGCTGTGCAGGAAGGGCGCACCGATCAGGAGCAGGGCCAGTGTCGCCGCGTGCACCGGCTGCAGCCCGGCAATCAGGGCCCTGATCCGGTCGAGGATCGGGCGTGGCCCGTCTTCGTCATCGCCGGCATGGATCTCGGCTGCGCCATGGGCCGAGCGGCGGAAGCGCGCGATCTCGTCGGCGGCCGGCGAGCGCGACCAGAAACGGCTCGCGACGAGTTCCTCGCCCTGCCGGATCTGGCCTTCATAGCCGTCGCGGCGCTGCAGCAGGACAAAGCCGTCCTGCGACGCGCTGGCATCGGGCAGGGCCCGGTCATGGCCGAGCGCCGGTTCGGGCATGAACCAGCCGCTCTCCGGTGCGCCGAGATCGGCGAGGCGGGTCTTGTCCCAGGACCAGACCGTGACATGGCGCGCCTGCCAGACGAGATGCAGTCCGGGGTCCTCGAACGGCGCGCGCATGCGCGCCATCAGGGTCATCGCGGCCCGCATCCGCGCATCGACCGCGCCGGGTGGTCGCTCGAGGCGTTCGAAATGCAGAAGTGCGCGGCTGATCACGATCATTTCGCCGAATGCCAGCGCGCGCCAGAAGGCGCCGCGTGAGCGCGCCTCAAGACCGCCCGGGCCGAGTCTACGGCGGTTCGGGGAGGGGAAATTCTTCAAGATCGTCGGCGCTTTCGAGGCCAAATTCCTGCTCAACTCGGTCTCCTCCTATCACAAAATCGAATGTCGTTTGATAGGGCGCCGCGATAGCCCCCGGCGTCAGGCTGACCAGCGCAGCCAAGACTAAGCTCGCCTGCGGCTCATGGGTCAAGATCAAAAACTCAGCCCCCAGGGAGCCATAACCGAACTCGCCTTGATACACACCGTCCCAGCCATCGAGGCCGAGATCGGCGAAATTCGACACCCTTTGCTGGGCAAATTGCATCTGCATCCGCTGCCGCGCCGGAGCGTCGTCGAACAGCATTTCCAGCACATGGTCGGGGATGAAGCGCGGTGTGGTCGCGGCGCCCGGCGTGACCGTGAAATAGAGGTCCATCAACCGCGCATCTTCCTGGCAGAGCGGCAGGGTCTCCCAGCCCAGCACGGCGCACAATTCGCTCGGGCTGCGCATGGGCTGGTTCGCCGGTGCGCGTCCCTCGGGATAGGTGTCGCGCTCGGCGCCGCCCAGCCGTCTGAGATCGTCACCATCGGCATAATCGCCCAGGCGCGCGGCCAGCCGCGAGGCTTCGGCCGGGTCGAGTCCGATCTGTTCGAGAAACTGCACCGCCTTGCGCGGGTCGTCCGGGTCCAGCCCGACCAGGCCCTGGGCCGATATCAGCCGGATAATGACGGTGCGCCCGTTGATATCGATCCGGCGTGGTTCGCCGCGGGCGCTGATCGGGTCGCCGGCATCGAGCAGCCCGCCTTCGAAAATATCCGGATTCATGATCCCGCCCGCATTGACGGTGTCCTCGCCGCGCGGGGCCGTCAGCAGGAGATAGATCGCATTCGCCTGCGCCGCCCGCAGATCGCCCTCGAGCCGGGTCCGGGACAAGAGCCGCGCCGCACCGTCGGAGCTGGAGCGCTGCACCGCATAGGCACCGGCCAGCACCAGGGCCAGCGCCGCGATCGCCGCCAGCGCCAGGATGAAGACATAGCCGGGCCGTGTCTCCGGTGGGGACAGGCGCGCGCTCATAATACCAGATCGAAATCGCGCGTCCGCAGGGTCAGCCCGGTGGTGCGTGACGGCGCTGCGGCCAGCACAGCTGCCTCGCCGGCCAGGATCAGGATCGCTGCCGGGACCGGGCGGTAATACACCGGATCGGGGTTGAAACCCTCCTCCGGCGGCCAGACCTCGTGCTCGGTGCCGGCCGGGTCGCGATAGGCCAGCCGGGCGCCGGCGGGAAGGGCGGTCTCGAACAGCGCCGCATCCTGCTCCCGATAGACCAGGACGATCTGCCCGTCGCGGTCCTCGATCGAGATTTCAAACGGGCATAGCTCGCCGCCCGCGCCGGTCGCGCTGGCCAGGGTCAGGCCGCGCGCCGTCCGGGCATCGCCGGTGAAGACAAATTCGCTGTCATAATAGTCCGGCGCGGCGCCATTGAGCGCACGCAGGACCGGGATCAGGGCCAGGGTGCGGGCGGTATAGCCGCGCGTCGCCTGTTCGATGCGGCGCGCATGACCGGTGGCCGCCGCGAGCGTATCCATCAGGACGAGCGTGATCAGCGAGGCGATCACCAGCGCAATCAGGGTCTCGAGTAGGGTAAATCCGCTGCGCATCGGGTCTGGAAAACTCCTTGCACACCATGATATTGTAAAGAATGCTGGACGCAAGGCGGCTGGAGCCGTTGTGCGCTGCCCGGCTTTGGCAAACACCGGCGCAACGCCCACTCCAGACTAAAGCCCTGGCAGAGCATTCATCTGGCAGGGCACTCATATCGCAGACCGATCCAATTCGCAGACCAATCAAGGGGTATCAGGACATGGACGCCAGACCGGACCCGGCAGAACCGACCGTAACGGACCGCGCGCAGCTCACTGCCGCTCGGCACGCCCCCTGCCCGACGACAGCCCCGCGGCGCCGATCGCTGCGTGCGGGCTATTCGCTGATGGAGGTGCTGATTGCCGTTGCGATTATCGCCTTGCTGGCCGCCTTGATCGCGCCGCGCCTGTTTGGACAGCTCGACGCCTCGCAGGTGACGGCGGCGCGCACCCAGATCCGCATGATCGAGACGGCGCTGGATTCCTACCGCCTCGATATCGGCCGCTACCCGGCGAGCGAGGAAGGCCTGGCCGCGCTGGCCGTGCCGCCGCCCGATCTGGTTGATCGCTGGAATGGCCCCTATCTCGATGGCGGCCTGCCGATCGACCCCTGGGGCACGGCCTATCAATACCAGGCCGGGGAATCGCTGTCGCGCCGCGGCATTGTCCTCAGTTACGGCAATGATGGTGAGCCGGGCGGCGAAGGCCTGGCCGCCGACCTCTATTCGCGCGGCAATGACCCGAATGCCGGCCTCGAGCCATCCGCGGGCGCCCGGCCATGATGCCCGCTGGCGTCCTGCCCCGGGGTGGCTGACCGCTGATGCGGTCGGGCTATTCCCTGCTTGAGGTCTTGCTGGCGGTCGCCCTGATTGCCCTGGTGAGCACGATCGCCGCGCCCTCCTTGATCAATGGGCTGAGACAGCGCGAGGTCCGCCTCGCCCTGACCGCGCTCGAGGCCGGCATGACCCGTCTGCGCTATGACGCTGTGCTGGCGGCGGCACCGCTCGAGATTGCGCCAGACGCGCTGACGGCCCGCTTCCCCGATCTGCCGCCGGGCTGGCATGTCACCGCCGGGACGCCCTTGCGGGTCTCGGCCGGTGGTTTGTGTGATGGCGGCGAATTCACCCTCGCTGCGCCGGACGGGCGCCTCTGGCACCGGCGCGCTGCCGCGCCGGATTGCGCCCTGGAGCGGATATAGGGTGTGGCCCGAATTCGGTTGCATGCCTTTCGGGTGCAATTCACGCGCTATTTCCCCTGACCGGGGAAAAATACCGTTTGTTTTCAGCCTCTGATGATGTGGAATAGCCCTTTCACTGTGGCAGTTTGACCACGCCACCCTGGCGCATCACGGCTCAAAATGGGTCTCCACGATTTCATTCAACCCTTTGTTTTACCGAGAAATAACGTCTCCATTACGTCTGCCCGCCGCCACCGGTGCAAGCCTGCGGACCCCGGAATGCGGCGAAAATATGTGGCATCCCTCCCGGCCTTGTATGAATCAGCTTGACACTCAGCGCGATAATGCGGCTCAATGCCGCTCACGTCTTGACGCTCTTAACGTCATTTTAATGTCGCGATCCTAGTTCAATATCGTGCCGTTAAGGGCGTCAACAGGGCGGAGTTCAGGTGCGGGCACTCGGTTTGGCCGACCGCGCTGGGGCGGTGATGTTCGAACCGTCATGGTGCGTAACTGCCATGGCAACCAAGTAAT
>NZ_CAXBKN010000095.1:0-9494 GCF_963976135.1 uncultured Maricaulis sp.
GCCGCCATGGCCGCGCTGGCGCTCCTGCGCGCACCGATCGACGCGTTTTTCGAGACGGTTACGGTCAATGCAGACGAGCCTGCATTGCGCCGCAACAGACTCCTTTTATTGTCCGATATCCGGGCGGCGATCTGTGCCGTGGCCGATTTCAATCGGATTGATGGTTGATGACGATGCTTGAACAGGGATTGAAGTCATGACTGCAGGCAATAAGTGGGTTTACGCGTTCGGTGCCGGCTATTCGGAGGGCGAGGCGGGAATGCGTGAGCTCCTCGGTGGCAAGGGCGCCAATCTCGCCGAAATGGCGACGCTCGGCCTGCCGGTGCCGCCAGGCTTCACCCTGACGACCCAGGTCTGCACGGCTTTCTACGAGAACAAGCGCCAATATCCTGCTGATCTCAATGAACAGGTCGAAACCGCCCTGGCCAAGCTGGAAGCGACGGCCGGCAAGGTGCTCGGCGATCCGGCCAATCCGCTGCTGGTCTCGGTGCGCTCGGGTGGGCGCGCCTCGATGCCGGGCATGATGGATACCGTGCTCAATCTCGGCCTCAATGACGAGACCGCCGCCGGCCTGGCCGCGCTGTCGGGTGATCGCCGCTTTGCCTATGACAGTTATCGCCGCTTCATCCAGATGTATTCCGACGTCGTGCTGGGCGTCGATCACGCAATTTTCGAAGACATTCTCGACGGCTTCAAGGACGAGAATGACTATTCCCTCGACACCGATCTGAGTGCCGATGACTGGGAAGAAATCGTCAGCCGCTACAAGGCCGCCGCCGCCACTGCGCTGGGCCGGCCTTTCCCGACCGATCCGCGCGAACAGCTCTGGGGTGCCATCGGCGCCGTCTTCATGAGCTGGATGACCGAGCGCGCCAAGACCTATCGCCGCCTGCACGATATCCCGGCCAGCTGGGGCACGGCGGTCAATGTCCAGGCCATGGTATTCGGCAATATGGGCGAGACCTCGGCGACGGGCGTGGCCTTCACGCGCGATCCCTCCACCGGCGATAGCGGCTATTACGGCGAATTCCTCGTCAATGCCCAGGGCGAGGATGTCGTCGCCGGCATCCGCACGCCGCAATGCCTGACCGAGGCGATGCGCGAGCGCATGGGCGATCATTCGCCCTCGATGGAAGCGGCGATGCCGGAGAGCTATGCCGAGCTCTCCGCCGCCTTCGACAAGCTGGAACGCCATTATCGCGACATGCAGGATATCGAGTTCACGGTCGAGCGCGGCCGGCTCTGGATGCTGCAGACGCGGACCGGCAAGCGCACCGCCAAGGCGGCCCTGCGCATCGCCACCGACATGGCCCAGGAAGGCCTGATCACCGAGGAAGAGGCGGTGATGCGGATCGATCCCGCGCATCTCGACCAATTGCTGCACCCGACGCTCGATCCGAAAGCCGAGCGCGATGTGCTGACCACCGGTCTGCCGGCCTCTCCGGGCGCGGCGACGGGGCGCGTCGTGTTCGATTCCGACGAGGCCGAGGAGCGCGCCAAGGCGGGCGAAAAAGTCATCCTCGTGCGTATCGAGACCTCGCCGGAAGATATTCACGGCATGCATGCGGCCGAAGGCATCATCACGGCGCGTGGCGGCATGACCAGCCACGCCGCCGTCGTCGCGCGCGGCATGGGACGGCCTTGTGTCTCCGGTGCCGGCCAGATCAAGATCGACTACGCCAAGAAACTCTTCATGGTCGGCCGCCGTACCGTCAATGACGGTGAAATGGTGACGATTGACGGCTCCAATGGCCAGGTCCTCTATGGCGAAGCCAAGATGATCAAGCCGGAACTGACCGGCGAATTCGCCATTCTGATGGCCTGGGCCGACAAGACGCGCCGCATGAAAGTGCGCGCCAATGCCGAAACGCCGCAGGATTGCCAGACCGCCGTCGAATTCGGCGCCGAAGGCATCGGCCTGTGCCGTACTGAACACATGTTCTTCGATGCGGATCGAATCGCCGCCGTGCGCGAAATGATCCTGTCCAATGACCAGGATGGCCGCGTCACCGCCCTCGACAAAATCCTGCCGATGCAGCGCGATGATTTCGCGCAGATCTTCCGCATCATGGGCGAACTGCCCTGCACCATCCGCCTGCTCGATCCGCCGCTGCATGAATTCCTGCCGCACACGGAAGAGGATGTGATGGACGTCGCCACGGCCACCGGCCTGCCGGCAGAGCAATTGATGGCGCGGGCCCGCGATCTGGCCGAGAGCAATCCCATGCTCGGCCATCGTGGCTGCCGTCTCGGCATCACCTTCCCGGAAATCTATGAAATGCAGGCGCGGGCGATTTTCGAGGCTCAGGTCGCCGTCGAGAAGGAAACCGGTTTCCAGCCCCTCGCCGAGGTGATGATCCCGCTGGTCGCAACCGTCGCCGAATTGTCGATCCTCAAGGCGCGCGTCGCCGGGGTGGCCCAGGCCGTCGCGGAAGAGACCGGCGCCAAGCCGAAATACCTGATCGGCACGATGATCGAATTGCCGCGCGCCTGCCTGATGTCAGGCGAGATCGCCAAGGACGCGGAATTCTTCTCCTTCGGCACCAATGACCTGACCCAGACCACATTCGGCCTGTCGCGCGATGATGCCGGCAAATTCCTCGGCGATTATCTCGAAGCGGGCATTCTGGAAAAGGATCCCTTCGTGACGATTGATCGTGACGGCGTTGGTGATCTGGTCCGTATCGCCGTGGAACGCGGCCGTGCGACCCGTCCCGCATTGAAACTCGGGATTTGCGGCGAACATGGCGGCGATCCGGCCTCGATCGATTTCTGTGAAGAAGTCGGGCTCGATTATGTGTCCTGTTCGCCCTATCGCGTGCCGATTGCGCGCCTGGCGGCGGCGCAGGCCAATCTGCGACGGAAGTGATAACCTGTTGAACTTGGTGGGTGAAACAGACCTTCTCTTGTTTCGGGAGAGTCATTTCTTATTTGTAATCGTGCCGCGTGCTTGACCAGATCGGTCTGTTCTCATAGAGAGCAGCGCTAATTTTCGAGCAGAGGCGGGTTCGCTTTTGCATGGTACGGTCATTGCATCGCATTGATTCGACCAGGCTGAATACGGGAGTGCGAATGAGTTCGGACGCAGTACGAAGACAGCAAGAGCAGGTCGCGACCGCCTTTCATACGGTGGCCTTCGTCCTGTTGTGCCTGCTGACCGTACTGGGGTTGAATGCCGCGTCCGGACGCGCCCGTGAGCAGGACGAAACCGTCCTCTGGCAATCCCTGGCCCAGCGCTATCTTCATGAAGGCGATGTCGAGACCGCCTGGGATGCGCCACGCACCCTGCAGATTGCGGCCCTCTCGCTTGAGGCAGACCGCGTCCGCGGCGCTGTCCTGACCGAGCGCCCGATCGATGATCTGCGCACATTCGACAGCACGCATTTCTCGATGGCCGCCGATTTCACCGCCGAGCTGAATTGCCTGTCCCAGGCAATCTATTACGAATCACGCAGCGAGGCCTTTGTCGGCCAGCTTGCCGTCGCCCAGGTGATCATGAACCGGGTGCGCCATTCGGCCTATCCGGACACGATTTGCGGCGTTGTCTATCAGGGTTCCGAGCGCAGCACGGGCTGTCAGTTCTCCTTCACCTGTGACGGGTCGACCATGCGCACGCCACGGGGCCGCGCCTGGCGCCGGGCCGAACTGATCGCGCAGCATGCCTTCATGGGTTTTGGCCGCGACGTGACACGCCGTGCGACGCATTACCATACCGTCGCCGTTGACCCGCATTGGAGCAGTACGCTGGTGCGGACCCGCCGGATCGGCACCCATATTTTCTACCGCTTCCCGACCCGCACCGAACGCTCGGCCGGTGTCGTGGCTGCCCGCGACGCCTGATCGCGGGCCTGCCGCATCGCGATTGAGACAGGACCCTGGAGCCATCCGGGGTCTTTTTTTGACCCGGCGGGTGGGGGCGAGGGCGTAAACGGGCCGGCCCGACCGCGAATATTGGTTATTAAGACATTGCTGCAAAGGTTCAAATGTCAGGGAATGCTTTGAGATTCCCGGTTTTGGGTCCGTCATGAGCGCTTCAACCTCCACCACCACGCCGCAGCGTCTCTGGCTGTGCATGACTGATAGTCCGCGCGTACGGACGCTGTCGCGGGTACTCGCCGAGGGCATGGATGTGACTGTGTATCTGGGGCCCCTGGCAGTGCCCGACGCGCCGGTCGCGGTGATGCTGGTCGATGACGCCAATGCCGCACTCGTGGCCACAGCACGCAAGCATGCGGCGCCGAACCAGAAAACCATACTGGTGACAGCGAGCTCCAGGGGCTCGGGGACCGCCGATCTGCATCTGCCAGGCGATATCGATGCCGCCTCGCTCGCCACCGTGATCGAGGGCTTGCTGGCCTATCGCAGTTTTGAAGCTTCGCCCGCGGCGGCGCTCGAACCGGTCATGGCCCTGCACAGTGCAAGCTTCAGCGTCCGGACCATGGACGAGGCCAGCCGTCTGTCCAACTTCCTGGCGGCCACCTTGCCGTGCGCCTGTGAAATGGCGGTCGGGCTTCATGTCCTGCTTGCCAATGCAATCGAGTTCGGCAATCTCGGCTTCTCCGCTTCGGAAAAGGCCCAGGGCCTGGCGGTCGGCAATTGGCAGCGCAAGCTGGCGCAACGCGCGGCCGAGCCGGCCTATGCCAGCCGGTGTGCCAGTGTCGAGTTCCAGAGGGGAGAGCGCCTGGTCACCATGCTGGTGCAGGATGACGGGGACGGGATCAGCGTCGAAGCCGATATGTCTGGTGATCCATCCCGGCCCGGCCATCGTGAGCGCATGACCAAAGTTCTGAAAGCGCTTGGTTTTGCCGAGCTGACCTGGCTGGGCGGCGGCGCGACCGCGGCGGCCAGCGTCGTGCTCGGGCGCAGCGACAAGCCCGCCCCTGGCCGGGCCGGGAAACTCTCCTGATACTGGCCTGATACTGGTGCCGCCCGGCATCCTGCCCGGGTGAACGCCAGCTGAACTTCCTCCTCAGGCGGGCGTCATGCCGGGCCCTCTATACACGGATCAACAGGACGTTCGCGTCCGGCATCCGATCAGGAGGACCCGATCAATGACTTTCACGAAACCCACATTGAAACTGGCCGCGGCCACCCTCGGTCTGGCCCTGATGGCCGGCACTGCACCAGCCAATGCCCAGTCTTCGGGCATGGCGCTGGCTGCGCATGAACGCTGTGCCGTCCAGGTCTATCTGTCCAATTCCTCGGCCCAGATCGTGGCCAAGGCGGCGCCGGGCCTGTCCGGCAGCTACAGCCTTGTGGCCTATCAGGGCATGCCAAACGGCGCCACCGACAGTGGTCTCAGCGGCCGCTTCTCGTCAAATGGTTCAGGCGACACGGTTCTCGCCCGCACGCATCTTGGCCTCGGCTATGTGGTCGCGGGCGGGTTTCGCGGCATGGATGAAATCCGCGACGCCGAATATGGCCAGGACGCGGCCCTGCATGTCGACCTCGCCGTGTTCGATGATCGTGGCCGTTTGATCTGCCGGACGCAGACCCCGGCGCTTTATCCCGTCGAGATGCTGAATGGGCCGGCGGTCAATCCGGCGACCTATAGCGCCCCGGTTGCGCAGCCTTATCGCGGTCCCGCTGCGGCCCACACGCCGCCGAGACCCCCGCGCGCCTCGCACCTGGAGCGCAGCCGCGGGCTGCGTGCCGCGATCGCCAACCGGCGGCCGAACTGAACCTGCCCTCTTTTCTGTCCCTCAACTCGACGCCCGGCGCTTTCACGCCGGGCGTTTTCTTTGTTGTTCAACCACTTGTCGCCAGACACCTGCCATTCATCCACCTGTCGGCTTTCTGAATAAGGCCCTCAGGATCGGCTCACCTGGCTTCGGTTAGAACAGTATCAGTCTTCGATGCATTGGGCGTCGGGCAACACCAAATGGAGTTAAGCCATGAAAATCCGTCTTTTCCTCGCCAGCGCCCTCGTCGCTGTTTCTGTTCTCGGCACCGTTGGCGCTGCTGAAGCACAATCGCGCAACCGCGTGGCCATCAGCCAGCAGGGCTATAACAACGACATCGCCGGCCGCCAGAATGGCACGCGTCAGTCGATGGTCATCAATCAGCGCGGTGATCGCCAGTATGTCACAGTGATCCAGGATGGCGCCCGCAATGGCACGACTGTCGGTCAGTCCGGCCGCTACAACCAGGCGCATGTCGACCAGTATGGCCGCAGCAATGATGCGGTGATCGGTCAGCAAGGCCGCAACAACTACGCCGACAGTGTCCAGACCGGCAATCGCAACCTGTCGGGTATCGCCCAGATCGGCCGCAACAACACCGCGACAACGGATCAGTATGGTTCGAACAATGGTGTCGGCATCATCCAGGTTGGCAATGGCCAGAATGCCCACGTCAACCAGACGGGTAGCGGCAATGTCACCCTGGTTATCCAGGGCGAGCACTAATCCCGGTCGCAAGCCCGGGGAGGGCATGATTGTCCTCCCCGGACGGCCTGACCGGCCAGTCCGCACTCCCTGAAACCTGCAGTCGAGAAGGAGACTGTCATGAGCATGAATATTCTAGCTGCCAATATCGCGGCGATCGCCGGCGCAGCCCTGCTGGCGCTCCAGCCTGGTGAGCCTGACGGCTTTCTCCAGTCGGCTGCGGACCCCGAAAGTCACGCTGATACGGCCTGCCATATCGAGCTGGCCGCGACGCCGGACGGCCTGCTGGTCACGGCCTGGGGCGAGGGTGAGGCGGGAAGCAATTACCGCATGGTTGTCACCCAGCGCATCGGCGGCGGTGGTTTCGATATCGTCCAGGAGGGCGATGTGCCGCTCAGCGGTAGTGAAGACACGCTTCTGTCCGATATCCTGCTCGATACCGATGCGGATTTCTCGGCCCGTTTGTCGACCTGGAATGCCAATGGCGATCCGGTCTGCAACTGGAATGAACGGGTCTGATCCCGGCCGGCCATGGCGGCAATCCCGCGATGGCCGGCTCGCAGGCGGCCGGGGGTGATTTCGGCCATAGCAGGTATTCACATTCCCGCCTCTGGCCCTTTGCCTCGAACGCCCCCATCTGATGGCTTCCAATCAAGGGGAAGTCACCATGTCCATTCCACTTTCATCCATTGCCAAAACCCAGCTCGACCAGACCTATCGCGCGCTGGACGGCATTCTCGCCAAGGCCGCGGCCCATGCCGCCGAGCACAAGGTCGATGAGGCCGTCTATCTCGACTGGCGTCTGACGCCCGACATGTTCGCGCTCAAGCGCCAGGTCCAGCTGGTCAGCGATTTCTCTGTCCGCGGCCTGTCGCGCCTGGCCGGGCAGGATCCGGTTTCCATCCCCGATACCGAAGCCTCATTCGATGATCTGCGCGCCCGTCTGGCCGCCGCCCGCGCCGCCGTCTGGGCCCTGCCGGCCGCCGCGCTCGATGCCGATCCGTCCGGTGAGATCAGTTTCCCGGCCGGTCCCGGCAAGGAAATGACCTTGCCGCGCCATGCCTTCGTTCAGAATTACGTCCTCGCCAATGTCCTGTTCCACGCTTCAATGGTTTATGCGCTGGTGCGCAATATGGGCGTGCCGGTCGGCAAGCGCGACTTCCTCGCCGTCTAGCCTCGCTGGCTGCGAGCCGCTAATCTCCTCGGTCTGACAGGACAGGGGAGATTATGCTGTTTGCACTGATGGCTTTGGCCGGGGCGGTCGCGCTCCAGGATGCCGGCGTCGAGAGTTTCGAGCCGCAGGGCTTCACCGCCTCATTCACCGTTGAAATCGACGCGCCGCCCGCGACCGTGTTTGACGCAGCGACCGGCGATGTCTCACCCTGGTGGGATCACAGCTTTGCCCTGGAGCCGGCCGAACTGGTGATTGAGCCGCGCTTCGGCGGCCGCTTCTATGAAAGGCTGCGCGAGGGCAGCGATGACGGCGCCCTGCACGCGACGGTGATCTATGTCGACGCGCCCTCGGCATTGCGCCTGCATGGTCCGCTCGGCTTGTCCGGCCGGTCGGTCGATCTGGTGACCAGCTGGACCTTGCGGCCGCAGGATGATGGCACCCGGTTTCAGGTCGATCTTGCCATGCAGGGGCAGATTGATGCCGAGCTGGCGGCGGTCGTGCTGGCGACCTGGCAGCACTTCATCGGTGGCCGGCTGAAACCCTGGATCGAAGCGGGCTGCCATCGCGAGCCGCAATCACCCTGCGCCGCCTGGGATGCGCCCTGAGGCACTGAAAACCGGGGCCGGCCCTTGGCGGCGGCGCCCGGCCTTCCTATCTCTGGATCATGAACGAGACCCAGACACTGCCCGCCTCATTGCCGCTCTTCCCGCTCGCTGGCTGTATCCTCCTGCCTGGAGAATTGCTGCCGCTGAACGTGTTCGAGCCGCGCTATCTCAACATGATCGACGATGCGCGCCGCGAAGGCGGCCATATCGGCGTCATCCAGCCCGAAGCCGAAACGGCCACCGGCGAGCCTGCCTTGCAGCGCATCGGCACGGCCGGGCGGATCAAATCCTTCGTTGAAACCCGCGATGGCCGCTATCTGGTGACGCTCGCCGGGATCAGCCGTTTTGCCCTCAAGGCCGAGGCCGAGGCGGCGACCCCCTACCGCATCGGCCAGGTCGATTACCGGCCCTTCGCCCATGACCTGGCGCCGCGTCCGGCGCTGCAGGGTGACCGGTCGCGTCTGATCCGCCTGCTCGGCGTCTGGCTGGCGGGCGAGAATATCCAGCTCGACTGGAACGGGCTCGAAAACATGCCTTTCGAGGCCCTGATTGACCGCACCGCCATGCTGGCACCCTTGCCGGCGCAGGCGCGGCAGGACCTGCTCGAGGCGCCCGACAGTGCGGCGCGCCAGCGGATGGTTGAAGACCTGGTGACCGGCCTGATCGCGGCCCGGGCCGGCGGGCGGCCGCAATAGGGCTAGCCGGCCGGGCGCTGGGCGCGGAGCCAGGCAATGGCCTGGCCGCGTGAGCGGAATGCGCGGGCATTGCCGCCCATCTGGCCGATCACATTCAGGGCGATGTGCAGCTGGTCCTGCTGGTCGCCGCGGCCGATCAGGGCGAGCGGTATGTCGCGGCACAGACGACCGATATGGCGCATGCGCATTTCCAGCTCGATTTTTGAGAAATTGAAGTCGGCGGCGCGAATGTCGAAGGCGGCGAGGCGGATCGGTTCGCTTTGCATCAGACTGTTGAAGGCGCGCTCGCCATCGCTCCCGGATTTCGACACGCGCGCTCCCTCGCTCCGCATTTCGAGCAGACCGTCATCAATGCGGATCTCGAATTCACTGGTCGAATACGTGCGCAAACCGGACTATTTCCCCTGACCGTTTACCAAGAACCGTGCGGTATGCAGGTGAACTTTGCAGAAAATGGGGCGAAAGAGCGATTTGTTGCCCAGATTCGCCATAATTCGGGTTGGTGATTTGTGCGCAACTCGGACCAGGGCAAGAATTTTGTCCAGGTTTTGCTGTGGTCAGCCCGAATCGTGCGTGCGGCCCCGGCCCGGCCCCGGGGCCGGGGCCAGGCGAGGCTAGAGCCGGCGAATGCCGA
>NZ_CAXBKN010000096.1:0-9269 GCF_963976135.1 uncultured Maricaulis sp.
GCCGTGGTAACGCCATGATCGATCGAGGGGCGCAGATCGCCGTCCCAGCTGGCCTGGCCGTCATAATGGGTGTGAACGTCGATAAAGCCCGGCGTGACGATCTGGCCCCTGGCGTCGATCGTGCGTTTCGCATCGCCAATATCATTGCCGATGGCCGCGATACGCCCGCCGGTAATGCCAATATCGGTCCACACGGCCGGGCCGCCCGTGCCGTCGAATACCAGACCGCCCTCGATTTTCAGATCAAACATCACTTCATCTCCCCTGACGCTCAATTGGCCGCGTCGATTATATGGCTTCGTGTGTGTCACTCTTTTTCACCCGATCAAGGGCGCGGAACAAGCCCGCAAGCGCCCCGCCGGAAATCAGATGCCAGATGCTCCAGGTCGCGGTCATCGCCGCGGCGCCGCCAATTCCGTCGAACTGGCTGAGCAGAATCAACAGACCCAGCCCGCTATTCTGGATGCCGACCTCGAAGGTCAGGGCCCGCCGCCGCGCGATATCGAGCCGCAGCAGCCGCGCCGATCCGGCACCAAGTGCGAAGGCACTGGCATTGTGAATAATGGCGATCGGCACGACGATAGCGCCGGCAGCGATCAGGACATTCCAGTTCTGCTGCACCCCGACCGCAACCAGCAGCACCAGCGACAACAGGGAGATCGGCGACAGGACCTTGCGCATCTTCGCCGCTGTGTCCGGGAATTTCGCCGCGACCAGCATGCCGGCTGCCAGCGGCAGGGCCAGCAGGGAGAGGGTCTGCACCAGGAAGGGGATGGCATCGACATGCAGTGTGTGCACGAGGGCGGCAGTCGGCGGGTAGAGGCTCGACCAGAACAGGATGGAGACCGGCGTCGCAATCGCCGAGCTGACGCTGGAAATCGCGGTCAGCGAGACCGAATAGGCCGTATTGCCGCGCGCGAAATGGGTCAGGATATTGGAGACATTGCCGCCGGGGCAGCTGGCGACGATGATCATGCCCAGCGCGACGCTGGCAGGCGGCGAAATGATCAGGATCAGCCCCATCGTCACCAGCGGCAGGCCGATGATCTGGGCCAGCACGCCGCCCAGAATCCGGACCGGCTGGCGCCGCACGGCATGGAAGTCCTCCAGCCGCAGGGAAAGCGCGACGGTGAACATCATCCCGATCAGGATCAGCGCGATCGCCCCGCGAATTTCGTCATTCAGAATGACCCGCAGATCGTCGATCGCAACTGTGTCCATGATTTCCGGCCTCGCTTCCCCGCTGACCCCGCAGTGTGCAGGGAAACGCCGGTGCGGCAATTGCCGACATCAGCGCGCGTTACAGCCCTGTAATCTTTCCCCACGACAAAAAAGGTCGCCAAGTTTGGCTGCCTCGCCTATCGTCCGTCCGCACACTGATAGAGGTCTGCACGACAGAATACTTGTCGTTGCACACGGTCGATTGGGCGACAGGATCTCAATGGTTTCATCCGGCCTGGATGAAGGGTGTGCGATGAAAATTACTCCAGCACACCGCGGTCTTTGGGGGACTGTTTCTATGGGACGCAAACGATTTGACGAGATGCCCTGCGCGATCGCGCAGACCCTGAATCAAGTTGGCGATTGGTGGACTTTGCTGATCGTCAGGGATGCCATGAAAGGCGCCCGGAGATTCAGCGATTTTCACGAAAGCACCGGCATTGCGAAGAATATCCTGACGGACCGGCTCAACAAGCTGGTCGAAAACAATATCATGGCGCGCGAGGAAGTCGGCGTGCGTGGTCACCGGCAGGAATATATCCTCACCAGGCGCGGCGAAGCCCTGCTTCCCATCCTGATCGCGATGCAGCAATGGGGCGATGAATGGGTCTATGGCCAGCAGGGCCGTCCGGTGGAATTGATCGATCTGCGCACGGGCGAAAAACTGGCGCCTCTGGCTGTCGCCAATGAGAGCGGCGAAGCCGTGTCCCATCACGATATCGGCACCGTGCCGGAATGCGCCGTCATCACGGAATCCCGGGCGGCACGCAGCTCAAGCTGACCAGTCTGCACGCAGACATGGAAAACATCGACATGAACGCCGTTCACCGCTTATTCTGAGTTCAGGATCCGGGAGGGGATGATTCATGACCATGATAATGAAGGCCGCCGCGCTGGTCGCACTGGCAACAAGTCTGGCCGCCTGTGGCGGACCGCAGGAGCGCGACCTTACCAGCGCCGACCGCAGCTACCAGAACCAGCTGATCGAACGCCTGATCGATGCCAGGCCCGGCGATGTGATCGAAATTCCCGAGGGCGTGTTTGCTTTCGACCGTTCGCTCAGCCTCACCGTTGACGGCATCACCCTGCGTGGCCAGGGCCCGGACCGGACCATATTGACCTTCCAGGACCAGGTTCAGGGCGCTGAAGGCCTGCTGGTCACGGCCAGCGATTTCACCATTGAAAACCTTGCCATCGAGGACACGGTCGGCGATGGCCTGAAAATCAATGAGGGCGAGAATATCATCATCCGTGGCGTCCGCGTCGAATGGACCGCCGGCCCGCGCACCGAAAATGGCGCCTACGGCATCTACCCGGTGCAGACGCGCAATGTGCTGATCGAAGACTCCATCGCGATCGGCGCCTCTGATGCCGGGATTTATGTCGGGCAGTCGCGCAATGTCGTCATCCGCCGCAATCGTGCCGAGCGCAATGTCGCCGGCATCGAGGTCGAGAACACGATCGGTGCCGATGTCTATGACAATGTCGCCACGGAAAATACCGGCGGCATCCTGGTCTTCAATATGCCCAACCTGCCGCAGCCCGGCTCGCAGACGCGGGTCTATAACAATCATGTTTTTGCCAATAATACCGGCAATTTCGGCCATGCCGGCACGCCGGTCGCCAGCATTCCGGCCGGCTCGGGCATTGTCGTGAACTCCAATGATCTGGTCGAGATCTTCGACAATGATATTTCGGATAATCGCACCGCGAATATCATCATCTCCAGCCTGCACTCGACGGGCTATTCCAGCTATTCGGTCCAGGATGATTTCGACCCCTATCCCGAAGGCATCTATATCCATGGCAACCGCTTCACCGGTGGCGGCGACAATCCGGACGGGCTCGAGCTGCAGGGGTTGAAGCTCCTCGTCGCCGGACCACTCGGCCGCATGCCGGACGTTTTGTGGGATGGTTATCGCGATGACGC
Organism: uncultured Maricaulis sp.; assembly: GCF_963976135.1. Taxonomy (GTDB): domain Bacteria; phylum Pseudomonadota; class Alphaproteobacteria; order Caulobacterales; family Maricaulaceae; genus Maricaulis. The sequence continues at coordinate 3,152 of NZ_CAXBKN010000096.1, forward strand.
CAAACTGGTCGATGGCGTAATGCCGGACGATTTGCGCATCTGTCTCGAAAATGGTGAGTCCGAGCTGGTCAATGCCGACGGGCCGAATGACTACGCCGCGCCGGCCGTCACGACCGACCAGCACCGCTGCACCCTGCCGCGCCTGCCGGTGATCGAGCTGGCATCGGCCCAGTGACACGCCCGCTCTCCATGCGTCTGGCTGTGATCGTGATCGCGGCGCTGGCCCTGACCGCTTGCGGCGGGCCGGCGCCGTCATCACCGCATTTCATCGCCGAGGGCAATCCGCCCCTGCTGAGCGATTGGGGGATGATGGCGTCGAACGGGCGCGCGCTGACCCTGGGCGCCGGCGTCGAGCCCTATGATCTGGTGACGCCGCTGTTCAGCGATTATGCCCACAAGCAGCGCACGATCTGGATGCCCGAAGGTGTCAGTGCGGAATATCGCGAGGATGACGTGCTCGACTTCCCGGTCGGTACGGTCATCACCAAGACCTTCTATTATCCGCGCGGCAATGGCGAGGATGAAGTCCTGCGCACGCTCGACCACGCACCAGGCTGGCGGGCTGACGGGCTCGATCTCGCTGGGATCCGCCTGGTCGAGACGCGCATCCTGGTGCGTCGCGACGCGGGCTGGAGCGCCCTGCCCTATGTCTGGAATGCCGAACAGACCGAGGCCCGCCTCGCCCGCGCCGGTGATATCCAGCGCCTGACCCTGGTGTCGCCGGGTGGCGCGCGCGAGGGCTTCGCCTATGCGGTGCCGACCAGCAATCAATGCGCCGGCTGCCACGCTATCAATAATACGACGCGGGAGATCGAACCGATCGGTCCGGCGCCGCGCCATCTCAACCGTGACTTCGCCTATCCCGATGGCGCCGAAAATCAGCTCGCGCACCTGACCGCCGCCGGCTATCTGGCCGACTGGCCCGGTGCCGGCAACACGCCGCGCGCCGCCGATTATCTCGACCTTGCGGCCACACTCGATGATCGCGCCCGCAGCTATCTCGACATCAATTGCGCCCATTGTCACAACGCCGCCGGCCCGGCCGATACATCCGGCCTGCATCTGCGCCACGACACGCCGGACGGCCCCAATCTCGGCTTCTGCAAGCCACCGATTGCGGCCGGTGGCGGCACGGGCGACAGGCCCTTTGCGATCACACCGGGCCAGCCCGACCAGTCCATCCTGCTCTACCGGATGGAAATCAATGACCCCGGTTCATTGATGCCGGAACTCGGCCGCGCCGTGAGGCATGATGAAGGCCTCGCCCTGCTCACCGAATGGATCGGCGCCATGCAGGCCCGCTGTACCGAATAGGCCGGGCAGGCCTGACCGATTTCACCTGAGGCGCGAATTTGCCCAACCTCTTCTCTTGAGAGGCGGGACGGGTCGCGATAAAGTCAACGCCCATGGCGCCCCATTCCGGACGCGCCGTTCGGGGGAGAGACTTGATGACATTGACACTGATTGCAGCAGCCTTCGCCCTGCTGTCCACACCGGCCGAAACCCTGGTCGAGAACGCGCTTCATATCCAGGCCGGCGAAATGAGCTACACCACTTTCTTCGAAGCCGATGGCAGCTATACGACCGATGTCGGTATCGCTGGCACCTGGACCCTGGTTGATGGCGAAATGTGCGTCGTGCGCAGCACGGGCGAGAGCGGCTGCCAGCCCGTTGCCGATTCGCTCGCTCTCGGCGACAGCTGGAGCGGCACCAATCCCGCCACCGGCGCGACCGTGACCTATACCGTCATCGCTCGCGACTAGATCCGGCCGGTATTGCAGACTTTCAGCCCCGGCGGCCCCGCGCTGCCGGGGCATTTTATTGCTGCGGCCGGCCGCTGGCAGCACGTTCACCGCCTGGCTGGCGCCGTGAAGCAACTATTTGACTTCGCAGCCGAATAACCCGCATGGTTAAAATTAATTAATCCAGTCATTAGGGAGAACAATCATGTTCAAGGAATTCAAAGACTTCGCCATGCGTGGCAATGTTGTCGACCTCGCCGTCGGCTTCATTCTCGGTGGCGCCTTCTCGACCATCGTCAAATCACTCGTCACCGATATCCTGATGCCGATCATTGGCATGCTGATGGGCGGGGTCAATTTTTCCGGCCTCTTCATCGCGCTCAATAACGAGACTTATGCCAGTCTGGCCGAGGCCCAGGAAGCCGGTGCCGCCACGATCAATTATGGCATCTTCATCGACAATGTGATCAGCTTCATCATCGTCGCCTTCGCCCTCTTCCTGATCATCAAGGGCATCAATTCGATGAAAAAAGAAGAAGCTGCCGCACCGGAAGCCCCGGCCGCGCCATCGACGGACCAGGTTCTGCTGATGGAAATCCGCGACCTGCTCGCCAAGAAGTAAGACCCGCAGAACACCCAGAACAAACCCCGCGGACCGCCTGATCCGCGGGGTTTTTCGTGTCTGGGTGCCAGACGATTTTACTCGCCGAAAGAACCCGCCGCGCCGGGGAAGACGACCGGCGTTTCCGAGCCATCAAGCGCGACCGCGGACACGCCGAAATAATAATTGTCGATGACCACATTCTCGAGCGTGTATTCGCCAACCGGTCCGACGAAACGGCTATAGGTCCATTGCGGCTGATCGGTCAGGCGCCAATGGACGCGATAACCGGCCAGATTGGCCGCCGCCGGGCCTTCAGCCAATGTCCAGCTGAGATGGGTCGAGGGCTGGACCGCGCCCTCGATCGTGACATTGGCGGGGACCGGCGGTGCGCCGGCAATCTGCGCCATGACAGCGATATTGAGCGCCGTCAGCTTGGCCGCATAGTCGAAATCAACCCCCTCGATCGTATCGCCATAAACCCGGCCATCCTCGGTGCGCAGATCCTGGTGCTGGCGGTCATAATGCTCATTGGTTTCCATGATGCGCACGCCGGGAATGCCAACGGCATTGAAGGGGCGGTGATGGCCGCCGCGGCCAAAGCGGTCGAGGCGGTAGACCATCATGACATCGAGATTGGGGATGTATTGATCGGCGGTGCGGTCAACCATGCGCGCCAGATTGCGCGACGGGCTGTCGACCTCGCCGCCGGTAAAACGTCGGGCCCTCGCCTCTTCCGGCGTTTCGACATCGCGCGTGCCTTCGGAGAAGACGCGGGCGGTGGCATTATTGGTGACGCCGTTGATGCCGGAGATATTGCCGATCATGTCGTTATTGAGCACGGCCTTGATGCGCCAGCCTTCGGCGAGCGCATGGGCGGCGAGGATCTGGCCGCCAAACAGGCCCTGCTCCTCGCCCGACAGGCCGGTATAGATGATCGAGCCGTCAAACTCGTGCTGGCTGAGCACGCGCGCCGCTTCCAGAACGCCGGCCATGCCGGAGGCATTGTCATTGGCGCCGGGACTGTCGGATGTGCCGTCGAGCGGATCGGTGACGCGGCTGTCGATATCGCCGGACATCAGCACATAGCGGTCCGGATCGATGCGGCCACGCTGGATGGCGACGACACTCACGACATCGGTCGGCTCGGGAATGCGGGTCTCGCCGGAAATCGTGTCAGAGACATACATCACCTCCAGGCAGCCGCCACAATCGGCGGAGATGCGCTCGAATTCGTCATGGATCCAGCGCCGGGCGGCACCGATGCCGCGCGTATCACTCTCGGTCTCCGACAGGGTATGACGCGTGCCGAAACCGGCCAGGGTCCGGATATCCGCCTCGATGCGGTCGGGCGAGACGGCAGCGACATAGTCGTGCACGGCGAGAACTTCGGCCGGCGGTGCGTGTTGCGCGCTCTGCGCCTTGGCCTGGGCAGTACCGCCCACCAGTATCAGCGAGGCGGCCAGGAGCGTGTATCGATGCATGGATTCCCCAATTCAAGTTGAGCTCTCACCAGTGTTGGCGCGCCGCGGGGCCAGGTCAAGCGTTGGCGGGACTGAACGCAGCGGACATGCCCGGGGAGCACTTGACACAAACTTGCCAAAATCGGCGTGACACCCCATAGTTGTCAGGCGAATTAGGGGTGAACGTGGACTTTTTCCAAGCCATAGCTAGCGTGTTTCGGAATTCCTTCAACTTTGAGGGACGCGCCGCACGCGGCGAGTTCTGGAAATGGGTCCTGTTTCGCTACGGGACCGTCCTCGCCATCGCGATAGTCGCGGTGATGCGGGCCTATAACCAAGGCTATCATGATGGCCTGGAAGCCAGTTTGCCGTCCTCGGCCGTAGGGGCTGCGGGCAGGATTGGCCTCGCCGATAACTTGCCGCCGTTTGGAACGCTGGCTATGGGCTTTCTGATGCTGACCTTCATCCCCAATGCCGCCGTATCGATCCGGCGTCTGCACGATATCGGGCGATCCGGATGGTGGTTCGTCGCGCTCAACGTCATCCCAATCGGTGGAATCCTGCTGTTTGTGTTCTATCTCCAGCGAAGCTCGGCCGGAATGAATGGGTATGAGAATGAGCGACACCTCGCCCCCCTTCTTGCGCCGCGGAACGGTCCCTTCTCCGAAGCCTGAGCCAGCCAGTCCCGTGTTACGGGATGCCGAACGGTGCTCCGGACTATTCCAAGCGCAGTCAGGCCGAAAGGGCGGACAGCTTGGCGCGGGCACCGATCCACGCTTCCAGCCGGTCTCGATCGGGAATGCCGATCTGGCCATAACCGGGTTCAACCAGGCCGAGTTTCTGCAAGACAGCCAGCGCCTTGCCGCTGGACACACGGGAGACGCCAAGCGCAAAGGCCAGCTCGGTCTGGGTACAGCGGACGCAGGCTGACGGGCGTGACGATGAGCGCGACATCTGCCAGATCAGCTTGGCCGCGCGCACGGGCAGCGGCAATCGGCGCATATCATCGATCAGCTCCATCGCCGCGTGCAGGCGTCCGGTTACCGCGGTGAGCATGATCCGGCTCAGTTCAGGCTCCTCGGCGAGGATGGCATCGAAAGCCGTGCGGCTGATCTGGTCGACCACGGTCTCGCCGATCGCGACCGCATCATGGGTGCGCGGCAAATCGGCAAACAGGGAAAATTCGCCGAAACACTGGCCCGGCCCCATCACGGTGATGACGATATAGGAACCATCACTGCCCGGATTGCCGAAGCGCACCGATCCGGAGCGCACCATGGACAGGCCGGGCCTGACATCGCCGCGGGCGTGGATCAGGGCGCGGTCGGCATAGCGTACCGGGCTACCGCCGGCGCGCAGCCGCTGCGCCAGCCGAGGCGTCAGCAGATCGCCCAGCGCCGTCATACCAAAATCGAGCAGGTCGGCCATTCGGGCTCCAATTGCAAACTTATTGGCATTCTTGCGGCCAGCCTGGGGGTAAATCAATCCCATCAGACGGGCTGGCCATCGGCCCGGTGGAGCTGTGCCATGAAACCGGAATATTTCGCCGTCCTCGCCGTCTTCTTTACCTTCGTGGTGCTGGAAATCCTGTTGACCGGCTTCTTCCGCAAGCCGGGCCAGACGCGCGATGATGTCTGGGTCGAGCTGGTGTCCGGCTTTGGCCTGATCCTGCTGATCCAGCCCATGGCGGTGTTTGGCGGTGGTCTGATCGCCAGCCTGGTGGCGCCGCAAGCCCAGGGCATGCTCTCGACCTGGCCGGTCCTGGCCCAGCTGGCCCTGCTGCTGATCTTCGACGATCTGTCGCAATACTGGTGGCACCGCGCCTCTCACACCTTCCCCTGGCTCTACAAGCTGCACCGGCCGCACCATAATGCCGAATACCTCTCCATCCGCGTCGTCTACCGCAATAACCTGTTCTATTACATGTTGATGCCCGGCCTGTGGCTGTCCGGCGCGCTGATCTATCTCGGGCTGGGCTGGGTCTATGCCGCCTATCTCGTGGTCAAGATGAGCGTGATTTTCGCCGCCCATTCCGACGTGCGCTGGGACGAACCGCTCTATCGCATCAAATGGCTCTCGCCGCTGATGTGGGTCGTCGAGCGCACGATCTCGACCCCGGCCACCCACAGCGCCCATCATGGCAAACATGCCGATGACGGCATCACCCATTACAAGGGCAATTTCGGCAATTTGCTGTTTTTCTGGGACGTTCTTTTCGGCACCGCCAAGATCACCCGGCGCTACCCGGAAAAGCTCGGCGTCGAGGATTTGCCACCGACCAGTGTGGGCGAGCAGCTGATCTGGCCGTTGAT
>NZ_CAXBKN010000097.1:0-9186 GCF_963976135.1 uncultured Maricaulis sp.
TATCTGCATCTGGGCCATGCCTTCTCGGCCTGGACCGCCTGGCGTGCGGCCTGTGATCATGACGGGCGGTTCCTGCTGAGGCTGGAGGATATCGACACCACGCGCTGCAAACGCGAATTCGAGGCGCCGCTGTTTGACGATCTGATCTGGCTCGGGCTCGACTGGGAAGAACCGGTGCGGCGCCAGAGCGAGCATTTTGATGAGTATGCTGCCGTGCTGGAACGGCTCCGGGCGACGGGGCTGGTCTATCGCTGCTTCAAGACGCGCACGGAAATCCTCGAGGATATCGCGCGGGCGCCGCACGGGGTTGGCGAGGTCTATCGCGGGCCGAAAACGCCGATGTCGGCGGATGAGGAAGCGGCGCGGCTGGCGAGCGGCGAGGCCTATGCCTGGCGGCTATCGCTGGATCGCTGCCACGATCATCTCGGCGACCGGTTTGGCGCGATGCGTTTTGTCGAGGAAGGGGCCAGCACCGTCAAAGGCCAGGGCGCGCGCGAAGTGGTGGCTGATCCCTCCCCGCTCGGCGATGTCGTGCTGGCGCGCAAGGATGTCGGCACCAGCTATCATATCGCGGTGGTGCATGATGACGCGCTGCAGGGCATCAGCCATGTCATCCGCGGCGAGGATCTGTTCGAGCTGACACCGCTGCACGTGCTGCTGCAGACCCTGCTCGGCCTGCCGACCCCGATCTATCGCCATCACCGCCTGCTGCTGGACGAGAGCGGCAAGCGCTTCGCCAAACGCGACCAGGCGGCCACCTTGCAGGCGATGCGCGAGAGTGGCGAGACGTCCGAGGGGTTGCGCTCGATCTTCCGGCGCTGAGCTTACCGATTTGTCATGCATCCGCAGGCGAGGCCCCGCGCATCCAAGGTCCTGAAGCACACAAATCCGGGACCCGATACGATGACAAAGACAATCCGCCAAAACCTGCTCGCCGCCGCCGCGCTTGGCCTGACCCTGTCCGGAATGCCGGCCCTGGCCGATCCGCTGGCCGCGATCGATCCGGCCCTCGCCATGGGCGCGCAAGGCCCGGCGCTGGAAACCCTGCTGGAGCAGAGCTGCGACGGTCTGGAACGGATCGATGTCGACACGCCACGCTTTCCGCTCGCCGCTGACAGCGAAACGCATTTGATCTGCGACGGGCTCGACCTGGCCTCAGGCGCGCGCCTCGACCGGGCCGTCTTCATCCTCGGGGATGGCGTACTGGTTCAGGTCAATGCCACGGGCGGCGCCGAGGCGCTGGCCCAGCCAGGCGAGGCCCAGCAGTTTCGCGACTTCACCGCCTGGCCGGACGCGGGGGTGCTGATTGATACCGCCAGTGACACGGTCTGGGTTCTCAATCCCGACGGGGTGCACACCAATCTGTTCATGTGGCGTCATCCCGCCCTCGACGGGGCCGCCCTGGCCGAGGCGCAGACCTTGAGCTTTGCCCTGCCGGCCGAGATCCGGCTGGGCGAAACCTTGCAGGTTCTGGCGCCGGAAATCGAGGCGGCCTGCGCCTTCACCCGCACCTTCGAGGACGAGCCTGGCCTGCCGACCGGCAATACGACACAGACCCAGATTGATTGCTTCGGCTATGAGGTCGCCGGCTTCTCCCGGAAGATCGAATTCGTGTTTGCCGATGGCCGGCTGGCCCTGGCCTGGATCCTCACCGGCGTTGGCGATGAGGCGCGGCTGCGCGAGCTGTTGACGGCGCAATATGGTGAAGCCGCCGCCGCAGTCCCGCCCGGACTGGAATTCTTCCCCGGCGAGCGGATTGCGCTACGCACCGACAAGCCGGAAATCCTGGTCGCATCGGAGGCTGTTGTCTCGGCCTTTCTCGGCCGCTAGGGCCGGCCCCGTCATCATGCCGCAGCCGGTATCATGCGCTCGAACTAGGCAAGCGCCGCTCTAGCCGCTATCACGCCTCCCATGTTCTTGCGCGATCTTTGGTATTTCGGGGCGCTTTCAAGCGAGCTCAAACCGGGCCAGCATCTCCATCGCGAGTTGCTGGGCCAGGCGATATTGTTCGGCCGCGACCATGAGGGCCGCGCCTTCGCAATGCAGGATGTCTGCCCGCACCGCGGCATTCTCCTCTCCGGCGGCAAGATGCAATGCCATGACGGCGAGAGCCAGGTGGAATGCCCCTATCATGGCTGGCGTTTCCGCACTGATGGCTCCTGCGCGGCGATTCCCTCGCTGACCGCCGACCAGGCCGAAGCGATGGACCTCTCAAAGATCCGGACCCGCACTTTCCCGCTGCACGAGGACCAGGGCCTGGTCTGGATCTATTACGGCTCGGAGGACAGTCCCGAGCCGGCCATCGCACCGCCCAGGCTCGATCTGCCCGAGGGCGAGAAGCCACGCATGGTGATCCATGACGTTTTCAACTGCCATGTCGATCATGCCGTGATCGGTCTGATGGACCCGGCGCACATCCCCTTCATCCACCGGCAATGGTGGTGGCGATCCGGCAAGTCGGTGCATGACAAGGCCAAGCAGTTCGGACCGGTCGGGCGCGGATTCTCCATGTTGCCGCATGTGCCGTCGAAGAATTCCTATCTCTACGCCCTGCTCGGCGAGCCCCAGACGGAGATCCGCTTCGAGATCCCGGGCCTGCGTACCGAATACGTCAAGGCAGGCGGCAAGCATTTCACCGGTTTCACCGCGGTGACGCCGACCAATGAGAATTCCACCGCGATCACGATCGTTGTCTATTGGGATCACCCGCTTTTGCACATCACGCCGAACTTCCTGATCCGCAAGGGGATTGAAGTCTTCGTCGGCCAGGATCGCGAGGCGGTGAATGCGCAGCAGATCGGCCTCGCCTATGATCCCGACCTGATGCTGATCCATGATAGCGATGTGCAGGCGAAATGGTATTTCGCGCTCAAACGCGCCTGGACGAAGCACCGCGAAACCGGCGAGCCCTTCGTCAATCCTGTCAAACCCGCCACCCTGAGATGGAGAAGCTGATGGCCGTCGATCTGCTTACCGGACTGCTTTACATCGCCATGCTCGCCGTCGTGATCGTGCTCGGCTTCGGCATTTACACCCTCTACCGCTCCGGCGATGAGGCACGTTCGCGCTCCAACAAGCTGATGCGTCTGCGCATCGTGCTGCAATTTTCCGCGATCGTGCTGATCGGGCTGATCTATTTCGCCAAGCAGCACTGGGGCGGCTAGTCCGTCTCTGGCAACAGGGCCGCGAAGACCGGAGCCATTGCCAGCGCGACCTGATCCACACGGCCATCATTGAAAGCAACGACCACGGCGCGGTCGGCTTGCGGGTCCATCATGATCCGCACGAACCACATCGTGTTCGATCCGGCGTGCCGCAAACGCCCATCCTGCACCCCCCAGCCGAGGGCATAGTCGCCGCCGAAGGGCGGAGTGTGCAGGGTTTGCCAGCTCTCTGACGTCAGATAGTCGCCCGCCTCGCCGCGATCACCCGCCATGTGCGCGTCCAGATAGCGGCCAAGATCAGTCAACGAGATATGCACGGTTCCGGCCGGGCCGAGTACGGGTGGATTATCGGCGCGCGGTCCCGGCGGCACGGCGTTCAGGCCGTCGAACATGCCGCCGCGATGACCGCGCGGTTGATCGATTTCATCGACGCTGCCGGGAGGTCCGAAACCGGCAGAGGCCATGTTGAGCGGCTCGAAGACCTCGGCCGCGATCAGGCTTTCCCAGCTTTCCCCCATTACCTGTTCGAGCATGGCGCCGGCGATGACATAGCCGGCGTTCGAGTAGAAGAATTGGGTCTCCGGCTCGGCGGCCGGTGCGGTCCGCAAAATCCGGGTGGCATAGTCGAGCCGCTGTTCGGGCATCGGGCGGCCGCCCGTGCCTTCCATCTGGAAGCGGATCATGTCGACCATGCCGATATTGGCCGGAAGGCCTGCACGATGGCTGAGAAGATGGCGAAAGGTCAGCGCCGGATAGACCGGATCCATATCCTCGATCACGGCGCCGAGATGCTCGCCAATCGTGTCGTCCCAGCCGATGACGCCGCGTTCGACCAGGCGTGCCACCAGTGTCGCCGTCATCGACTTGGTGTCCGAGCCGATATGCCAGAGATCATCCGCGGTCACCGCGATGTCGCTGCCGGTCTCGCGCACACCGGCCACGCCGATACGGGCCTCACCGCCCTGCCAGTACATCACCGCCACGGCCGGCGATCCGCCTGCCTCGCGCGCCTGTTCGGCGAGACGGGCGAGTTCGGGGTCATTGGCGGCGGGCTGGGCGAAGGCGGCGGGGGCCATCATCACGGCCAGGGCGATTGTGAAACTGCGAAACATCTTGCATCTCCCGATACTGCTCCGCCCGCTTTCGGGGCGGCCGGACTGTGGCGTCTGGTGCTGACGCGAGGCTCGCGCCAGCCGGGCCGAGGCGCTAGACTCCCGACATGGTCAAGCTCAACAAAATCTACACCCGTACCGGCGATGCCGGTCAAACCCGTCTCGGCGATATGTCACTGACAGTGAAACACGACCCGAGGGTCGATGCCTACGGGGATGTTGACGAGACAAATTCCTCCCTCGGCCTCGCTCGTGCTGCCCTCGGCGGCGGGCATGAACTCGATGCCGCACTGAAGCGGATCCAGAATGACCTGTTCGATCTGGGCGGCGATCTGTGCGTGCCCGAGAGCGATGAACCGCTCGGCTTCGAACCCTTGCGCATCACCGAGGGCCAGGTGACACGGCTGGAAACCGAGATCGATGCACTCAATGCGCGCCTGTCACGGCTGAACTCCTTCATCCTGCCCGGCGGCAGCGAGGCGGCCGCGCGCCTGCACCTGTCGCGGACCGTTTGCCGCCGCGCCGAACGCAAGCTGTCCGCCCTGATCGCCGGCGGTGCCCGCATCAATCCGGCAGCGCTGAAATATCTCAATCGCCTGTCCGACCTGCTCTTCGTGATGGCTCGCATCACCAATGATGAGGGGCGCAGCGATGTGCTCTGGGTGCCCGGCGGCGAACGCTGAGGCCGCACATTCTTTCCGGCATGGAAACATCAACTTCACGCGAGCAGGCTCGATTTCCCCGCCAGACGCATTATGTATTGCGAACAATTTTCAATACACACGATTTTCAAATCACCTGGGAGTGACCGCATGTTCCGCCTTTTTCTCGCCGCCGCCCCGGCCGCCCTGCTGGCTTTTTCCAGCGCATCGGCCGAGCCCGTCGCCTATGAATTCGACCGCAGCCACACCGTCGTCAGCGCCAGCTGGGACCATCAGGGCTATTCGCGCCAGTCGCTGCAATTCACCGATTATGACGGCACGCTCGATCTCGACCTGGAAACCCCGGCCAATTCGACGGTCGATATCACCTTCAACCTGATCAGCGGCCTGTGGGCCGGGGCCGGGCAGGACGCCTTCATCGGCCATCTCAATTCCGGCGACTTCTTCGATACCGCCCTCACCCCAACCGCCCGTTTCGTCGGCACCGGGTTTGAGACCGAAAATGGCGAGACCGGCGTGATGACCGGCGATCTGACCATGAATGGCCAGACCCATCCGGTCTCCCTGGATGTGACCCTCAATAATTCCGGCGAAACCCGCGATGGCCGCTCCAAGCTCGGCTTCACCGCCACCGGCATGCTGGTCCGTTCGCAATGGGATATGGGCTATGCCGTCCCCTACGTCTCCGACGAGATCGAACTCTTCATCTCAACCGAGATGGCGGTTCCTGCGCCGGCCGAATAACGACATGACGCTGACGCTGCAGACGCGTCCGGCGCGTCTGCAGCGTCATGTCGGGGTCAGGCCTGACGCGCTTTGCCGGCACCACTGACCGCCCGCGGAACCGGGCTGGACCAAAGGCTCAGGGCAAGCCCGGTCAGCAAGACAAGGACCGCCGGCAAAAGCCGCTCGAATTCATCGACCGGCATCTCGTCGATCAGTATGACCTGCGTGCGCCACATCACTGAATTGGTGTAGAAGAACCATGCAGCGACGCTGGCGGCGATCACGGACACCGCACAAAGAACCAGCCGCACCGTCAGACGCACCGGACCGCGCCCGCTTGGCGGGACACTGAAGCGCCGACGCCCCGCGGCGAAACCGGCCAGCAACCAATAGGCAATCCCGATCGCGCCCAGGCCAGTCAGGCCCGCCGCCAGGCTGATCTGGTGTGTCAGCTCATAAGCCTCGGCGCAGACTTCCTCCACATCCATCTCGCGAGCGGCTGACAGCCAGGTGCAGCTGAGATCAAAGTCGAGCTGGGCGCCCGAGGTCGCATTGGTCATGAAGTAGAAGCCGTCGCCGGTTTCCGGACGGATATAGATCTGGGCATTCCAGCTGGAATTATTGCCGCCATGGCCGATCAGCAGACCCCGAGGCGTTTCGAGCCGGGTATAGCTCATGCCGATATTGGGCGTACCCTCGGAGGGCGCAAAGGCCTGATCGAGCCATGAGGCCGGTAGCACACCGCCGCCATCGAGATGGGCGCGCAGGAAGTTTTCCATGTCATCGCCGGACATATAGACGCCAGCCGCCGCCAGGGCGACATCGCGCAGATCGGTGATCTCGCGGCGATAATAATTGAACGCCGCCGAACGGGTCGGAAGCTCAGCCTCGATGAAACCGCTGTGATCCATGCCCAGCGGGGCGAAGACCTGTTCGCGGACATAGGCGTCGAAGCCTTGCCCGCTGACATCCTCGATCATCATCTGCAACAAGACATAGCCGCCGCCGGAATAGCTCGGATCCGTGCCCGGCTCGCGCACCAGCTGAAGCGGTTCATAGGTCTGCGACAGCTCGACGATATCGGCGGGCTGGTCCTCTTCCGGGCTGTAGCCGCCATAGCCATGGATATTGATGCCGGCGACATGCTGCAGCAGGCGGCGCACGGTGACACCACTGACGTCATATTCGCTGTCGGGAAGCGTGAAGCGGGTCAGATAGGGCTGGATGGGCGCATCCAGATCGATGCGGCCGTCACGGGCCAGGGCCAGCACGGCCCAGACCGTGACCGGTTTGGAGATCGAGCCGAGATTGAAAGCGGTCTCGCCAGTGACCGGCGATCCGCCTGCCTGCGCCTCGCCGCGACGGGCCGACCAGATGACCTCCCCATCGCGCAAGGCACCGGCAGCGACGCCGGCGATCGAGTATCGCTGCATCGCCCGATCGAGCACGCCGTCGAGCTCCGCCGCCATCTCGGCCGGCGAGGCGTCCGGATCAATACCGGTGAAGGGGCGCAGATCTGCCGCAATGAAGGCGATCCAGCCCAGTGCCGCCAGAATGGTGGCGAGGCGGACAAGGTTCAGCATTCGCATGGTCAAATTCCTTGGTTATAGCAACTACTATGCATTGCTATATAACTTGCCATAACATAATACAAGGGATACCAATTGCTGCTTCGAAACGGCGAGACATTCATGGCGGACAAGACAGACAAGGCAGGCGTGCTCGAACGCTGGATTTCCCAGGCCCGCAAGGGATATTTCGAGATGCTCCTGTTGGCGCGCCTGCAGGCCGGCCGCGCCTATGGCTACCAGATCGTCGCCAGCCTGAAACAGGTTCCGGGCTTCGAAAGCCTTGCCGAGGGCACGGTCTATCCGGTGCTGACGCGGATGAAGAATGACGGTCTGGTCACCGCCGAATGGGTGGCCGAGGACAGCGGCGCGCCGCGCAAATACTACACAACAACGCCCTTCGGTGCCGACGTGCTCAAGGACATGAAGTCGATCTGGGCGGCGATGGGCGAGGCGCTGGATGCGCAGGAGGTGACGTCATGACCGGAGCTCTCACATTCTCGACACCACAGGCCCGCCGCCTGTGGCAGGATTTCCTGCGCCGTCTCGACCGGGCCAATCGCGAGCTCGACGTTGCCGACCGCGCAGATATCAGTGCCGAAGCCGCCACCCATATCCGCGATGCGATGGAGGCCTTGAGTGAAGGTGACGAGCTGACCCGCCTGCAAGCAGCGATCGCCAGCTATGGCGATTTGCCCGCCGCACCACCGATGTGGCGTCAGCCCACGGCGGTCGTGCTGCATTATGGCTCTATCCTCGCGCTCGGGGTTGCGGGTGTTTTCGTCCTCATCCTGCTCCACATGGCGGTGATGGAAGTGCTCAACGCGCCCGGCGTCGGGCTTTGGCGTTTTGCCGGCGGTGACTGGGCGCTCTCCTACGAGGCACAGACCGATGCCGAGGAAGTGCTCGGCGGATGGTTCATCCCGGTCGTTCTATCGGCCTGCGCCATCGCCTCGGCCGGTCTCTATGCGCTGTGGCGCTTTGCCGTCGCTCCCAGCGGGGCCGTCTCGGCCTGGATGAAGGATTGAGGCCTGCTGTGATTTGACGCGCACGTCAGCCCGCGTGTCACATTGACTTAGAGCGCAGGCATAGGCAGGTTCGGCGCCTGTCCTTTCAAGGTGCGCGCTCCCCCGTGCGCGTCCAAATTCGGAGCTCCGGCATGAAGATTCTCGTCCCCATCAAACGGGTCGTTGATTACAACGTGAAGGTCCGCGTGAAGCCTGATCAAACAGGTGTCGACCTCGCCAACGTCAAAATGTCCATGAACCCGTTCTGCGAGATTGCGGTCGAAGAAGCGATCCGTCTCAAGGAAAAGGGTATCGCGACGGAAATCGTCGTCGTCTCGGTCGGACCGACCCAGGCGCAGGAAACGATCCGCACGGCGCTGGCCATGGGTGCCGATCGCGGCATCCTGATCCAGACCGACGATATGGTCGAACCGCTCGGCGTCGCCAAGGCGCTGAAAGCCATTGTCGCGGAAGAATCGCCGGAACTGGTGATCCTCGGCAAGCAGGCGATTGATGATGACAGCAATCAGACCGGCCAGATGCTCGCCGCCCTGCTCGACTGGCCGCAAGGCACATTTGCCTCGGAAGTCGCGATTGCCGATGGTGCTGCCAGCGTCACGCGCGAGATCGATGGCGGCCTGCAGACGGTGAAGCTGCAATTGCCAGCCATCGTCACCACCGATCTGCGGCTCAATGAGCCGCGCTATGCCTCCCTGCCAAACATCATGAAGGCCAAGCGCAAGCCGATCGACATCAAAACCCCGGCCGATTACGGCGTCGATTTCACGCCGCGTCTGCAAGTGGTCAAGGTGACCGAACCGAAGAAGCGCGAAGCCGGCATCAAGGTCGAATCCGTCGCGCAACTGGTCGACAAGCTGAAAAACGAAGCGGGAGTGATCTGATATGGCTGTTCTCGTTTTTGCCGAGCACGACAATAAAGACCTCAA
>NZ_CAXBKN010000098.1:0-9162 GCF_963976135.1 uncultured Maricaulis sp.
GCGGCGATCAGCGAACCGAAACTGTTGCGGGTGCGGCCCTCGGCATAGATCTGGCTGACCAGGCGCCGATTGCCGCCCTCGATCGGGGCGCCGCGATCGCGATCAATTTCGGAGAAGTCATAGCGCCGCAAATGCAGGTCGTCAGAAGCGCGCTGAACGCCGAAGCCCCAACGCCAGTCCGGATTGATCTCCCATTCGCCGCCGCCGAAGACGTGCCAGCGCCAGGTCTCGTCGCCGAAGCGCTCGCCATCGCTGTCGATCTCGGCTTCATGGGTGACACTGCCCTCAAATGCCATTTCGCCGGACCAGAATCGCTTGCGGTATTCGGTGAAGAGCAGCGGATTGACATTGGTCATCACCCGGGGCGCGAGCGTAATGTCCTGCGAGGGCGAGAAGGCCCAGTAATAGGGTTGCTGGTAGGAGAAGCCGAGCCGCGAGGAGACACTGAAGCCGGGGAAGAGCAGGCCGCTATGGCGGTCCGCCGAGGGGTCCGGGTGCGCGAAAACCGGCGAATACAGAACCGGCACGCCCATCACCTCGAGCTGGGCATCGCGGTAATAGATCATCTGCTCGTCGGGATCCTGGATCACCTGCCGGGCGCGCAGACGCCAGGTCGGCTCCTGCTCGCCGGCCTCGCACAATTCGCAGGCCGTGTAGTAGGCGTCCTCGAGCTGCATGGCGCCATTGCTGCGCCGAATCGCGGCGGCAGCAGCCATCTGGCCGTTATTTTCCAGCATTGTGGCAAAACCGAGCGCCAGACCGGCCGACATTTCCGAATCCAGCTCGACCTCGTCGGCATATTGCGGATAGGGACCCTGGCCGTGAATGACGACATTGCCGCGCGCGACGATGCGGTTCAGTTCGGGGTGATATTCCAGTTCATCGGCATAGAGGGTCCGGCCGCTCTGGCGCGCCCGCACATGGCCGCGCGCCAGAAAGCCGGCACCATTGCCAAGGTCTTCCAGACTGTCTGCTTCCAGATAGACGGGTGCCTCTTCGGCCTCCGGGGACTGAGCCAGGGCCGCAGGCGACAGGACGAGCACGCCAGAGCCCATCAATGCAGCCGCGAGGCGGCTAAACTGCGACGCCATGCGTCACTCCTTGTCTGACCCGGTGGGGTTCGAATACCGGTCTTTATGACTAACGGATGCCGCCGCAGTCGTCCATCACGTCATCCGTCCTCGGTCGAGGCGATATAGCTCAGCGCCAAGAGGGCGGTCAGCGCCGGTGCAGCCCAGGCCGCTGTGGCAGCAGGAAGGGCACCGGTCGCACCCAGCGAACCGAGCACCTCCTGCAGGAAGAACATCAGAAAACCGGCCAGCCCGCCGGCCAGCGCGAATGCCGCCGCGCCGCCGAGGCGATGCAGGCGCAGGGTTGCGGCCGCTGCGATCAGCGTCGCCGCCAGCAGGGTCAGCGGCAGGGCAAGGAGCCGGTGCAAACGAAGTTGATAGCGTTCCGTCGCGAGACCGGCCTCCTGGGCCGAGTCGATCAGGCCGGGCAGATCCCAGACCGATACGCCGTCCGGCGAGCGCGCGCGCTCGAACAGGGCCTGTCGATTGATCAGGGTCGGAATCGTCACCAGGCCGAGATCGAGGGCGGCACTGTTCGGGGTCCGCTCCACCGCGTCGGTGACTTCCCAGAACCCGTCGCGCAGGCTGGCACTGGCCGCATCGATCCGGCGCTCCAGCAGGGGAACGCCCTGGCCATCGACCGAGAAATACATAAAGGCCGGCGTCATCAGGCGCTGGCTGCCCTCATCCAGCGAGAGCGCCGCGATCACGGTGAAACCGTCGAGATTGGTTTCGCGCAGCCAGACCGGCTCCTCGACATCGGGGCTGCGGCGAACATCCATCAGGGCGTCGCGGCGGTGCTCGAATTCGGCATTGCCGGCGGAGCCCAGCGGGTTCAGGGCCAGAGTGCCCAGCAGCCCGCCGGCCAGCGCCAGGCCAATCGGCGCGGACAGGATCCGCCAGGCCGAGATACCCGAGGCGCGCATGACGATCAGTTCGCTCGAGCGGTTGAGCCGGAAGAGCGAGGTCAGCACGCCAAACAGGAAGACGAAGGGCAGGGTGGTCTCGATCAGCGAGGGCGTCTTGAGCAGGGTCAGGCCGAGCAGGTCGAGCGAGCCGATATCGACCCGCGTCCCGATGGCGCGCGATTGCTCGACGAAATCGACCAGGATGATGACGGTGCTGATCACCAGCAGGGCCAGGCCAAGCCCGACCAGGGTCTGCATCATCATATAGCGATTGAGTCGGCTCACCAGCATGGCTCAGGCTCCGCCGGCCAGATGGCGGGCCGGGCGCACGCGCGTGGGCCAGTAAATGACTGTGAGGGCACCGAGACAGCCCAGCAATGGCACCAGATACTGACCGGCATTGACCGCGCCGTCGACGGCGCTGGCCGACTGGACGGCAAACCCCGTCAGTCGCAGGGACAGGCCGAGTCCGACGGCCGTCATGACGCGGCGGCCATAACCCATGCGCGAATAATCACCGGCCAGGAAGACGGCGGCACCGATCAGTACCAAAGCGAGATTGTAGAGCGGCGAGGAGAGCCGGTAATGCGCTTCCGCCCAGGCGCGCTCCGGTCCGCCGCTACGTGCGATCGTGCTGGCATCGGGCCAGATCAGCTCGTGCAGGAAGCGGTCGCTTTCCTTGAAGAACATGGCATCGATCGGCCCGATGAACTCGCCGAGATCGAATTCCGTGCGGTCGAAGGTGACATAGCCCAGCTCGCCGGCGGCATCGATCTGCTGACGATTGCCATCGGCCAGGACCATGGACGACTGGGTCGAGGAACGGACAATAAAGCCCTCACGCGCGGTGATGGTAATCGGCTCATCGGCGACGCGAGTATCGTGGATCAGCACGTCCTGCATGCGCCCGTCGCGGCCGCGCTCGCGGGCATAGAGCGTCACGCCGGCGCCGATCCGGGTGAAGGCGCCCGGCGTGATCAGGCTGGCGGCGGCGTCCGAGCGCAGATCGTGCAGGCTGCGGCGCATCTCGCGGTAGGCGAGCGGCTGGATGAAGAGATTGATCGCGAGATTGAAGATCATGACATAGACCGCCAGCCGGATCAGCGGCGACAGCACGGCCAGCCGGCTCATCCCCGAGGCCGATGCGATGACATATTCGCTGTCGGCCGCGAGCCGGTTCATGCCCGAAAGGACAGCGATGAAGATGGCGATCGGCACCAGCAGGGCGGTCAATTGCGGCAAGGCCAGCAAGGTCACCTTCAGGAAGGTGAAGGCGGTTTGCGAATAACCGGACACCAGATCGACATTCGACAGGCTCTGCGTCAGCAGCGCCAGACCGGCCAGGGCCGAGACTGACGTGATGAACGGCCAGAGCATTTGCCGGAAGAAATAGCGTTGAACCAGAATCATGACCGAATTTTCGCTGCGTGATGCGCCTTCTATCTCACGACTGGATCGGATACCACTTCCGCAATCCATCTTTTCGGTTCCATGCGCATCTTGGAGCCCCCGCTTTTCGAGAAGGTCAAGCCATGAAGATCGAATTCGTCACTGCCGGTACCAATGCCGGAGCCATCGCCGTTCCAGCCTTCGACAAGGCCTCGCTGTCGGCTGCGGCCAAAGCGGTCGATGCGGCCGCCTCCGGCGCGCTCACCCGCGCCATCGCCGCGTCACGCTTCAAGGGCGGCGCCGGCGAGACGCTGGAAATCATCGCTCCGGCCGGTGTCGATGCCGGGCGCATTGTTATTTTCGGTCTTGGCGACAAGGCCAAGCTGAATGAGAATGTGATCGAGAAAGCCGCCGCTGCCGTGGTCGCCAAACTGCTGACCGGCGGCGAGACCACCGTGACGCTGCGCCTCGATGGCGAGACCGATGGCGAGGGCGCTGCCCGCGCCGGGCTCGGTGCCCGCCTGGCCGCCTACCGCTTCGACCAGTACCGCACCAAGCTGTCCGACGACAAGAAACCCTCGCTGACCAAGGTCGCCATTGCCGTCGATGACGTCGATGCCGCCAAATCAGCGTGGAAAAACTGGGGCCCGGTAGCCGAAGGCGTCGATGTGGCGCGTGAGCTGCTCAACCAGCCGCCGAACATCCTCAACCCGGAAACCTATGCCAAGCAGATCGAAGGCATGGCCAAGCTGGGCCTCGAGATCGAAATCCTCGACGAGGCACAAATGCTCGAGCTGGGCATGCACTCCCTGCTCGGTGTCGGCCAGGCGTCGGAATTCGAGAGCCATATCGCGATCATGCGCTGGAATGGCGGCAAGGCCGGCGAAAAGCCACTCGTCTTCGTCGGCAAGGGCCTGACGTTTGATTCGGGCGGCATCTCCCTGAAGCCGGGTGCCGGCATGGACGAGATGAAGGGCGATATGGGCGGCTCCGCTGCCGTCGTCGGCCTGATGACGGCCCTGTCGGGCCGCAAGGCGAAGGTCAATGCCATCGGTATTGTCGGCCTGGTCGAGAACATGCCCGACGGCAATGCCCAGCGTCCGGGCGATATCGTCACCTCGATGTCGGGCCAGACGATTGAAATTCTCAACACCGATGCCGAAGGCCGGCTCGTCCTCGCCGATGTGCTCTGGTATGCGCAGCAGACTTTCGATCCGAAGCTGATGATCGATCTGGCGACCCTCACCGGCGCTGTGCTGATCGCGCTCGGCAATACGCGCGCCGCGATCTTCTCCAATGACGACACGATCGCCGAGCGCCTGTTTGCCGCCGGCAATGCGTCCGACGAGCCGGTCTGGCGCCTGCCACTCGGCCCCGACTATGAAAAGCATATCGAGACCAAGAATGCCGATATGCGCAATGTCGGCGAAGGCCGTCTGGCGGGTTCGATCTCGGCCGCGGAATTCCTCAAGCGCTTCGTCAATGACAAGCCCTGGTGCCATATCGACATTGCCGGCACGGCGATGGGCGGCATGAAGGATGATCCCCGCCAGCCCAGCTGGGGCACAGGCTGGGGCGTGCGCATGCTCGACCGCTTCGTGCGCGATCATTACGAGGGCTAGCCTTCGAAGAAAAGGAGAGGGCGGCTTTCGGGCCGCCCTTTTTATGTATGCCGGCCGATATCTGGTTCTATCATCTCGAGCGTTCCGGGCCTGAAGAGGTGTTGCCGGAACTGCTCGAAAAAACGCTGGCCAGGGGCTGGCGGGCCTTGGTGCGTTCAAGCGATCCCGAACGCCTGGCCTCGCTCGACAAGTCGCTCTGGACCTGGCGTGAGGCCAGCTTTCTGCCCCACGACCGCGCCGACCAGGCCGAGCCGGAACGCCAGCCGGTTCTGCTCGCCAGCGATGAGACCAACCCCAACAAGGCGCAATGCCTTTTCCTGCTCGATGGCGCGGTGCCGGAAAGCCCGGACGGGTTCGAGCGCGTAATCATCATGTTTGATGGTCAGGACGAAAGCGCGGTCAATGCCGCGCGCCGGCTCTGGAAACAATTATCGACACCGGGGCGAACCGTCTCATACTGGCGCCAATCGCCGGAAGGCCGCTGGGAGAAGAAAGCATGACCAAACGCATCCTGTTGCCCGTCCTGGCCGCGCTGGTTGTTTCGGCCTGCGCCGCGACCGGCAATGACAGTTCGGAGCTGATCATGCCGCCCGATTTCGAGACCGTCACCGATAGCTGCGGTGCCGGCGCGCGCGATTATCTGATCGGCCAGCCGCTCGGCGAGGTCGACCTGGACAGCCTGGCGCGCCTTGTGCGTCCGATCCATCCCGGTCAGCCCGTCACCATGGATCACCGGCCCGATCGCCTTAATCTTGATCTCGACGGCGACGGGGTTATCGTACGCATCTGGTGTGGTTGAGCCGACGGACCTGATTCCATGAAGCGCGTTTCTATCCTGTTGGCCGGGCTTCTCGCCGGCTGTGCCTTCGATGACGTGCGTGCACCGCAGGCTGCCCTGCCAGTTCTCGAGCCTGGATCGGCCATGGCCGGGCCGGGCCCTATGGGGGCGCCGGCTCACGACATGCCCCTTCTGGGCGATGTCGAAACGGTCGACACGGCCAATGTGCAACGCCCGATCACCGGATCGTGCGGCATGGAGCACTACCAGCATCATGTCGGACAGCCCCGGCTCAGCATTGACCGGCTCACCTTGCCTGCCAATTATCGCGTCGTCGCCCGCTATACGCGCGTCACGATGGAATTCATTCCCGAGCGCCTGACGATCCGGATCGCTGATGACGATACCGTTGAGAGCATGACCTGCGGTTAGCGGGCAATCGCCGCTGAAGCATCACCCTTGCGCGGACCAGATATAGGCGAAATAGCCCGCCAGCATCACGGCACCGACACCGCGGCCGATGGTCGGGCGCGTGACCAGCAACCCGGTCAGGATAAGCGAGGCCGCGATCAGGACTGGCAGGTCAAAGCTCAGGAAGCGTGATGCCGCCGGGATGGGTGTCACTATCGCGGTGATGCCTAGAATTCCCAGCAGGTTGAAAATGTTGGAGCCGATGATATTGCCGATGGCGATTTCCGACTGACGCCGCAGCGCCGCAATCAGGGATGTCGCCAGTTCGGGCAGAGAGGTTCCGATCGCGACGATGGTCAGGCCGATAAAGGCTTCGGAAATGCCATAGCCGCGGGCGATCGAGACCGCACCATCGACCAGCAGCCGGGCACTCAGCATCAACGCAATCAGTCCGGCGATGACCCAGAGCACCGAAACCAGGCTGGAGGGTGGCGGCGCCTGTATATCGCTGTCGGCCTGCGCCTCGCCTGGCCGCAGATAGGCCCAGGCGAGATACATCACCAGGCCGGCAAACAGGACCAGGCCGGACAGGCGCGTGACCTCTCCCATGGCCAGAACGGGGATCAATATCAGGGTCGCGGCCATCATGACGCCGGTATCGCGGCGCAGCGTCGCGCCGCTGATGCGGATCGGCCAGACCAGCGCCGAGACACCGACGATCAGCAATATGTTGGCGATATTTGATCCAATGATATTACCGATCGCGATATCGGGCACGCCGCGCAGCGCCGCATCGGCCGAGACCAGCAATTCAGGCGTTGAGGTTCCAAAACCGACCACCGTCAGCCCGATCAGCAGCGGTGGCACCGCCAGCCGCCGGGCAATGCCGACACTGCCACGCACCAGCGCCTCGCCGCCGAGGAACAGACCGGTCAGGCCGGCGAGGACGAAGACATAATCCATGGAATTTCCCCAGATGGCGCGCAGGTGCGGGCCCAGCTGCGGAAATGTGGATTGGCGGGCGCCGCGACAAGGTGGGTGCAGCTAATAATTGGAGACGAGGTTCATATTGCGTCGTCTATCCGGCCCGCGCGGCTTCCAGCTTTTCTTCTGCGGCCATCCATTTGGCTTCGGCGGCATCGATCAGCTCGACGGCCTTGGCGCGCTTCATCTGCAGATCCTTGGCGGCCTTGGGGTCTTTCTTGTAGAGGCCCGGCGTGGCGAGACCGCGATCAATCACGTCGAGAATGCCGCGCAGGCGATCGGCCTCCTTGGCCCAGCGCGCGGATTCGGTGCGCAGGGGTTTGAGCTCGTCGCGGCGGGCGGCGAGATTGCGGCGTTTGACGCTCTTGTCGTCCTGCGGCAGATCCTTTTTCTCGCGCTTGGCGGCGCGGGCCGGGCGCCCCGAGAAGCTCTGGCGATAGGTCTCGATATCCTCGTCATAGGGTGTCACCGATCCATCGGCGACGAGCCAGAGACGGTCGACCGAGCTTTCGATCAAATGCCGGTCATGGCTGATCAGGATCACGGCGCCTTCATAATCATTCAGCGCCATGATCAGGGCCGAGCGGCTGTCCATGTCGAGGTGATTGGTCGGCTCATCGAGGATCAGAAGATGGGGGCCATGGAAGGTGATCAGGTTGAACATCAACCGGGCCTTCTCGCCGCCTGACAGGGAGCCGGCCGGGGTTTCCTGGCGGTCGCGCGGCAGGCCGAACCGGGCCAGACGGCCGCGGCGCTGGGCCTCGGTCGCATCCGGCATCAGATCGATCACATGCTGATAGGCCGAAGTGTCGGCATGCAGCCCGTCAATCTGGTGCTGGGCGAAATAGGCGATCTCCAGCTTCTTGTGATGGCGCATATGACCCGACAGCGGGATCAGCTTGTCACAGAGCAGTTTGGCCAGTGTCGACTTGCCGGCGCCATTGCGGCCGAGAATGCCGATGCGGTCATCGGGATCGATGCGCAGATTGACATTACGCAGCACCGGCTTGCCCGGGGCATAGCCGGCATCGACCTCTTCAATGCGCACGATCGGCGGCGCCATCGCCTTTTTCGGGGCGGGAAACAGGAAGGGCGCGACCGGGTCGGCGACCATGGTTGCGACCGGCTGCATCTTCTCCAGCCGCTTGACGCGCGACTGGGCCTGTTTGGCTTTCGAGGCCTTGGCCTTGAAACGGTCGACGAAGGCCTGCAAATGCCGGCGCTCGGCATCCTGCTTGTCGGCCATCTTCACCTGCAGGCGCTGACGCTCGGCCAGGGCCGCTTCGAAGTCGTCATAGCCGCCTTCGAATACACTGATCTTGCCGTCTTTCAGATGCGCGATGCGCTGCATCGAGCCGTTCAGCAGATCGCGGTCGTGGGAGATCACCAGCACGGCGCCGGGGAAGCTCTTGAGATAGGTCTGCAGCCACATCACGCCTTCAAGGTCGAGATAATTGGTCGGCTCATCGAGCAGCAGCACATCGGGTTCGGCAAACAGGGTCGCGGCGAGGGCAACGCGCATGCGCCAGCCGCCGGAGAATTCGCGGCAGGCACGCAACTGCTCTTCTGCTGTAAAACCGAGGCCGGAGAGAATGGAACCGGCGCGCGCTTCGGCAGTATGGGCATCGATATCGGCCAGCCGGATCTGGATCTCGGCGATGCGGTTGGGATCGGTCGCCGTCTCCGCTTCGGTCAGAAGGGCGGCGCGTTCGAGGTCGGCATCGAGCACAACGGAGATCAGACTCTCGTCACCGCCCGGCGCCTCCTGGGCGACCCAGCCAACGCGCGCACCCTTGCGCAGCGTCGTATCGCCGCCCTCGGGCGCGATCTCGCCGCGGATCAGCCGGAACAGGGTCGACTTGCCGGTACCATTGCGCCCGACCAGCCCCATCTTGCATTTGGGGGGCAGGTGAAAGGTCGCCTGGTCGAACAGCATCCGGCCTTCGATACGATATGTCAGATCATTGATGTGTAGCATGGGCAGGCGCGTAACCCGGCTT
>NZ_CAXBKN010000099.1:0-8930 GCF_963976135.1 uncultured Maricaulis sp.
ACCAGCTGGTCCGTTGGCAAGAGCTTCGTCGCCACCCTGATCGCCATGGCGATGCAGGACGGCCATATCGCCAGCCTCGACCAGACCGCCGAAATGTTCGCGCCGCAATTTGCCGGTACCGCCTACGGCCAGACCACATTGCGTCATTTGCTGATGATGTCGGCCGGGGTCGATTTCGAGGAAGACTACAATGCGCCCGGCTCCGATATTCGCCGCCTCTTCCTCGGCGCCAATATCTACGGCCAGAATATTGACAGCCTGGTCGCCGAGATCGAGCGCGACCGGCCGGCCGGCCAGGACCTGCACTATGTCAGTGCGAACACCCACGTCCTCTCGGCCGTCATTCGCGGTATCTATAATGCGCCGCTGGCCGAGGTCGTCGAGATGAAGATCTGGCGTCCGCTCGGGATGACAGGCGATGCGTCCTGGAACCAGAATATCCAGGGCGATAACGGCATGGCGATCGGCTATTGCTGCCTCAATGCCCGCCTGGAGGATTATGCCCGGATGGGCCAGTTCTACCTGCAGGATGGTGTCTGGCATGGTGAACGCCTTCTCCCCGAGGGCTGGGTGACGATGGCGACCCGCCCGAACGCGTCTTTCCAGGAAGCCGGTCCGGCCTCGGTCTATCCGCATCGCGGCTATGGCCTGCATTTCTGGGTGCCCGAGAATCATGACGGCGAATACTTCATGGCCGGTGTCTATGGCCAATATGTCTGGGTCGATGAGCGCCGCAATATCGTGATCGCCCGCACCGCCGCCGATACGGCGTGGAGCGGCCGAACCGCAGAATCGATTGCCGCCATGCGGGCGCTTTCGGCGCACTATGGCGACCCGATCATCGAAGCTGCTGCCGAGGTCGAGACCGGCCCGGAAGAGGTCGAACTCACGGAGACAGACCATGAGTGAGGCGAGCTATGACTATATTGTCTGTGGGGCCGGTTCGGCCGGCTGCACCGTCGCTGAACGCCTCTCCCGCGATCCGTCCGTCTCCGTCTGTGTGCTCGAGGCCGGCGGCTCGGATGACAGCCCGATAATCCGCACGCCGATGTTGCTGCAATACGCCGTCACCGGTGAGGCCTTCAACTGGGGCTATTGGACCGAGGAGCAAAAACATCTGCACGACCGCAAGCTGCTCTGGCCGCGCGGCAAGACGCTGGGCGGCTCGTCCTCGATCAATGCGATGCACTACATGCGCGGTGCCCACGAGAATTTTGACGAGTGGGAAAGCGCTTACGGTGCGCAGGGCTGGAACTGGGAGAGCGCCCTGCCCGCCTTCAAGGAAGTGGAACACCAGACCCGCGGCGCCAGTGAGCTTCACGGCACGGATGGCCCGCTCTGGGTCCAGGATATCGCGCCACTCAATCCGCTGACCGAGGCCTTCTTCAAGGCCGGTGACGAGCTGCAATACAAGCGAAATCCGGACTTCAATGGCCCGACCCAGGAAGGCTTCGGCCCCTATCAGGTGACGCAGAAGGGCCATAAGCGCTGTTCGGCCGCCGACGCTTTCCTGCGCCCGGCCCTGGAACGGGAAAACTGTAGCGTCACGACAAAGGCGATGGTCCGCCGCGTGATCATCGAAGCGGGCCGTGCCACCGGTGTCGAAGTCGACATTGATGGCGTCAGCACAATTCTCACTGCGCGCAAGGAGATTATCCTTTCGGGCGGGGCAATCAATTCGCCGCAGACCCTGCTGCTCTCGGGCGTCGGGCCCGCCGATGAGTTGCGTGCCATGGGCATTACCGTCGAATCGGACGTGCCCGGCGTTGGCAAGAATTTGCAGGACCATCTCGACATCACGGCCCAGCTCTGGACCAAGTCCTCGACCTCGATCGGCAATTCCCTGCGCTCCATCCCGAGCCACATGTATATGGTGGCCCGCTGGGCGCTGGCGGGCGACGGCCCCTTCACCGTCAATCCCGTGCAGGGCGGCGCCTTCATCAAATCCGCCTTCGCCGGCGATCTGCCGGATCTGCAGCTGGTCTTCATCCCGGCCATCTCCAATCCACACGGGGTCGAGAAGGCCACGGGGCATGGCGTCACGCTGCATGCCTGCCAGCTCTATCCGAAGAGCCGCGGGGCGATCACGCTCAAATCGACCGATCCCTATGAGCATCCGGCGATCCAGCCGAATTATCTCGAGGATGAATTCGACCTCGACGTGCTTGCCGATGGCCTCGGCAAGGTCCGCGAGATCCTCGCCTCACCGGCCTTTGATTATGATCGCAAGTCGGAGCGCTGGCCCGGCGCCGAGGTGACAACCCTCAACGGCCTCAAGGATGATGTTCGAAAGCGGGCCGAAACCCTGTATCATCCGACCTCGACCTGCGCGATGGGGTCGGGCGAAATGGCGGTCACCGACAGCCGTTGCCGCGTCAAGGGTGTCGCCGGGCTGCGCGTCGTCGATGCGTCGGTGATGCCGCGCCTGGTCGGTGGCAATACGAATGCACCAACGATCATGATCGCCACACGTGCCAGCGACATGATCGCGCAGGACAATAACACCGCCTGAGTTCGGCCCCCGCCGAGCCCAGTCGAAATCAGGAGGCCGCCATGAGCGAAGCCGAAGCCAAGCAGATTGAACGCATGAAATCCCTGCTCGCCACCCAGCGCGATGCGTTTCGCCATGAACGCCACCGGCCGCTCGACCTGCGCAAGGCCGACCTGGCGCGCATTGCCGATCTGTGCCGCAAGAATAGCGATGCGATCTGCGAGGCGATCAGCCGCGATTTCGGCAATCGTGCCAGGCAGGAAAGCGTCATCGCCGAGATCGCCTTCGTCATCCAGGACGCCGATCATACCGCCAAGCATATCGGCAAATGGGCGAAAACGCGTTCCGTCGGTGTGCCGATGACACTGATGCCCGGCAAGGCGACCATCCGCCGCGAGCCCAAGGGCGTGGTCGGCATTGTCTCGCCGTGGAATTATCCCTTCCAGCTCGCCATGGCACCACTGGTCGCCGCGCTGGGTGCCGGTTGCCGCGCCATGATCAAACCTTCCGAGCTCACCCCGGCCACCGCCGAGCTGATGAAACGCCTGATCGGCGAAGCCTTCGAGGAAGACCATGTTTGCGTCATCACCGGCGGACCGGCCGTTGGCGAGGCCTTCTGCAAGCTCAAATTCGACCATCTCTTCTATACCGGCTCGACCCAGGTCGGCCGCCTTGTCGCCATGGCGGCAGCAGAAAATCTCGTGCCGGTCACGCTGGAGCTTGGTGGCAAGTCGCCGGCCATCGTCACGCCGGGCTACCCCAAGCTCAGCGCTGCCAAATCAATCGGCTGGGGCAAATTCCTCAATGCCGGCCAGACCTGTGTTGCGCCCGATTACGTGATGGTGCCCAATGGCGAGGAACGCGCCATGGGCGAGGAAATCATCAAGATCGCCGAACATGAATTTCCCGAATCCTCCAGCGACGACGCCTATACCGCCATCGTCTCGGACCGGCATTATGAGCGCCTGACCGGCATGATCGAGGAGGCCCGCGCCGGCGGTGCCGAAATCCTGCAGGCCAAGCATGACCCCCAGGCCGCCCAGGCGGCGCGCAAGATCCCGCCGACAGTCGTCCTCAACCCGCCCGCCGATTCAAAGCTGATGACCGAGGAAATCTTCGGCCCGCTTCTGCCGGTTGTCGGGTATAGCGAGATCGATGCGGCGACCAATTATGTCGCCGATCATGATCATCCGCTCGCCCTCTATGTCTATTCCACCGACAAGGAGATGGCGGCGCGCATTCTCGACCAGAGCCAGTCGGGCGGCGTCGGCATCAATACCAATCTCCTGCATCTCTCCGTCCCCGACCTGCCCTTTGGCGGCATCGGCGCCTCCGGTCAGGGCAGCTATCATGGCGAGGCCGGTTTCCTGACCTTCACCCATGAACGCTCGGTCTTCGCGACCGGGAAATGGCATCCGTCCCGCCTGCTGGCCCCGCCTTACGGGAAATTCTACGAGACGGTGTCGAAGAAGCAGATGAGCTGACACGCCACAATCTGCAATTGACGCCTCCCCCGAATGCCTGAAGGCTGTTCGGCCCGGATCGATCTGTGAGTCGATCCCGACAGCCGGTGTGGACAGCGAGGGCATCTCTGTGAATTTTGTTCAATTTCGTCGCCTGGTCGACGCGATGGCGCTGACCCCGGAAGCCTCCGAGGAAATGGATCGATGGGGGCGTGAGAGTGACCCCCGACTGAAGAAGGCCCTGATCGAGCTCTACAGCACGATCGCGGAAAACGCCGAGCTGTCGGCATTTTTTGATGATGTCAAACAACTCAGCCATGTCCGCCAGAAGCAATACGAGCACTGGAGAAAATTGCTGTCCGGACTGTTTGACGAGACCTATCTGGAATCGGCGAAGCGGATTGGCACGGTCCATTGTTCCATCGGCCTGGAACCGCACGCCTTCCTGACCGGCTATGCGGCCGTATTGTCCAAACTGCTGTGCGATGCCAGCCAGCCCGATGGCGGCCCGGCTCGCAAGGGGCATCGATCAAGCCATTCCCCGGAGATCGTCATTGATGCCCTGACGCGCGCCGCGCTTCTCGATATCGGGGTCGCCCTGACCAGCTATTCCGAGGCCGAGCAGTCCAAGGCCCGCTTGTCGCGGCTGAAATTCTCGAACGCTTTCCGGCAAGCCTTCACCCACTCGATGACCGAACTCGACACGGCGATGGACGCGCTCAACCAAGCGGCTTCCGAACTGGCCAGCCCCGAACCAGCGGCGACGGCGGAACTGGCGCAATCGGTCGCCCGCTCCACCGCCACCGTCCAGGCACAACTCGATGACCTGAAAGCGAAAATGAATGAGTTCCTGACAGCCACAAGCAAGGCCTGACGCTCGCAAGCCGCTGTCACTCCCCACCGGAGGCACGCGCAAGCCACCCGGAACCGTTTCCACCCCGGGAGAGATTGCGCTGTGAATGCCGTCCCAGACACCCCGCCCCTTGGCAGTCCCGGCGCGTTGCGGTAGCTCCAGCGGCGAAGCGGCAACAGGACCTCACCATGTATCTCCCCCTCTCCGGCAAACGCGCCCTGATCACCGGCTCCAGCCATGGTGTTGGCCTGGCGGCCGCGAAACTCTTCGCCGAACAGGGCGCCGAGGTCGTGTTGCACGGCAATGCCAATATGGCCGATGCCGATCTGGCCGTGCGCGAAATCGGACCGCGCGCCCTCGGGGCGGTGCAGGCCGACCTGTCAATGCCGGGCGCCGGGCGCGATCTGGTCGAGGCCGCTCAGCACCTGGCCGGTGGCAGGCTGGACACCATCATCAATAATGCCGGCATTCACTGGGCGACGCCGTTCGAGGCCACCGATGCCGATTGGGAAGCGGGCTGGGCCGGTATTCTCCAGGTCAATCTGATGGCCGTCGCCGATATCTGCCGCGCCGCCATTCCCGGCATGGTGGAGCGCGGCGGCGGTTCGATCGTCAATATCTCCAGCCGTGCCGGCTATCGCGGCGAGGATCGCGACCATATCGCCTATGGTGCCTCCAAAGCCGGCCTGCTCTCGCTGACCAAGACCCTGGCCCGCCAATGGGGACCGGATGCGATCTATGCCTATGCCCTCACCCCCGGCTGGATCAATACCCGCATGGCGCCGCAAAACGCCGCCGGCGTCGCTGCCGCCCAGTCGGAAATCCCGATCGGCCGCATGGCCGAACCCGAGGAGATTGCCGCGATGTGCGCCTTCCTCGCCTCGGGCGCCTGCCAGAGCGCGACGGGTAGCTGTATCGATATCAATGGCGCGAGCTATGTGCGATAACCTACTGAATTAACTAATTTTTTTAACACACACCTCGTCGCATCAGCGGCCCCGCACGCCCGCCTCGCACGATGCCGACCTATTGCCGGCATAGGGCACTTCGCCGCTTTCGCGGACCATCAGGTCGAGCTGGTGGCGGATCCATAATTCGGTCTGAAAGCGCCAGACCCGCTCGGCAAAGGCCTGTGGCAAGCCAAATTCGCGCGCGCAGCGGCGCACATTCTCCAGCACCGCCTCATTGCGGTCGGCATCGACGACATAGCGGGGGTGGCGCTTGATGCGCGCGGCGGCCTCGACCAATTCCTTGCGCGCCGCCAGCAGGCGGACCAATTGCCGGTCGACCCGGTCGATCTTCAGCCGGACCGCGCCGAGGCCGGTCTCGTTTATTTCATCGTCCATTCCCGCCCCGCCTTCCCGGCCAGATAGCCATTGACCAGCGGTAATGGCAGGGTCGAGGCGCGCACCGTCTCGACCATTTCGGCCGCATCAGTGGCGCCATCGAGAAAACCGCGCATCGCACTGGCGACCTCGACCATGCCGACACTGTGCGGCGACAGCCGCAGCGCCGAAATCCCAGCCGCGCGCAGGGCGTCCGGCGTCTCGGTGCAAAGCTGCAGGCCGTCGGACAGGGTCTGCACCCCGTTGAAGGCGAGGAAACCGGTGCCATCCAGGGTCGAGACGCGGCAGCCATCGGGATCCTGCTCACAAACATAGCGGCAGCTGTCGCGGTTCAGCTTGTGCTGACGGGCATGATAACAGCGGCCGGAATGGGCCAGTGGCAGGCGGCCAAAGCCGAACAACTCAATCTCCAGGCCGGGGCAGACTTCCGCGATTGTCGAGATCGCCTGCAAGGAGAGTTCGACCGGCGGACACCAGCGCGTGCAGCCCATGTCCTTCAGCATCAGGGCCGTGTCCTCATTATAGACATTGAGGAAGGGGCCGGCGGTGAAGGCGCGCCCGCCGCGGCTGGCCAGGCCACCGAAATCATTCAGTTCGACCTGTTCGCCATCGCGGACCAGCTCCTCGGTCAGACGGCGTTCGCGGCGATTGACCGGGGAGATCAGGGTCGACCAGATAACTGTCTTGCCGGCGCGCTCGAGCCGGTCCGCGGCGCTGGCGATGGCGGCCTGGGTCAGGGGGCCGCGCTTGCCGCAGACGATCTCGCCGAGATAGACGCGCTCGACCGGGCATTCATCGGCGATGCGGGCATAGAAATCGAGCAATTGCGACGACGGCCAGTTGAAATAGAGCGGCCCCAGACTCAAGGATATCGGACTCAAGGAGATCGGGCTCGGATTCATCGCCATGTCTTCCTGTACGCTCCCACCGTGCCGCGCTGGCCTTCCGCCAGCGTATCGAGCAGCGTCGCGCCCGTCGCCGGCCCCTCCAAAGCCCGCTCCGGTGCCCCCGGACCGACCGGTTTTCCTAACCCGTCAATCGCCTGGCGGAATTGCCGCGTGACCGCTTCGACATAGGCCTTGCCGCGCTGGCGGCCCTCGATCTTCAACGCCGTCACCCCGGCATCGCGCAATTGCGGCAGGACATCGATCGTATTGAGACTGACCGGGTCCTCGAACAAATGTCCCGTCTTGCCGCCGGCCATGAATCGGCCCTTGCACAGGGTCGGATAGCCCAGCGGCTGGCCGTCCGCCTTGCGGTCAATCGTCAGTCCGCCGAGCGCGACGGAGCGGCTGCCATCCTGGCGCGAATAACTCACCGCTTCCGGCGGCGAGCAGACGCCGTCGAGATTGGGCGAACGGCCGGTGACATAGGAGGACAGGTCGCACCGTCCTTCTGTCATCACGCACAGCCCGCCAAAGGCAAACACCTCGACCTCGATATCGATCTCGCCGATCAGCGCCTTGATTTCCGGAATGGAAAGGATGCGCGGCAGCACGACACGCTGCACGCCAAAGCGTTCGGCATAGAAGCGAATCGCTTCCGGCGTCCCGGCCGCGGCCTGGACCGAGAGATGCAGCCGCAAATCGGGATGCTGCGAGGCGGCCCGGCCGAGCACGGCCATATCGGCGGCGATGATCGCATCGGCGCCGGCCGCCGCCGCCGTATCGACGGCGCGGGCCCAGATTGCCGTCTTGCCGGCCTGGGCAAAGGTATTGATCGCCACCATCACCTTGGCCCCGCGCTGATGCGCATAGGCGACGGCCTCGGCCAGTTCGGCATCGGAGAAATTGAGGCCCGGAAAATTGCGGGCATTGGTCTCGTCACGCAGGCCGCAATAAACGGTGTCCGCACCGGCATTGACCGCCGCACGCAGGGCCGAGGGCGTGCCCGCCGGGCAGACCAGTTCAAGCGCGCCGCGGCTCATGACCGCCGCCCCTGCGTCGCCGGGCGCCATGGTCCCGGTGGCAGCGGTGGCAGGGACGGCAAAGGCGGCAGCGGCACGAGATCCGCCAGCCGCATCTCGGCCTCCTCGATCGCATTGCGCAGGCTGAGCACGACAGCGGTTTCGCCCTCAATCCACAGATCGGCGGCGAAGAAGGCGGCATCGCCATCCTCGCTGCCCTGCATCAGACGCAATAGAAGATCGAGCGGCGCCTCAATCCGCGCCTCGCACGGCGTCGGCGCGGCTGCCCTGACCACCTGCACCGCTCCCGCACTGCCATCCGGGCAGACCAGGAAGGCGACCGGCAGACCGGCCGGGCAAATCAGGATGCGGGCCTGGCGCGCCGGACCCAGTCGCTCGAACACGTCGGGCCTTTGCCGCGCCAGCCGCCGCAGCGACGCCGTCAGCATCACGGCCATCGGCTGCATCGCCGCAACAGCCACCTGCCCGCCCAGCCGTCCGAGTGGGCCTTGCGGCCAGGGCCGGGCCGACAGAAAGCGACCGGCAGCATGGACGCGGTGAAGCAGCGATTCTGGCAGCATGATGGAGCGTCCTGTCCTGTTTTGATCTGCAATCGGACCCGATCTTGTCGATCAGTGATAACGCCAAGACTTGATATTTATCAAAACCTGAATCTGCGACATAGGCGCACAGCCCGTGATGCCAACGGGGAGGCTGCAGGAAAATCTCCACGCGGCGAGCCGCTGGAGGTTTGCGTGGCCCTCCCCGTTTGGGAGGTGTGCGGGACGCGGCGAATGCCGTTTAGCGCAATAGATAAGTGAGACATTCGAAACGTCCCGCCAAGTCTTCCTGGAAAAAGATGGGAGATTTA
>NZ_CAXBKN010000100.1:0-8812 GCF_963976135.1 uncultured Maricaulis sp.
GCATCATCGCCTTCTTGACGCCCAGCGATGTGGCGCGGTCAATCGCCGCCTCGATCGCAGCGGTCGAGCCGGAGATCACGATCTGGCCGGGCGCATTATCATTGGCAATCGCACAGACCCCGACCAGCGAGCCGGCATCAACCGCCTGCTGCGCCATGTCCTCATCGGCACCGAGCAATGCGGCCATCGTCCCCAGCCCGACCGGGACAGCCTGCTGCATGGCACGGCCGCGCAATTTGAGCAGTTTCGCCGCATCGCTGATCGTCAAGGCGCGCGCCGCCGCCAGGGCCGAGTATTCGCCCAGGCTGTGACCGGCGACGAATTTCGCCGCGCTGACATCAACCCCGAACTCGGCCTCCAGGACGCGCATCACTGCCAGGCTGGCCGCCATCAGGGCCGGCTGGGCATTTTCCGTCAGGGTCAGATCCTCGATCGGACCATTGGCCATCAGCCCGGAAAGATTCTGCCCGAGCGCTTCATCGACCTCGGCCAGCACGGCGCGTGCGGCGGAGAATTCAGCGGCCAGTTCCTGGCCCATGCCAACGGCCTGGCTGCCCTGACCGGGAAATACGAATGCAAGCGTCATCAGAACGCCTCCCACCAATTGAATTGATCGCTCGATACCCCTTGTCACGCCGGGCGCGCAAGAGGGGATGCGGCTTGCACGGCCCACCGCTTTAGGCTAAACGCGCGCTTCGCTTGGTTGCGGTCCTGTTCCTTTATTCCCGTCACATGGTGTGGTGGACCGGCACAGGAGCCACCGCGAGCCTGCCCGCCCCTTCGGCGAGGCTTGCGCCGCAACCGCTTACGAAGGGAGCCAAGATGGCACTTTACGAGCACGTATTCATCGTACGCCCGGACGTTTCTCCGGCCCAGATGGAAACTCTTCTGGAAGAAACGAAGACCCTGATCGAGACCAATGGCGGCAAGACCGGCAAGATCGAATATTGGGGCCTGCGTAACCTGTCCTACCGCATCAACAAGTCGCGCAAGGGTCATTACGGCCTGATCGATATCGACGCCAATGGCGCCGTCATCGACGAACTTGAGCGCCTGCAGCGCCTGTCCGAAGACGTCATGCGTTTCATGACCCTTCGTGTCGACGAGCACACCGATCAGCCTTCGGCGATTCTGTCGAAGAAGGATGACCGTCGTCCGCGCCGCGATTTCCGGTCGTAAGGAGAGAAACTGATGTCATCCGATAATATTGCAAACCTGCCTGCTCGCCGCCCATTCATGCGCCGCCGCAAGGTGTGCCCATTCTCCGGCGAGAATGCACCCGCGATCGACTACAAGGACCCGAAGCTCCTGCTTCGTTACATGTCCGAGCGTGGCAAGATCGTCCCGTCCCGTATCACGGCGGTATCCGCCAAGAAGCAACGTGAACTGGCCCGCGCCATCAAACGCGCCCGCCAGATGGCACTGCTTCCCTATGTGATGGATTAAGGAGAACGCACGATGAAACTGGTTCTCCTGGAACGCGTCGAAAATCTCGGCGTCATGGGTGAAGTTGTCTCGGTCCGTCCGGGATTCGCCCGCAACTTCCTTCTGCCGCAAGGCAAGGCGCTGCGCGCCAATGAAGGCAATATGGCCCGCTTCGAAGCGGAAAAAGAAGCCCTGATCGCGCGCAATGCCGAACGGGCTGCTGAAGCAGCGACCGCTGGTGAAGTGATCGATGGCGAAACTTTCGTCATGGTTCGTTCCGCTGGCGAAAGCGGTCAGCTCTACGGTTCTGTCTCCTCGCGCGACATTGCCGAGATCGTTTCGGAATCCGGCACTTCGGTCGTCCGCTCGCAGATTGATCTGCATGCGCCGATCAAGAAGCTGGGCCTGCACGACATCCGTATCCGTCTGCACGCCGATGTTTCGGTGACGGTCACGATCAATGTCGCCCGCTCGCTCGACGAAGCCGAACGCCAGGCCTCCGGTGAAGACGTGATCGCAGCCCAGGCTGACGAAGATCGCGCCATCGCCGAAGCCCAGGCTGCCGACCTGTTCGAAGCCAGCGAAGAAGGCGAAGAACTGGCCGAACGCCGCGCCGAAGGCGCCGACGATTCGGAAGCAGACGAAGCCGACGAAGACTAGGCTTTCAGCTCATGCTGAGTGCCGGAAACGGGCGGGTCGCAAGATCCGCCCGTTTTTGTTTGCCACCAGACTTGTCCACACTTCTCCACAGGCCGGGGAAATGCTGTGGCAAAGATTCACCCTGGGCGGATTGAGGGGTCGCATCCCGGCCGCCGAGCCTGTATCCCATTGGCATGACCACTGAGCTGATGACATTCGATGCCGGCGTCCCGACGACGCTGGAGACCGCGCCCCACAATCTGGAGGCCGAACAGGCCTTCCTCGGCGCGCTGCTCTACGACAATGAAATCTTCCACCGCATCGCCGACTGGCTGAAGCCGGAGCATTTCTACGACCCCGTCCATGGCCGTATTTTCGAGACCGCCTCCGATCTGATCGGCCGCGGTTCGCTGGCCGATGCGGTGGTGCTGAAAACCCAATTCGACCGCGATGACGGGCTGCGCGAAATCGGCGGCACCACCTATCTGGCCGTGCTGATCGAGAGCGCCGCCAATAATTCGGCGGCGACCGAATACGCGCGCATGATCTATGAACTCGCCCTGCGCCGCGATCTGATCCGCATCGGCGACGAGCTCTCGGCCACCGCCACCACCGATGCCGAAACCCAGCCGCGCAAGCTGATCGAGGCGGTCGAGCAACAGCTCTTCAATCTCGCAGAGGCCGGTTCAACCTCACGCGGCTTTGTCAGTTTCAAACAGGCGCTGACCGAATCGGTCGAGACTGCGGCTGCCGCCTATGAGCGCGATGGCGGGCTGTCGGGGATTTCCTCGGGCCTGAAGGCGCTGGACGAAAAACTCGGCGGCATGCACCCGTCCGATCTGATCATCCTCGCCGGACGTCCCTCGATGGGGAAAACCGCTCTGGCGACCAATATCGCCTTCGATGTGGCGCGAAACTATGAATTCGAGGAACAGCCCGACGGCACCACCAA
This sequence comes from uncultured Maricaulis sp., assembly GCF_963976135.1. Taxonomy (GTDB): domain Bacteria; phylum Pseudomonadota; class Alphaproteobacteria; order Caulobacterales; family Maricaulaceae; genus Maricaulis. Next base: position 3,017 of record NZ_CAXBKN010000100.1, read on the forward strand.
GACGACCAAGGGCGGCGTTGTCGGCTTCTTCTCGCTGGAAATGTCGGCCGAACAGCTCGCCATGCGTCTGATCGCCGATTACACCGGCATTCCCGGCTATATGATCCGCCAGGGCACGATCGACGCGACGCAGTATGAAGAGATCCGCGACGCCGTGCTCGAGATCCAGTCCTTGCCGCTCTATATCGACGACACGGGTGGTTTGCCGATCGGCGCCCTCGCGGCGCGGGCAAGACGGCTCAAGCGTACTCACGGGCTCGATCTGATCATCGTCGATTACCTGCAGCTGGTCACATCCTCGCGCAACCGGCCGGGCGATAGCCGCGTGCAGGAAGTTTCCGAAGTGACCCAGAACCTCAAGGCCCTGGCCAAGGAATTGGAAGTCCCCGTCATCGCCCTGTCGCAGCTCTCGCGTAATGTCGAAAGCCGCGAAGACAAGAAGCCCCAGCTCTCCGACCTGCGTGAATCGGGTTCGATCGAGCAGGACGCCGATGTCGTGCTGTTCGTCTATCGCGAAGCCTATTACAAGGAACGCGAAAAACCGCGCGAGGACACGCCGGAATATCTCGCCTGGCAGGAAGAATTCCGCATTATTGAAAAACTGGCCGAAGTGGTCATCGGCAAGCAACGCCATGGCGCCATCGGCACGGCCAAACTCGCCTTTGACGGGGCGCGCACGAAGTTTAGCGACCTTGATGAACGATTCGAAGACGGACCCGGCTGATCGCGGGGCGCAGCCCGCGCCGCGCCTGGTCATCGACCTGGCCGCCATCCAGCGCAATTATGCGGCCCTGCAACGCCTCGCGCCGGGCGCGCAAACGGGCGCCGTGGTCAAGGCCAATGCCTATGGGCTCGGCGCGGCGCGGGTCGTTCCGGCGCTGGCCGATGCCGGTTGCCGCACTTTCTATGTCGCCCACACCACCGAGGGCCGCGAGGCACGCGAAGCGCTGGCCGGGCGCGAGGCCGACATTTTCGTCTTCAACGGCTTCTGGCCGTCGGAACTGGACTCCCTGCGCGAGGCGCGGCTCTTCCCTGTCATCAATGACCTGCATCAGTTTCACCAGCTGCGCGAACTGGCGCCGGACCTGCCCTGCGCGATCCATTTCGATACCGGCATGAACCGGCTCGGACTGGGGCCGAACGCGACCCAGAGCCTGATCGACAATCCCGACTGGATCGAGGGTCTGGATGTGCGTCAATTGATGAGCCATCTGGCCTGTTCGCATGAGCCGGATCACCCGCTCAACGCCAGACAATTGCAGCGCTTCGCCCGCGCTCGCGCCTGTTTCCCGGAAATCCCTGCCAGCTTCGCCAATTCCGGCGGCGCGATGCTCGATGCCCGCTATCATTTCGATATTCTGCGCCCGGGTCTGGCGCTCTATGGCGGCCATCCCGCCCCCGGCCAGGACAATCCCTTCGAGCCGGCGGTGCGGATCGAGGCGCCGGTGCTGCAGGTGCGCCGGATCGCGGCGGGCGACTGCGCCGGCTATGGCGCCATCTTCACGGCGACACACGACATGCAGATTGCCACTGTTGCCACCGGTTATGCCGACGGGCTGGTCCGCGCCTGCGGTGATGGCGGTTATGGCCGGATCGGCGGCGTGAAAGTTCCGATCATCGGCCGCATCTCGATGGATCTGACGACGGTCGATCTCAGCGAGGTCAGCACACCGGTCGAGCCGGGCGACTGGGTCAGCTTCCTCGGTGAGGATGTCGAGCCGATGGCCCAGGCCGCCCACACCATCACCTATGAATTCCTCGTCCGCCTCGGCCAACGCTTCCAGCGCACCTATCTGCCCGGCTTGCCTGCGGCAGAGTGAGCTTGCGGTCCGGCGGAACAGAGTGTGAACTGAGTGCCAAGCTGAAAAAGACGATTCGCCATGGCCCGTGCTGAAAACATCTATGTCTGCCAGAGCTGCGGTGCCTCCCAGAGCAAATGGGCCGGGCGCTGCGATGCCTGCGGCAGCTGGAACACGCTGGTCGAGGAAACGCCGGCGGCACCGCTGGGCACCCAGGCCACGAGCGCGAAACGGCGCGGCAAGGGCAATACGCTCGATCTGGTCGATCTCGGCGCCGACACACCCGAAGCGCCGCGCCTGAAATCGGGCATTCCCGAACTTGACCGCGTTTGCGGCGGTGGTCTGGTCCGCGGTTCAGCCATCCTGGTCGGCGGCGATCCGGGGATCGGCAAATCCACCCTGCTGCTGCAACTCGTCGCACTGATGGCCCGGGCCGATGCCCGTGCGATCTATGTCTCGGGCGAGGAGGCCGTCGCCCAGGTGCGTCTGCGCGCGCGGCGGCTCGGCCTGGCCGATGCGCCGGTCTCGCTGGCGGCGGAAACCTCGCTCAACAATATTCTCGACGGGCTCAAGGCTGAAAAACCCGACATCGTGGTAATCGATTCGATCCAGACCATGTGGAGCGACCAACTCGCCGCCGCGCCGGGCACGGTGGCCCAGGTACGCGCCTGTTCGCAGGAATTGGTGCGTTTTGCCAAACAGCGCAATTGCATCGTCATCCTGGTCGGCCATGTCACCAAGGATGGCCAGATCGCCGGCCCGCGGGTGATCGAGCACATGGTCGATGCCGTGCTGTATTTCGAAGGCGAACGCAGCCATCAATTCCGCATCCTGCGCGCCGTGAAGAACCGTTTCGGCCCGACCGACGAAATCGGCGTGTTCGAAATGGGCGATGCCGGGCTGGGCGAAGTGGCCAACCCTTCCGCCCTCTTCCTCGATGGCCGTGGCGAGTCGACCTCCGGTGCCGCCGTCTTTGCCGGCATGGAGGGCACACGGCCGGTTCTGAGCGAGATCCAGGCCCTGGTCGCCCCGGCGGCCTTCGGCACGCCACGCCGCGCTGTGGTCGGCTGGGATAGCGGCCGCCTGGCCATGGTGCTCGCCGTGCTGGAAGCACGCTGCGGCGTCGATTTCTCCAATCGTGACATTTTCCTCAATGTCGCCGGCGGGTTGAAGATCGCCGAACCGGCCGCCGATCTCGCGGTCGCGGCCGCCATCGTCTCTTCGGCCCTCGATGTCGCCCTGCCCTCGGACGGGGTCGTTTACGGAGAAATCAGTCTTTCCGGCGATGTTCGTCCGGTTGGGCGCAGCGATTCGCGCCTCAAGGAAGCCGCCAAGCTGGGCTTCACGCGGGCGATCGCCCCGAAAGCCTCGGCCGACGATGCAGCGCCGGTGCGTGTGCTGGGCGTGGCCACAGCGCTCGAACTGGTGCAAACTCTGCAGGCGATGGCAGGCGAGTAGGAAAGACGCCGATGGACGGCTCCCTGAGTGCATTCGATGGAATAGGACTGACAATCCTTCTGGTTTCCGGCCTGCTGGCCCTGGTGCGCGGCTTCGTGCGCGAGGCGCTGTCGGTGACGGCCTTCGTCGCCGCCTCGCTGGCGACGCTCTGGGCCCTGCCCGCCTTTCTCGGCCCGGCACGCGAATTGATCGATCCCGACTGGCTGGCTCCGCTGGCGATCGGCGCGGTCATCTTCCTGCTGGTCTATCTCTCCATCACCTTCGTGACCTCCTCGCTGTCGAGCGGGCTGGCCAAGGGCGATGATGTCAATGTCGTCGACCGTACACTCGGCTTCGGCTTCGGCCTGGTGCGTGGCCTGGTCCTGCTCGCACTCGGCGTGATCTTCATGGCGGCGACGCTGGGCGTTGACGGGCAGCCGCCGCGCGCCGTCACGGAATCGCGGATCTATCCCCTGGTCAAGGCCGCCGCCGACGCACTGCAGACCCTGGCGCCATCGACCTCCCGGATTGCCGACACGGAATTGCTGCCCGAAGCGCGGTCCGGGCCGGCTGATGATCCGATTGCAGAAACTATAAGAAATGATGCGACCTCCTATGGCAGCCGCGACCGAAACCGACTAGATGAGCTGATCGGTTCGACCACGGATGACCAGGATGACGATGGATGAGCGATAAGCACGCACTTCCCGCCACGTTGACTTACGATCCCGTCACGGATCGACCCCAGGAAGAATGCGGCGTTTTCGCCGTTTATGGCTCAGAAGACGCCGGTGTTCTCACCGCACTCGGCCTGCACGCACTCCAGCATCGGGGGCAGGAAGCCTGTGGCATCGCGACCCATGACGGGTCGCGTTTTCATGTCGAGCGCTATCTCGGCCTGGTCGGCGAAAACTTCACCTCGGCCGATATGCCACAACGCCTGCCCGGCAATGTCGCGATCGGCCATGTGCGCTATTCGACCCAGGGCGCCTCGGTGCTGCGCAATGTGCAGCCGCTCTATTCCGATGTCCGCGGCGGCGGTATCGCGCTGGCCCATAACGGTCACATTACCAATGCCCGCGTGCTGCGCGAGGAATTGGTCGCGAATGGTGCCATTTTCCAGTCAACCAGCGATTCCGAAGTCGTGCTCCACCTCGCCGCCCTGTCGCGCAAGTCCAAGCTGACCAATCGCCTCTCACATGCGCTCAAGCAGATCGAGGGCGCCTTTGCCTTCGTGGTGCTGGTCAATGACCGTCTGATCGCCGCGCGCGACCCGCATGGCATCCGGCCGCTGGTAATGGGCCAATTGGGCGATGCGGTCGTCTTCGCCTCGGAAACCACGGCGCTCGACATGGTTGGCGCGACCTATGTCCGCGATGTCGAGCCCGGCGAGGCCATCATCCTGTCCGATGGCGAAATGCGCAGCGAACGTTTCTCGCCGGCGCGCGCCGCACGGCCCTGCGCCTTCGAATTCATCTATTTTGCGCGGCCGGACTCCAATATTGGGGGCCGCAGCGTCTATGAAGCCCGCAAGGAAATGGGCCGCCAGCTGGCGCGCGAAATGCCGGTCGATGTCGACGTCATCATTCCGGTTCCCGATAGCGGCGTGCCGGCGGCGCTCGGCTATTCGGAAGCCAGCGGCATCCCCTTCGAACTGGGCATTATCCGCAGCCACTTCGTCGGCCGCACCTTCATCCAGCCCAATCAGGACCGCCGCGACATGTCGGTCCGTCTCAAGCATTCCGCCAATGCCGCCGCCGTGCGCGGCAAGCGCGTCCTGCTGATTGATGATTCCATCGTTCGCGGCACCACCTCGCTGAAAATCGTGCGACTGATGCGCGAGGCCGGCGCCACGGAAGTCCATTTCCGCTCGGCCTGCCCGCCGATCAAGTTTCCCGACTTCTACGGCATCGATATGGCCGGCCAGAAGGAATTGATCGCGGCGAATATGGACGTCGGGCAGATGGCAGCCAAGCTCGAGGCCGACAGCCTCGCCTTCCTCACCGTCGACGGCATGTATCAGGCGATCACCGGCGGGCCGCGCAATGACCGCGCGCCACAGCTTTCCGATCACTATTTCACCGGCGAATATCCCACGCGTCTGATGGATCATGATCGTTCGCTGTCGGCGAAGGAATTCCAACTCTCCCTATTGGTGGATGCATGACCGCAATTGATCTGACCGGCCGCGTCGCCCTGGTGACCGGTGCTTCGCGCGGTATTGGCCGCGCCATGGCGCTCGAACTCGGCAAGGCCGGCGCCCATGTGATTGCCACCGCCCGCACCACCGGCGCGCTGGAAGAGGTCGATGACCTGATCCGCGCTGCGGGTGGTTCCTCGACCCTGGTCCCGCTTGACCTGATGTCGAGCGACGGGATTGAGCAACTCGGTGCCATCGTCGAGGAGCGTTGGGGCAAGCTCGACATCCTGTTGGCCAATGCCGGCCAGCTCGGCGTGCTGACACCGGCGGCACAGATCAAAGCGAAGACCTGGAATGAAGTTCTGGGCGTCAACCTGCTGGCCCCGGCCCGCCTGATCCGCGCCTTCGAAGCCCTGCTCA
>NZ_CAXBKN010000101.1:0-8770 GCF_963976135.1 uncultured Maricaulis sp.
TCTATCAGCGCGAGGATGACCTCATTGCGAGCCTCGGCCCGTCGGAATCCATCCAGATACGCATCACCCTGTTCACGCTGGGTGGCGTGACTCCTGATTAAACTACAGTGCCGGGCGATTGCACCCGCAGCGTCTTTGGGTAATGTTCCGCGCGGAACCGGATAGCGAATGTTGATGATAGCCGTTAAAAACCTTGTGCTGACGCTGATGGCGTCCCTGCTCGTGATCACGGCGCCTGGCGCCATGGCACAATCGACCGAGGGCGTCGCCGCGCTCGTTAACGATGAACCGATCACGACGGTGGATGTGCGCAATCGTATGCGCCTGATCATCGCCTCGACCGGCCTCACCCAGCTCGATCCGGCGACCCTGGCCCAGATCCAGAGCCAGGCGATTCGTGGCCTGGTCGATGAGACCCTGCAATTGCAGGCGGCCCGGGAGTATGAAATCGACGTCACCGAGGAAGAGATCAATCGATCGATCCAGGATCTCGCCGACCGCAATAACACGACGATCGCCACCATTGTCGGCGATCTGGAACGCTCCGGCGTTGATATCCTGACCTTGCGCCACCAGCTGGAAGCAGAAATCGCCTGGCAGGTTCTGGTCAATGGCCGCTATGGCTCGCGAATCCGCATCAGCGATCAACAGATCGAGATGGCGCTGGAACGCCTCGCCGCCAGCGCCTCACAGCCGCAATACCGGATTTTCGAGCTCTTCTTCGAAATTCCCAGCGTCAATCGCGAACAGGAAACCGTTGAGCGGGTCATCGCGGTGATGGATCAGTTGCAACGCGGCGCCCCCTTCCCGGAGCTGGCACGGCAATATTCCGACGCGCCGTCTGCCGCCAATGGCGGCGATATCGGCTGGATCGTCGCCTCGCAATTGCCGCCGGAGGTGGCGACCATTCTGCCGCAATTGATGCAGCAATACGCCCAGAGCCAGGGCGGCGCCGCCCTGTCCAACCCGGTCCGTGTTCCCGGTGGCTACATGATCGTTGCCCTCGTGGCCGCACGTGACGGCACCACAACCCTGCAATACGACCTGGTCCAGATCACCGTTCCCGCCAGCGCCGTTCAGCCCAATTCCAGCGCCGCCCTGACCCGTGCCCTGGCCGCCAATCCAACCTGCGCCCAGGCGGATGCGGTCGCCAGTCGCATTCCGGGTTCGGTTGTCACACCGCTCGGTGCCATCGGTGCCGACGCGCTGCTGCCGCAATTCAGCGAAGCCCTGGCGCCGCTGCGTGAGGGTGGCAATACCGGCGTGTTGCAGACCGCAGCAGGCCTGCAGAGCCTGATCGTTTGCGAGCGCACCATTGCCGGCCCGGGTGTTCCCAGCCGTGATGACCTGGAATCACAATTGCGTGGCCAGCAGCTGTCCCTGCATTCGCGCCGCTGGCTGAGAGATTTGCGCCGCGACGGCACGGTCGAGATTCGCGACTAATGCCAAACGCCTCACCTGTCGTTGTTTCGATGGGTGATCCGGCTGGTATCGGCCCAGAGATCATCCTCAAGGCATGGGCGAAGCGACGAGCCCGCGGGCCGGTCTTTGCCTGTATTGGCGATCCTGCAGTGCTGCGCGCCTGTGCACGCAGTCTCGCCCTGCCCGAACCGGTCGAACTCGCGGAACTGGCCGATGCAGCAAACCGCTTCCCTGACGCCCTGCCCGTCCTGCCGGCACCCGTCTCGATCACCGCTCCGCTCACACCCGGCACGCCCGACCCACGCCATGCCGCCGCGGCCAGGGCCAGTATCGAGGCTGCGGTTGCGCTTTGCCTGTCCGGCGCGGCGCTTGGCCTCGTGACCGCGCCAATCGCCAAATCCGTGATGTATGAGGCCGGCTTCACCTTCCCCGGCCATACCGAATTTCTCGCAGAGCTCACCCGCGACCATCCCGTACCAGGACAGCGGGGTCCGGCCATGATGCTCGCTGGCGGCGGATTGCGCGTCGTGCTGACCTCGATCCATGAACCGCTCGCGCATGCGGTCGCGACACTCTCGGCAGAACGGATAGAACAGATTGCCCGCCTCACGCATCAGGCCCTGCAGCGCGATTTTGGCATAGCGGAGCCGCGACTGGCCCTGGCCGGGCTCAATCCCCATGCCGGCGAGACGGGCTCATTGGGGCGTGAGGAAATCGACATCATCAACCCCGCCGCCGCGCGGCTACGCGCCGAAGGCATTGCCATCACCGACGCCCTGCCTCCGGACACCATGTTCCATGCCGAGGCCCGCGCCGGCTATGATGCGGCCATCTGCCTCTATCACGACCAGGGCCTGATCCCGGTCAAGACGCTCGACTTCCATGGCGGCGTCAATATCACGCTCGGCCTGCCCATCGTGCGCACCTCGCCCGATCACGGCACGGCTTTCGACATTGCCGGCCGCGGAATAGCCCGCGCCGACAGCCTGCTCGCCGCGATTGATGCGGCGGCCAATATCGCCGGACACCGCGCATGACCGATCCGCTGCCGCCGCTTCGCGACGTCATTGCGCGCCATGACCTGGCCGCGAAAAAATCCTTCGGCCAGCATTTCCTGCTCGATCTCAACCTGACCGCCAAGATCGCCGGTTTTGCCGGCGACATGTCGAATAGCGAGGCGATCGAGATCGGTCCCGGACCGGGCGGGCTGACGCGGGCCATTCTGGGCGCCGGCGCCAAGCATCTCACCCTGGTAGAGAAGGATGCGCGCTTCCTGCCCGCACTGGAAGAAATCAGCCAGGCCTGGCCCGGCCAGGTGACCGTGCTGGAAGCCGACGGGCTGACGATTGATGAAGCGGCGATCCTGAGCGGGGAGGACCGCGTCATCCTCTCCAACCTGCCCTATAATGTCGGCACGATCCTGTTGATCAAATGGCTGCAGGCGCAGCCGATCTGGTGGCGGCGCGCCGTGCTGATGTTCCAGCGCGAAGTGGCGGACCGGATCGTCGCGCGCGTTGGCGACAAGGCCTATGGGCGGCTCGCCATCCTGACCCAATCGGTGTGCACCGCACAGATGGTGATGAAAATACCCGCCCAGGCCTTCACGCCACCGCCCAAGGTGGAATCGGCCGTTGTGATGCTCGACCCACTGCCCGATGCCAAGCGCTTCGGCGACCTCAAGGCATTGGGAGTTGTCACCGCCTCGGCATTCGGCCAACGGCGCAAGACCTTGCGTCGCAGCCTCGGGCAGGCGGCAAGCCAGACGACGGCATCAACGGAAGATCTGATTGCCGCGGCGGGCCTGGAGCCCGGCGCCCGCGCCGAGACGATCGACATTGCCGGCTTCCAGGCGCTCGCCAGGGCCTGGCGCGCTGCGCGGGCTACTCAGCCATAAGCGCGCCGACAAAACCGTCCAGCCACGGGTGGCGCGAGCGCTTGAGGCGTTCCGCGTGCAGGATCTGGTTGAGCTTGTCGAGGGCCCGGGCAAAATCATCATTGACGATGACATAATCGTATTCGTGCCAATGGCTGATCTCGTCCTTGGCGCGCGCCATGCGGTCGCTGATGATTTGCGGTGTGTCCTGGCCGCGCTTGCTCAGCCGGTCCTCGAGCAGATCCAGCGACGGCGGCAGAATAAAGACCCGAACCGTGTCTTCCGGAGCCTGCGCCGCAAGCGCCTGGGCGCCCTGCCAGTCGATGTCGAAAATCACATCACGGCCATCATCAATGGCGTCGAGCACCAGGGATTTCGGCGTACCGTAATAGCGCCCGAACACTTCGGCCCACTCAAAGAAATCACCAGCTTCAATCTGCGCCTTGAACTCGTCGACGCTGACAAAGTGGTAGTCCTGCCCGTCAACCTCGCCGGGGCGAGGCTGGCGCGTCGTGGTCGAGACCGAAAGCACAACATCCGGATTCTGGCTTAGCAGGCGCTTTGACAGCGTGGTCTTGCCGGCACCCGACGGGCTGGACAGGGCCAGCAATACGCCGCGGCGGCCGCCACGAAAGATCGGGGGATGTCCGTCACTCGACATTCTGTACCTGCTCCCTGAACTGGTCGACCGCGTTCTTCATGGCGAGGCCAATCTGGGTCAGTGAAGAATCGGAGGACTTGGAGCATAGAGTGTTTGCCTCGCGATTAAACTCCTGTGACAGGAAGTCGAGCTTGCGGCCCGTTGGCGAACCGGCGTCGAGCAGCTCACGCGCGGCGCGGATATGGGCATGCAAACGGTCGAGTTCCTCGCGGACATCCATCTTCACCGCCAGCGCAGCCGCCTCGGTCGCCAGACGCTCCGGATCGAGTCCCTGCGGCAGGAGCTCGGCATATTTGGCGGCGATGCGGTCGCGGATCGCATCCAGCCGCACTGCAGCGCTGGTTTCTGCCTGGTGCGTCAACGCCTCGATGGTGTCGACATGGCCGCTGAGCAGCGCCTTCAGCTCACCGCCCTCGACCAGGCGGACATTGCGCAGACTATCAAGCGCCAGTGCCAGGCTCTCGAGCAGGGCGGCGTCGAGCTCGTCGGCATCCTCCGGCTCGCTGCGATCCTCGACATCAAGGACACCGCGCACCGTCAGCAAGCCGTCGAAACTGACCGGCAGGACACGGCCACTGACGACATAGGGCTCGGCGGCGGCGAGGATGGCATCAATGCGCCGGGTATCGATTCGCAGCGCCGCCTGGGCCGCATCGCGATTGAGCGTCAGGCTCGCCTGGATATTGCCGCGTGCAAAGCGGGCCTTGGCCAGATCGCGGGCACCCGCCTCGAGACGGTCATAGCCGCCGGGAAAGCGGAAACGGGCTTCGAGCCCCTTGCCATTGACGCTGCGCGCCTCCCAGACCCAGCTGAATTGTTCAAAGCTGGCCTCGGTGCGGGCAAAGCCCGTCATGCCGGACAATTGAGCCATATTAATCGCCCGCGCGTTGGCGGGCCCTTTCGATCTGGCGCCAGCGCGCGACATTCCTTTGATGCTCGGCATAGGTGGCGGAAAAGGCGTGTCCGCCGGTCCCGTCGGCGACAAAGAACAACGCCCGGCTCTCCGCCGGGTTGAGCACGGCGGCGATGGACTCAGCACCCGGATTGGCGATCGGCGTCGGCGGCAGGCCGTCATTCTGGTAGGTATTCCAGGCATTGGCCGCATTATCGAGCTCGGAGCGGCGCAGACCGCGGCCGAGTGGTTCGCCGCGGGTGATGCCATAGATGATAGTCGGATCGCTCTCCAGCCGCATGCCGCGGCGCAGGCGATTGACGAAGACTGCGGCGACTTCGGCGCGCTCGGCGCCAATTCCAGTCTCCTTCTCCACCACCGAGGCGAGGATGATCGCCTCCTCTCGGGTTTCAAACGGCAAGTCTTCCGCGCGATGTGGCCAGAGCTCATCGAGCAGGGTTTGCTGGGCTGCGAGCATGCGGTCGAGCACGACCTGCCGGTCAGTGCCCCGGTCGACCAGATAGGTTTCCGGCAGGATACTGCCTTCAGCGGGGATGTCAGCGATCTCGCCGGTGAGCACATCGGCTTCTTGCAGCACAGCCACGATCATCGCGCTCGTCAGACCTTCGGCGAAGGTGACCGGGTGCTGCATGGTGCGCCCGGTGCGCAGCAATTCATAGATCTGCGCCATGCTTGACCCGGCCGGCACGGCATATTCGCCGGCCCGCAACGAGCGGTCGCCGCCATCGAGCGTCACCGCGGCGCGGAACAGGCGGGCATCCTCGATCAGACCGGCCGATTCAAGCTGACTGGAAATCCGTACCAGGCCGGTCCCGCGCGGCAGCAGGATAACGGTTTCCGCCATCGCCGGGCCGGGCGCGACGAATTCCGCCTGCAGCCAGCGATACCCGCCATAGACCGCGCCGGCGGCCAGCAAGGCCAGCACCAGAAGGCTGACGAAGAGCCACAGGATCACACCGGCCACACCGCCCTTGGTCCTGGCATTCGCGTTGACCTTCGCCTGAGGCGTTTTGACATCACTCATGGAGCCTCCCGAAGAAAAGCGGTGCAATTAATCGACCGCGACGAATACCACGGAGGCATTGGTGCCACCGAATCCGAAAGAATTCGATAGCGCCGCGCGGACCGGGCGCCTGACCGGCTTGTGGGCGGCCAGATTGAGCGAGGTCGAGACCGACGGATTGTCAAGATTGAGGGTGGGCGGGCAAATCCCGTCGCGGATCGCCAGGATGGAGAAAATTCCCTCGACGGCACCGGCAGCGCCGAGCAAATGCCCGATCGCCGATTTGGTCGATGACATCACGACATCGCTGCTGCCGAACAGACGTTCGACGGCCCGCAATTCGATCTCGTCCCCCTTGGGCGTCGAAGTGCCGTGGGCGTTGACGTAATCGATCTCGGACGGATCGAGGCCGGCATCTTTCAGCGCCGCGGACATCGCCCGGAAACCGCCATCGCCATCATCGGCGGGTGCGGTGATGTGGTGGGCATCGCCGGACAGGCCATAGCCCTTGACCTCGGCATAGATGGTCGCGCCGCGCGCCCTGGCGCACTCATATTCCTCGAGCACGACGACACCGGCGCCCTCGCCCATCACGAAACCGTCGCGGTCGCGATCCCAGGGGCGCGAACCGGCGGTTGGATTATCGTTGAAACCGGTCGATAGCGCCTTGCAGGCGATAAAGGAAGCAATGCCCAGACGGCAAACCGCCGCTTCGGCGCCGCCGGCGACCATCATGTCGGCATCACCATGCGCGATCATCCGCGCCGCATCACCAATCGCGTGCGCACCGGTCGAACAGGCCGTCACGACGGCGTGATTGGGGCCCTTGAGCCCGTGCCGGATCGAAACCTGGCCGGAGGCGAGATTGATCAACAGGCCGGGAATGACAAAGGGGGAGAGCCGCCTTGGACCTTTTTCGTGCAGGTCGATGGAGGCGTTATAGGTGGATTCCAGACCGCCAATACCGGAACCGATCATCACACCGGCGCGGCAGCGCTCTTCTTCGGTTTTCGCAACCCAGCCGCTGTCGGCGATCGCGTAATCTGCCGCGGCAATACCGTAGAGGATGAAATCATCAACGCGCTTCTGGTCGCGCGGGCTCATGACGCTATCGGGTGCAAAGGCACCGGGATCGTCAGGTGAACCACCGCCGCGGCCATCGACACGCGGCACGAGACCGGCGATCTGGCAGGCCAGATCGCCGGTTTCAAAATGCTCGATCAGGCCCAGGCCGGATTGACCGGCAAGGAGACGTCCCCAGACGATATCCTTGCCACAGCCAAGCGGTGTGACCAGACCAATACCCGTGACGACAACGCGCCGCATGGACTGGTCTTTAACCGACTTTCTCGGAGATGAACTTCACCGCGTCGCCGACTTTCTGGATGTGCTCGGCAGCGTCGTCGGGGATTTCGATATCGAATTCCTCTTCAAACGCCATCACGAGTTCAACATTGTCCAGGCTGTCGGCGCCCAGATCGTCGATGAAGCTCGCATTATCCGTGACTTTTTCGATGTCGACATCGAGATGCTCAACAACAATTTTTTTAACGCGCTCGAGAACGTCAGACATTTCAGACCCTCATGGTAATTCGCCGCAGGAGATCAACGGCGCAGGAAAGGAGGCATAGCGCCCCAAAACCGGGCCGCCTTCACCAAGATGCGCGGGCAAGTAACATACTTCCCGAGCGGTGACCAGAATGGGCAACCGTGCTCATTCTGGCAAGTTGTTACGCTAAATCATCGCCATACCGCCATTCACATGAAGTGTCTGGCCGGTCACGTAATTGGCTTCCTGGCTGGCCAGGTAAACAATCGCAGCAGCAATATCATCGCCCGTACCCAGATCACCAGCAGGAATTTTTGTCAGGATGGCCTTACGCTGCTCTTCATTGAGCACATCGGTCATCGGCGAGGCAATGAATCCCGGCGCGACGCAATTGACCGTGACGCCGCGCGAGGCGACTTCCTGGGCCAGGGATTTGGAAAAACCGATCATGCCGGCCTTGGAGGCGCAGTAATTGGTCTGCCCCGGATTGCCGGTCACGCCGACGACGGAGGTAATGCCGACAATACGGCCCCAACGCGCCTTCATCATGCCGCGCAGGGCGGCGCGGCATAGCCTGAAATAGCTCTCCAGATTGACCCGAAGCACCATGTCCCAGTCATCATCCTTCATGCGCATCAACAGCTGGTCGCGGGTGATGCCGGCATTGGCGATGAGAATATCCATCGAGCCCATCGCCTCGGCCGCCTGTTTCGGCAGCGCGTCGACCGCTTCGGCATCGGAGAGATTGCAGGGCAGGACATGGGTGCGTGCCCCCAGCTCGGCGGCCAGCTCCTGCAGCACGTTCTCACGTGTGCCCGAAAGCGCGACGGTCGCGCCTTGCGCGTGCAGCGCCCTGGCGATCGCCTGGCCGAGGCCGCCTGTGGCGCCCGTGACGAGCGCATTCTTGCCGGTCAGATCAAACATTCTCAGACATCCTCTTTCAGCGAAGCCGCGAAGGCTTCCAGATCGGCGGCCACATTGAGCGGCACGCCATTCGCGTCCCTGGTGGTGCGTTTCAGCATGGTGGTGAGCACTTTGCCGGCCCCGGCTTCGGCGAGCGTTGTGATGCCGCCCTCCTCGACCATCCACATCACACTTTCGCGCCAGCGCACCCGGCCTGTCACCTGTTCAACCAATTGCCGCCGGATGGTTTCGATGTCCGAGGTCGGACGGGCGGTGACATTGGCGACCACAGGCACGGCGGGCGGCAAAATCACCGTCGCGGCCAGCGCCTCGGCCATCGCATCGGCGGCCGGCTGCATCATGGCGCAATGAAAAGGCGCCGAGACCGGCAGCATCATCGCCTTCTTGACGCCCAGCGATGTGGCGCGGTCAATCGCCGCCTCGAT
>NZ_CAXBKN010000102.1:0-8369 GCF_963976135.1 uncultured Maricaulis sp.
GTCCGCGTGTTCGATCTCAACCGGCAGTGGGGCTGGTTTGCCGGGCTCGGCGGCGTGTTTCTTCTGTTTGGCCTGATCGCTTTCGGCAATCTGGTCGCGGCGACCATTGCCTCGGTCTATGTGTTCGGGCTCTTGATCGGCATCGCCGGTATCGCTTTTCTGGCGCACGCTTTCCAGGTGCGCGGCTGGCAGAATGTGATGTTCTGGGCGCTGAGCGGCGGCCTCTATACGCTCGCCGGCCTGCTCGCCTTCATCAATCCGACCCTGGCGTCGACGGTGATAACGCTGTTGATGGCGGTTTCCTTCATCGCAGCCGGAGCGTTTCGCATCTGGTTCGGCCTGCAGCTGCGCCCAGGGCCGGGCTGGCAGCTGATCGCGCTGAGCGGCGCCGTCACCGGCCTGATCGGCCTGATCATCGCCTTCAGCTGGCCCGCCAGCGGGCTATGGCTGCTCGGCCTGATCCTGGCCGTCGATCTGACGGTTCAGGGCGTGATGCTGGTCCTGTTCGGGTTGGGGCTGCGGTCAGCGCTGGAAGCGTTTGGCGACTGAGACAGAGCAGCCAAGCCATTCCCGGCAATTGCGTCACCCCGACGAGACTCGGGAGCTCGACATCAAAGAGCTCTACGGCAAAAGAAAGCCGCTGACAGGCACCCATTCCCGCAAGCCAAGCGCCTATAAAACCGATTGAATTTCCAAGCTCACCCCCGGCCCGCGCCGGGCAGAGCCAGCCCTGGAAACCTTGCCAAGCAGGGCCCCGGGCCGGATGCCGGCATGGTTTTCAGGGGGTGGCCCCGCGATGGCCGGTTGGCGCCCGGGGCATCGAAATCGAAGGCTTCCGCCGGGAAACGGCTGCCGGGTACCAAATATTTCAGAGCAAACTTATTCTCGCCAAGCCCCGCCAGGCTATGATCGATGAGTTTTCGCGCTCTTTGACATTGTCGGCCCCACCCCAATTTCTCGCCCGCCGAGCCCGGCAGCGCGTCCTGGCGAGTGCTTTTCGCGTGACAGTCAGTGACAGGTGACAGGCTGACTGCCACGGAAAAACAATTGGCAACCCTCTGTCCTGCAAGGCCATTCCGGGCGCTTGTGACAGGATGGCAGGATGGCAGAAAGCGGTTTTCCGTGACACGGATTTCGCGTTCTATATCGATCTGGCAGCGCTTGCCTGCCGCGATCACGCGGTCAGATGCGGGGCCTGATGCCCGGCCATGTCCAGCTTGGCAGACTTGCGTGCGTCCCCGGTTGAACGCGCCGCATTGCGATCTGGCGAATGAGATGATCCTGAGTGGCTCAGGATGAGGAGCTTGGCGCTTTGGTTCGTGGCTTCGCGGGCTTTTTGCTTGCCGCCCCTGGCTTGGCCGCCGTTTTCGGCTTCGAGCTGGACCGTGGCTTCGCAGCAGTCTTTGGCTTCGCCGCCGTCGCCGGTTTCGGCTCGGGCTTGGCCGCAGGCGCCTGCGCCTTCACCCCATCCTTCGCATCGCTCCTGACCAGTACATTCTCGCCGGGCGCATCGCGGATTACCGTGAGCTTGCCGCTACCCGGCTGCCGGGCTGCGACATCCTTGCCGGAGCGCTCGTACAGCCAGTCACGCCAGTCGAGCCACCAGGAACCGGGCGTTTCCGTGGCGCCATCGATCCATTCCTCGACCGTGCCGGGCAGCGCGTCATTGGTCCAATACTGGTATTTGTGGGCGTCGGGGTGATTGATCACGCCGGCGATATGGCCCGATCCCGCCATCATGTAGCGCACCGGTCCGCCAAACAGTTTCGCGCCGCGATAAACCGAGGGGTAGGGCGCGATATGGTCGTCGCGTGAGGCCTGCATATAGACCGGTGTCCTGATGTCGCCGAGCGTCAGCTTGACGCCGTCGAAATCGAGCTCGCCCTTGGCCAGCTTGTTGTCGCGATACATGTTCTTGAGATACCAGAGGTGCAGCGCCTTGGGCATGCGGGTCTGGTCGGCATTCCAGAACAGGAGATCGAAGGCCTGCGGCTGGCGGCCGAGCAGGTAATTATTGACGACGAAGGACCAGACGAGGTCATTCGACCGCAGGAGGTTGAACGTGTCCGCCATGGTGCGGCCATCGAGCACGCCGCCCTGGGCATCCATCAGGCGCTCGATTTCGGCAATCCATTCATCATCGACGAAGAGGAGGAGCTCGCCAGCCAGTTCGAAATCGGTTTGGGCCGCGAAGAAGGTTGCCGAGGCGATGCGCTCCGGCGTTCCGTTTGCCTCCAGCCAGGCCAGGGTCGCGGCGAGCAATGTGCCGCCGACGCAATAGCCCACCGTATTGACCGAGGTCT
Organism: uncultured Maricaulis sp.; assembly: GCF_963976135.1. Classification (GTDB taxonomy): domain Bacteria; phylum Pseudomonadota; class Alphaproteobacteria; order Caulobacterales; family Maricaulaceae; genus Maricaulis. The sequence goes on from NZ_CAXBKN010000102.1 coordinate 2,304, forward strand.
CGCCGGTGGCGTCCTCGATCGCATCGATCGCGGCCAGCAGGCCCTGGTGCATATAGTCCTCGAAGGTCTTGTCCTTCAATTTCGTACCGGGATTGACCCAGGAGATCAGGAAAACCGTGAAGCCCTGTTTCGTCAGCCAGCGGATCATTGAATTCTTCTCGCGCAGGTCGAGAATGTAGAATTTATTGATCCAGGGCGGCGCAATCAGCAGCGGCCGGGCCTTCACGGTTTCGGTGGTCGGCGCATACTGGATCAGTTCGATAATCTCGTTCTGGAAAACAACTTTTCCGGGCGTCGTCGCCAGATCAATGCCGACACGGAAACCGTCCATATCCGTCTGACGCAGGGCGAGACGGCCACCGCCGCCGGCCTCGAGATCTTCGACCAGGTTCTCCAGTCCTTGCGTCAGATTGGCGCCATGCGTGCGCATGGTCTCGCGCAGCACGTCCGGATTCGTCAGGGCGAAATTGGTGGGTGAGAGCGCGTCAGTCATCTGTTTGGTGAGGAATTCGACCTTGCGCTTGGTGCGCTCGTCAACGCCCTCGACGCCGTGCACCAGCCCCATCATGAAATTCTGGTTCATCAGATAGGATTGCTTGATCGCGTCGAAGACCGGATTCTGCGACCAGTCCTCGCTGCGCCAGCGCTTGTCGCCGGGATCGGGTTTGATCGTCGGTTCCACGGGGCCGTCGAAGACGCGCCGGGTCGTATTGGTCCACAGGTCGAGATAGCCCTTGGCGAGTTCCGCCTGGGCTTTCATCATCAGGTCGGGCTGGGTGGCAATGTGCTGCCAGACTTCCTTGAACTCGGGTGCCGAATGGAAGGGATCGGCCTGCGGCATCACCGCTTCGCCCTCGAGCGCCTTTTGCATGACGTTCGACATCAGTTTCTGGGAGTGCAGCGAAGCCTGCATCAGATTGCGCGAAACCGTGTCCAGCGCCTCGAGCTCGGCCGCTGTCAGATTCGCCCAGGGATGGTTGGGATCGCTCTTGTCATTGCTGCCGGACCCGTTGGTCATGCCGATTCCTTGTGTTCGAGTGGTGACTCAGGAGATGATGAGCGTATAGAAAGCCATACACGCGTCCAGCGTCAGGAGATAGCATGACTTCGCCCCTTCGCTCGGCGGTTTTACCGGTTGTGACAGTGTGCCTCGTCCTTGGCGGCTGTACGGCCTTCGAACCCCTGGCCGATCAGAGCACGACCCCGGCCTGGATGCGCGAGCGGCTGGTCGATGATGTCGAGGGCCGCAAGGCACCGCCCGCCGTTCCTGCCAATAATCTGACAGCCGCGGATGCGGCCGAGCTTGACCGGGATGCTGCCGAAGTGATGCGCCGCCGAGCCCGGCAGGCCGCCGAAATCGCGGCGATCGAGGCCGAGGACCGGCGCGCGGCCGAAGATTTTGTCGCCGAAGGCCGGACGCGAACCGCGCCGCCTCAGTGATCCGCATTTATCCTTTGTCGAAGAATCAGGCGCCGGGACGAGCCGGTGCCCCACGGGAGAAGTCAGCATGAGTGATACGCGCGCCCTGAGCAATCTGGCACTGATGGCGGTCAATGCCGCGGAATCGGCGGCGATTGCCTCTTCGGCCTGGATCGGCCGCGGCGAAAAGGAATCGGCTGACCAGGCGGCTGTCGATGCGCTGCGTACCGGGCTCAACGCGATGCCGATGCGTGGCCGTATCGTGATCGGTGAGGGTGAGCGCGACGAAGCTCCCATGCTGTTCATCGGCGAGGAAGTCGGAACCGGCTCCGGGCCGGAGATTGATATTGCCCTCGATCCGCTGGAAGGCACGACGCTGACCGCCTGGGGCATGAATAATGCGCTGGTGGTGGTCTCCTTCAGCCCGCGCGGCGGTCTGCTCAATGCGCCGGACACCTATATGGACAAGATCGCGATCGGGCCTGGCCTGCCGGCCGGCGTGATTGATCTCGATGCCTCGCCCCAGGACAATGTCGTCAACCTGGCCCGCGCCAAGGGTGTCTCGCCGTCGGAAATCACGGTCTGTGTCCTCGAGCGGGAGCGGCACCAATATATTATCGATGGCGTCAAATCCGTTGGCGGCCGGGTGCGGCTGATCAGCGATGGCGATGTTGCCGGTATTATGGGCGCGGCGGGGCTGGGGACCGGTGTTGATATGTATATCGGGCGCGGCGGCGCTCCGGAGGGTGTGCTGGCCGCTTCAGCGCTGCGCTGTATTGGCGGCCAGATGCAGGCGCGGCTCTTTTTCCGCACTGATGATGAGCGCGAACGGGCGCGCCGGATCGGTGTGACCGATCTGGACCGCAAATATGAGCTCGATGAACTGGCGTCCGGTCAGTGCCTTTTCGTGGCAGCTGGCGTGACACAGGGTGATCTGGTCGATGCGGTGCGCCGCGCCGACGGCATGGTCCACACCCATACGCTGGTGCTCGATTCGGCCGACCATTCCGTGCGCCGCGTCCGCAGCGCCCGGCCGGAGGCCTGATCGGGCGGGAGGCGCGCGCACGGTATGAACCCGGACTCTGACCCTCATGAGAACTTGCCGGCCGCCTATCTCGGCGTTGAGCGTTCGCTAACCGGGCGGCGCTGGATTGCGCGACCGGTCAATGATGCCGATATCGCGGTCATCGCGCGCCAGCAGCAGATCTCTGACAGTCTGGCGCGCGTATTGTCCGGTCGCGGGGTCGAACCCGGCGCGGCAGCAGAATTTCTGCGTCCGCGCCTGAAGGACAGCTTCCCTGATCCGTCCGACTTCCAGGACATGGACCGCGCCGCCAGCCTCGTCTGGGATGCGCTCGACGCCGGCCGGTCACTCGCCGTGTTTGCCGATTATGATGTCGATGGCGCGACCTCCTCGGCCCAGCTTCGCCGCTGGCTGCGTGCGGTCGGTCATGAGGCCATGCTCTATGTCCCCGATCGCGTCGCGGAAGGTTACGGGCCCAGCGCGGCGGCTTTCGATATCCTGCACGGGCAGGGCGCCGAGCTGGTGATCACGCTCGATTGTGGCGCGACCTCCCACGCCCCGCTCGAGCATGCGCGAGAGATCGGTCTCGAGGTGATTGTGATTGATCACCACCTGATGGACGGGGATTTGCCGCCAACGGCAGCCCTGGTCAATCCGAACCGGCCCGATGACACATCCGGCTGCGGACATCTCGCGGCTGCGGGCGTGAGCTTCGTGTTTCTCGTCGCGCTGAACCGGGAAGGGCGCCGGCGCGGCCGGTTTGACGACGCGCCTGAACCGGATCTGATGCAATGGCTCGACCTGGCGGCGCTGGGTACGATTTGCGACGTGGTCGCGCTGAGCGGGATTAATCGCGCCCTCACGGCCCAGGGGCTCAAGGCGATGGGCAGCTGGCATAATCCGGGCCTGAGACAGCTTGCCCTAGTGTCCGGTATCAAGGACGACACGGCCACCACCTATCATGCCGGCTTTCTGCTGGGGCCGCGAATCAATGCCGGCGGCCGAGTCGGGCGGTCCGATCTCGGCGCGCGGCTGCTCGCCACGGATGATGAAGATGAAGCCGCAGGGATTGCGGCCGAGCTGGACGCGCTGAATACGGAACGCCGTGCCATCGAGGCCGAAGTGATGGAAGAGGCGCTGGCCCAGATCGAACGCCAGGGCCAGGACCGTGCCATTCTCGTCGCCTCCGGCGAGGGCTGGCATGCCGGCGTGATTGGCGTCGTCGCCGGACGCGTCAAGGAACGCTATGGCAAGCCTGTGATCATTATCGGACTCGATACCGGCGTCTCGCCCGTCCTCGGCAAGGGGTCGGGGCGCTCGGTTGCTGGCGTCAATCTCGGCGGCGCCATCTCGGCGGCGCGGCAGGCCGGCCTGCTGATCTCCGGCGGCGGCCACGCCATGGCCGGCGGCCTGACGGTCGATGCTGAACGCATTCACGAGCTGGTGGCGTTTCTGGACGAGCGGCTGGCACCGGAGCTGGCAGCAGCAACCGACGCGATGGCCTTGCGGCTGGACGGGTTGTTGACGGCGCCCGGTGTCTCGCCGGAACTCGCCGGCAGCTTCCAGGCCGCAGCTCCGTTCGGACAGGGCAATTCGGAGCCGCGATTCGCGCTCGCCGACCTGCGGGTGAGCTTTGCCCAGCGCGTCGGCAAGGATCATGTCCGATTCACTTTGACCGATGGTGGCGGCGCGACCCTGCAGGGCATCTCTTTTCGCACTGCGGACGGGCCGGTCGGCGAGGCCCTGCTGGCGGCTGACGAGCGCCGCTGGCATGTTGCAGGGCGTGTTAAACTTGATCAATGGAACGGTCGAAACCGGGCCCAATTCCAGCTCGAGGACATGGCAACAGCAATTCGCTGAAGTTTTTTCACATCAACGTCTTGCCACACGCCCCGGGCTTACGTATTAGACGGCCCTCATCGCGTTGGGCCCTTCGTCTATCGGTTAGGACGCTAGGTTTTCAACCTGGAAAGAGGGGTTCAACTCCCCTAGGGCCTACCACGCGATCCTCCACCCGATTATGTGTGTGATATCACCCCTTGCGGGGACCGGGTCGGCCGGGGCCCGCACCGGGCTGTCGGAACCGGCATAGCGAAAACCGGCTCTAATCGAGCCGTCAGGCAGGGAGAGCGGGGCATGGCCCATCTTTCAACCAAGACCTATGGCAATGACCGCGGACTGTCCTGCTGCTCGCGGCAATGGGCCGCCGACAGCGATTGCCACCTTCTGCATGGCTATTCCTTCGGTTTTCACTTTGTGTTCGCTGCCGAACAACTCGATGCGCGCGGCTGGGTGCTCGATTTCGGGCGCGGCGGATTCGGTCTGATTCGTGACTGGCTGCACGAAATGTTCGATCACACCCTGCTGGTGGCCCGCGATGATCCGGAACGTCCGGCGCTCGAAGCGCTCGGCACGCGCGGCATCGCCCGCGTCCGCGTCGTTGAGGGGACAAGTTGCGAACGCATGGCAGAGCTCACCTTCCAGCGCGCTGACGCGATCGTACGTGAGGCGACCCAGGGGCGTTGCTGGGTCGAATCAGTCGAGTGTTCCGAGCATGGCGCCAATAGCGCAATCTATCGCAGCCAGCCGGCCATAGAGCGCCTCGCGGAGGCTGACCGTTTGCGGATTGCGATCGAGACGGGTGCCGGTACTCCAGATTGAGTCGGCCCTGGGTGCACGCTGTCGGTCAAATCGGGTGGATTGGCCGGTGAGACGGGGGATGAATCCCGGCGAATCACCCAATTTTCCACAACGCCTACTCGCCTGACAGGCGAAAAGCAGTTGGCGGCCTTGTCACATAAAAGACCCATTTGGTTGCGGGTTGCGCGTCCAACAGACACTAAATGTTGTGGGTTTTCTTATGCCATCGGGTGGCAATGGCAAGATATTGCGGATCGTTTACGCAACCAATTGTTCGATTAAACTTCTCTTGATGAATGAATTTGTGTAAAAACGTTCATGTAGGGTTGTTGAAGCGAGTGATGTGATGGTTCTAGCGCACGACGTTTTTGAGGATACGGAAGTCGTCCGGCTTGAGGGACGTATTAAATGGTATGATCCGGCGCGGGGTTATGGCTTCATTGATGCCACCGACGGTTCCGGAGACATCCTGATCCATGCCAGTTGCCTGCGCCGATATGGCCAGGGGGCGGCGCTCCCTGATGCGATGGTGGTCTGCCATGCGGTCAAGGGTGAGAAAGGCCGCCAGGCGGTCGAAATTCTTGAAATGACGGGTGGTGATGATGAGGCCGAGGCGCGTCCCCGGCGTTTTCACCCTCATGCCGTCGTCAATACGCCTTTCCATGAAGCGGTCGTCAAATGGTTCGATGCCCTTCGCGGCTATGGTTTCGTGACCTGCGAAGCTGTCGATGGCGATATTTTCCTGCACGCGGCGACCTTGCGCCGGGCCGGGCTTGAAGATGTCCAACCCGGTGAAATGCTGCACATCCGCTGCGTTGAGGGGCCGAAGGGGGCCTTGGCGGCCGAAATCCGGGCTTCTGCTGCCAGCTAGAGCGGTGATATCCCTCTGTCACCCACGGCGCGGCGCGATTGCGCCGCGGCTCTGGCTTGGCTAGCCTGACACCATGAAACACCTGATCCTGATCTTCGCCCTGATCTTCGCC
>NZ_CAXBKN010000103.1:0-8238 GCF_963976135.1 uncultured Maricaulis sp.
CGGGTGCGCGCTGCGGGTGGCTTGCCACCCGAAGCCCGCAGGGCGAAGGGTGGTGGGCGGTGAGGGGCTCGAACCCCCGACCCTCTCGGTGTAAACGAGATGCTCTCCCAGCTGAGCTAACCGCCCGATCCATCGGCCCGCATCGACCTTGGCCGATCTGGAGGCGCTTTCTAGTCTGTCCGGGGGCCTACGTGCAAGCTCAGTTTGCTGCGCGGATCAATCCACCCTCACCCGGTCGATGCGGTCAGCGGCGTAGCAGCCGAGCATCTTGATCTCGCGCGTATGGGCTTCGAGCGTTGTGAGGCTGTCGCGCAGTTTGGGATCGTCCAGATGCGCCTCGACATCCATAATGAACATCTCTTCCCAGGGATTGCCCGCGATCGGACGGGATTCCAGCTTCACCAGATTGATGCCATTGTCGCGGAACCCGGTCAGGGCATCGACCAGGGCGCCCGGGTCGTCGCGGGTGGTGAACATCATTGAGGTCTTGCACTCGACCCCGCGCGCCGGAAGCTTGCTATCACGGGCCAGGACGATGAAGCGGGTGATGTTCTGCTCGTGATCACCCACCCCGTGGGCGAGAATGTCAAAGCCGAACAGTTTGGCGGCATCCTCGCCGCCAATCGCGGCCGCGGTATCATCCTCTTCCAGCAGACGCTCAAGCGCCCGCGTCGTGCTGGACGACATATGGGTCTCGATTTCCGGATGGCCGGCCAGATAGCGGCGCGATTGCGCCAGCGCCTGCGGATGACCGAAAACGCGGGTGATGCGGCCACTGCCGGACGCCTTGCCGATCAGGCAGTGATCGACCCTGAGCATGAATTCACCGGCGATCCGGGTGCGGCCCTCGAGCAGGATATCGAACACCTCATTGATGGAACCGGTCGTGGTATTCTCGATCGGCACGACACCATAATCGACCTCCCCGGTCTCGACAGCGCGGAAAATCGAGACAAAATCGCGCTTCGGTGACGGCACGACATTGGCATTGCGGCGTGCGAAGATCTTCTGGGCCGCGACATGGCTATAGCTGCCCGGGCCGCCGAGATAGGCGACGCTGGCCTCGTTGAGGTCGGCATCGCGCATCGAGTCGAAACGGGTGCGTTGGAGCTGGATCGAATTGTCGAAGAGGGCGTGGAAGATCTGCTCCACCAGCTCCTGGGGCACGCCCTGGGCCTTGCCGCGCTCCACCGCCTCACGCAGCACGGCCTGCTCCCGCTCGCGATCGCGAACCGGCAGACCGGAGCGCACCTTCTCGTCGACAATCGCCTCAACCAGGGCGGTGCGCCGTGCGATCGCATCGACCAGCTCACGGTCGATCTGCGTGATCGATGAACGGATATCATCGCGTGAAGCTTGTTCAGACATGTCCAGGCCTTCTCTCAAAACAAAAAAGGCCTCCCCTGGTGGGGGAGGCCCTGGAAACTCGCCGCTTGTCGCGCGCGCTAGCCGGCCACCGCCCCCGAACGGGTTGCGTTGCTAAAATAGCCGGTAAAATAAAGCGATGTACAAGTCATGATGCGAGTGTGCGTCCCTGCCCCGCCGCCGTCAATGCCGCAGCGCCGCATTGGCGCAAGTTTTATGCAGAAAAAAGGCCGGGATGATCAATCCCGGCCTTTCAATTCCAATCCGGTCTGACCCGGTGGCAAGTTAGTGTGCGAGCTGAGCCTCGGAGCCATCGGGCGCCGGATTGGCCATGCCCGCCAGGGCCGCCGCATCGGACTCGGTCCATTCGACCGGCTCGACGGGTGCGGCCAGGGCGCGCGCCAGGACTTCATCGGCGGTTTCAACCGGGATGATTTCGAGGCCCTGTTTCACATTGTCCGGAATTTCCACGAGATCCTTCTCGTTTTCCTTCGGGATCAACACCGTCTTGACGCCGCCGCGCAGCGCCGCCAGCAGTTTTTCCTTCAGACCGCCGATTGGCAGGACATGGCCGCGCAGGGTGATCTCACCCGTCATTGCCAGATCCTTGCGCACCGGAATTCCGGTCAACACCGAGACGATCGCCGTCATCATGCCGACGCCGGCCGATGGACCATCCTTCGGCGTCGCGCCTTCAGGGACGTGAACATGGATGTCCGTGGTGCGGAACACCGTTGGCCGGATGCCCATGGACGGCGCCCGCGACTGCACGAATGAATTCGCCGCCGAGATCGATTCCTTCATCACATCGCGCAGATTTCCGGTGACGGTCATCTTGCCGCGACCGGGCATCTTGACCGCCTCGATCTGCAACAGATCGCCACCCGCTTCCGTCCAGGCCAGACCGGTGACGAGACCGACACGGTCCTCGCGCTCGGATTCGCCGAAACGATATTTGCGGACACCGGCGAACTCGCCGAGATTCTCCACCGTGATATCGACCCGCTCCGCCTTGCCGCTTTGCAGACGGCGCACGGATTTACGGGCCAGATTGGCGATCTCGCGTTCGAGACTGCGCACGCCGGCTTCCTGGGCATAATAGCGGATCAGATCGCGCACGGCATCATCGGTGACCGACCAGTCGCTTGGCGTCAGGGCATGATTGACCATCTGCTTGGGGATCAGGTGACGCTTGGCAATCTCGAGCTTTTCATCCTCGGTGTAACCGGCGATTCGGATGACTTCCATCCGGTCGAGAAGCGGCTGCGGCAGGTTCAGCGTGTTGGCCGTCGTCACGAACATGATATCCGACAGGTCGTAATCGACCTCGAGATAATGATCGTTGAACGTCGCATTCTGTTCCGGATCGAGCACTTCGAGCAGGGCCGCAGACGGGTCGCCGCGATAATCGGCACCGAGCTTGTCGATTTCGTCGAGCAGGAAGAGCGGATTGCTCGACTTGATCTTCTTCATCGACTGGATGATCCGGCCCGGCATGGAGCCGATATAGGTGCGGCGGTGACCGCGGATCTCAGCTTCGTCCCGCACGCCGCCCAGCGACATGCGTACGAAATCACGTCCCGTCGCCTTGGCGATCGAACGGCCAAGCGAGGTCTTGCCGACGCCCGGAGGCCCGACGAGGCACAGGATGGGGCCGCGCATCTTCTTGGTGCGTGCCTGAACGGCGAGATGCTCAAGAATGCGTTCCTTGACCTTCTCGAGGCCGTAATGATCGGCTTCGAGCACGTCTTCGGCACGCGTCAGATCGTTTTTCAGACGTTTGCGCTTGCCCCAGGGCAGGGCGATGATCCAGTCGAGATAATTGCGCACGACAGTGGCTTCCGCCGACATCGGGCTCATCTGGCGCAATTTCTTGAATTCGGCATCAGCCTTGGCGCGGGCCTCTTTCGAGAGCTTGGCCTCGGCGAGACGGTCCTCGAGCTCGGCGAGCTCCTCACGGCTGTCATCGCCCTCACCCAGCTCGCGCTGGATCGCCTTCATCTGCTCGTTGAGATAATATTCGCGCTGGGTCTTTTCCATCTGCCGTTTGACACGGCTGCGGATTTTCTTCTCGACCTGGAGAACGCCGATTTCGCCTTCCATCAGTCCGAGAATGCGCTCGAGACGGGCGGCCGCATCGGGCTGTTCCAGCAGAGCCTGCTTTTCCTCGATCTTGACGGCGAGATGCGCAGCGATCGAATCCGACAGCTTGGCCGGATCGCTGATCTGGGCCAGCGAGGCGAGCGCCTCGGGCGGGACTTTCTTGTTGAGCTTGACGTAATCGTCGAACTTGGCCGCAACCGTGCGCATCAGCGCTTCCAGCTCGGCCGGGTCACCGGTTTCCTCGCTGATCGGTTCGCAAGTTGCCTCGTAGAATTCTTCGGTATCGGTATAGCCAGTGATCTCGACGCGAACACCGCCCTCGACCAGGACTTTCACAGTCCCGTCCGGCAGTTTGAGCAATTGCAGAACCGAGGCGATCACACCGGTCGTGTGGATCGCGGCATTGGTCGGCTCGTCATCGCCGGCGGTGCGCTGGGTGGCCAGCAGGATCTGCTTGTCAGCGCGCATCACTTCTTCGAGCGCCTTGACCGATTTCTCGCGGCCGACGAAGAGCGGAACGATCATGTGCGGGAACACGACGATGTCGCGCAATGGCAAAAGGGGAAGTGTCTTGATTGTAGACATATATGCTCCATGCGCACCCGTCTGCCGGCGCGTCGAGACCTGACTGATTATCGTGACTCGATTCGGCCGGACGCCGACGGGTGAAAAACTAGTGGCAGCCGGGTGGCCGCCTCTTACGCCAACAGGTGGCGATGCGAGGCGGCTACGTCAAGCACCCGTGCGCTTATCGTCTTTGCGTTCCGCATAGATCAGCAATGGCTTGGCATTGCCTTCAACGACTTCGGCATTGACGACGATTTCCTCGACACCATCCATGGAGGGCAGATCGAACATCGTCTCAAGCAGAATGCCTTCCATGATCGAGCGCAGGCCACGGGCACCGGTCTTGCGCAGAATGGCGCGTTTGGCGATCTGCTTCAGCGCGTCCTCTGTGAAAGTCAGGCCAACGCCTTCCATGTCGAACAGGCGCTGATACTGTTTCACCAGCGCGTTTTTCGGCTCGGTCAGGATCTGGATCAGAGCGTCCTCGTCGAGGTCTTCCAGGGTCGCGATGACCGGCAGACGGCCCACGAATTCCGGGATCAGGCCGAAGCGCAGCAAATCATCAGGCTCGACCATGCGCAGGATATCGCCGGTACGGCGGACATCGGGTTCGCGCACATCGGCGCCAAAGCCGATCGAGGAACCCTGGCCGCGCTGCGAAATCACCTTGTCGAGACCGGAGAAGGCGCCGCCGACCACGAACAGGATATTGGTGGTGTCCACCTGCAGGAATTCCTGCTGTGGATGCTTGCGCCCGCCTTGCGGCGGGACCGAGGCAACCGTGCCTTCCATGATTTTCAGCAAGGCCTGCTGCACGCCCTCACCCGAGACATCACGGGTGATCGACGGATTGTCGGACTTGCGCGAAATCTTGTCGATCTCATCGATATAGACAATGCCGCGCTGGGCGCGCTCGACATTGTAATCGGCGGACTGAAGCAGTTTGAGAACGATGTTCTCGACATCCTCGCCGACATAGCCCGCCTCGGTCAGGGTCGTGGCGTCGGCCATGGTGAAGGGCACGTCGAGAATGCGCGCCAGCGTCTGGGCCAGCAGGGTCTTGCCGCAACCGGTCGGGCCGATCAGCAGGATATTGGACTTGGCCAGTTCGACGTCGGAATTCTGGCTGGCATGATTGAGGCGCTTGTAGTGGTTATGGACCGCGACTGCGAGCACGCGCTTGGCATGCGACTGGCCGATCACATAATCATTGAGGACATCAAAGATCTCCTGAGGGGGCGGAACGCCCTCCTTGGATTTGACCAGCGATGACTTGTTCTCTTCACGGATGATATCCATGCAGAGTTCCACGCACTCATCGCAGATAAAGACCGTCGGTCCCGCGATCAGCTTGCGCACTTCATGCTGGCTCTTGCCGCAGAAGGAGCAGTACAGCGTGTTCTTGGACTCGGCGTCACCGCCTGTGGTCTTACTCATGTCCGCTCCATTTCAAGCCCGGGCATCTGATCGATACCCGCATTTCGTTCGATCCTGCAACATCAAGGCCGAACTTTAGCGAAAGGTTTCCGCGTCTGCTAATTCGACCATATCGCTACAGTATGCTTCAAGCCACCCCCGCTATCGGGGTTCACGATCAGCTCTCCGGATTGTCCGGGTCGATCCGCTTGGCATAAACATGATCAACCAGTCCGAACTCCTTGCCCTCATCCGCAGACATGAAATTGTCGCGGTCGAGCGCCTGTTCGATCTCATCATAGGTGCGACCTGTGTGTTTCACGTAAATTTCGTTCAGGCGGCGTTTGATTTTCTGGATATCGGCCGCATGGCGCTCGATATCCGAGGCCTGGCCACGGAAACCGCCGGATGGCTGGTGCACCATGATGCGGGCATTTGGCGTCGCATAGCGCATTTCCGGGTGGCCGGCCGTGAGCAGGAGTGAGCCCATCGAGGCCGCCATACCCATGCACATCGTCGAAACCGGGCTGCGGATATATTGCATCGTGTCATAGATGGCCAGGCCAGCAGAAACGACGCCCCCGGGTGAATTGATATAGATCGAGATCTCTTTTTTCGGGTGCTCGGATTCGAGGAAGAGCAGCTGGGCCACGATCAGGCTGGCCATGTGATCCTCGATCGGACCGGTGATGAAGATGATCCGTTCCTTGAGCAGGCGGGAGTAGATGTCGAAGGCGCGTTCGCCCCGGCTGGTCTGCTCCACCACCATCGGAACCAGATTCATCATCACATCCTCGGGATTATGCATATCAAGCTCCTTGGGCCGTCGCCCTGAAATAGATAGGGACGATTCTCGTCACGCGCGAGGTTGAACTATTGCGGGCGTTGCCAAGACACGCAAGCCGCAGGCTGCAGCGCGAGGTGCGATGCGCCGGGTAAAAAAATGCCGGCGCGAAACCGCGCCGGCATCTTTCACGTCATCTGACCCGATTTGATCAGGCGTCTTTCTTGGCTGCCGGCTTCTTCTTGGCAGCTGGCTTGGCCGCAGCCTTCTTCGCTGCAGGTTTGGCTTCGGCTTTCGCCTCGGACTTGGCTGCAGGCTTTTTCTTGGCGGCCGGCTTTTTCGCAGCCTTCTTGGCAGGCTTGGCTGCCGGCGTTTCGTCGTCGTCAGCGTAGAGCGCTTCCTTGGTCACCGGCACATCGGTCACATCGGCGAGCTCGAGGATGTAGTCGACGACTTTTTCCTCATAGATCGGGGCGCGGACCTGGGCGACGGCGCCCGGGTTTTTCTGGTAGAACTCAACGACCTGACGCTCCTGCCCCGGATAGCGCATGGCTTCCTGGTTGATCGCGCGGGAGAGTTCTTCCTGGGTGACGTCGAGCTTGTTGCGATTGCCGATCTCGGCCAGCACCAGGCCCAGACGCACACGGCGCTCGGCAATGCCGCGATATTCGGCCTTCAACTCGTCTTCGCTCTTTTCCTTGTCGTCGTCTTCCAGGTGACCGTGTTCGATCGCATGGGCAACTTCACGCCAGATATTGTCGAACTCAGCGCCGACCATTTTCGGCGGCAGATCGAAATCATGGGCTTCGTCGAGCTGGTCGAGCACGGCACGCTTCACCTTGAGGCGGGACTGGGCGGCATGTTCACCGGCGAAACGCTTCTTCAGCGCGTCCTTCAGGGCATCCAGATCGGACAGGCCGAGGCGCTTGGCCAGCTCGTCATCAATCTTGGAATCCTGTGGCGCTTCGACACCCTTCACGGTGACATCGAAGACGGCTTCCTTGCCGGCCAGATGCTTGGCCTGGTACTCGGCCGGGAAGGTCACGGTCACGGTGCGCTCTTCGCCAGCCTTGGCGCCGACAAGCTGTTCTTCAAAGCCGGGAATGAAGGCGCCATCGCCCAGACCGACGCGATTATCCTCGGCGGAACCGCCCTCGAAGGCGACGCCGTCAATCTTGCCGACGAAATCGATCACGACGATATCGCCATTCTCGGCTTTGGCAGCCTTGCCTTTCTTGGGCGCGAATTCGCGGCTCTCATCGGCCAGCTTGACCAGGGCTTCGTCGACTTCCTCATCGGAAACCTCGATCACCGGACGGGTGATCTTGATCTTGGACGGGTCGGCCGGATCGAATTCAGGCATCACTTCAAGGCTGATCTCGAACACGAAGTCCGACTTGCCCGAGGTCACAGCCTTGGCGTCACTGGTGACATTGACTTCCGGCTGCGAGGCCGGACGCAGCTTGCGCTCGTCCAGGGTCTGCTGGGTTGTGGCGGGCACCAGCTCATTGAGCATGTCGCCCATGATCGATTCGCCAAACATGCGGCGGATATGGCTGGTCGGCACCTTGCCCGGGCGGAAACCCTTCAGGCGGACTTCAGGACGGATCTCCTGGATTTTCGCATCCAGGCGAGCTTGCAGATCGTCGGCTGCAAAGACGATCTCATAAGTGCGGCTCAAGCCTTCGGCGGCTTTCTCGGTGACGTTCATGGGTTAGCCCTGGCATTGCTGTGGAGGCGGACAAATCCGCAGTAAAATTCGAGCGCGCGTTATGTCACGCCGATTCACAGCGCGCAACGCTGCGAAGCGGCTTGCCGGTGCGGATATGCGCTGAAAGGGCTGATCGGGGGGTGGAATGGGCGGGTTCGGAGAATAAATTGCGGGGGTAACGGTGCGAAGCTGGCCGGGCGTCACGGGCTGTGACGGTCGAAAACGTCGGCGCAGCCCTCCTTCGCCCCGGGTCCGCGCTGCGGGTGGCTTGCCACCCGAAGCCCGCAGGGCG
>NZ_CAXBKN010000104.1:0-8131 GCF_963976135.1 uncultured Maricaulis sp.
ACCTCGTCGCCGTCGGCCGCGCCCTGATCTCCGACCCGGAATGGGCCGCCAAGGTGCGCGATGGCCGGTTTGATGAGCTGGAAGACTTCCAGGCGGAACAGCTCAAGGAGCTGGTGTGATCTGACACACCGGATGTTGATGCAAGAACGCCCGGCCGGTTGGTCGGGCATTTTTGTTGGGGGGGCGCGCGCGGAGATGGCGGAGGCGGCCAACCCCATCCAGTCGCGTTAAGCTTATTTTTTGCTCCGCCCCGCATTCTGGCAAACCTAGCATGAAAGCGGGCGAATGGCGCAGGACAAAACTCGACAAGAGTTCAATCAAATCAAGATCCTGAGCCTTGACATCCTGGCCTGGCCCCTGCTTGTGCTGCTGGCTGGCCTGGTCAGCACCTACCTGCTCGCTGCCCGCGCCGAGACCGAACGGCTTGCGGCGCTGCGTTTCGCGGTCGAAACGCGGGCAGACGATCTCGGCGACCATCTGCAATACCAGCTCGGCCAGGAAATGCTCGCAATCGACCGCCTCGGGCAACGATTTGCGGTGCGGCCGGAAGGCCTGCCCTATGAAGTATGGGTTGCCGACGCCCAGGCGTATCTGGAAGACAAGCCATGGATGCAGGCCATCGAATGGGCCGATACCAGTTATCGCATTCGCTGGATCGAGCCCTTGATTGGCAATGAAGCGGCTCTTGATCTCGACCTGTTCAGCGTGGAATGGCGCAGAATCGGGATCAATAATGCGGTGCGCAACCGCGAGATGATGGTCACCAATAGTTTCCAGCTGGTCCAGGGCGGGCGCGGCCTCGTTGCCTATTATCCCGTCCGCCATGATGATGTACCGGGCGGCCTGATCATCGGCGTTTTTGCGGTTGAACGTCTGATCGGGAACTTGCTGCAAATTGAAGAACTGAGCCAGTTTTCGATCGCCGTCGAAGAATTGGGCGAGACCATCTGGACCTCGCAGAATTTCGCTGCCGGGCCTGAAAGCACCCGTGCGATGGCTGCAGCGCTCGTCGAGTTCAACGGCGTGGAATGGACCTTACGCGTGCGCCCGACTGCCGAATTGCTCGACGGTTTTCGGCCGTATGCCGTGTCCGCGACCTGGACCATCGGCTTGCTGCTCAGCCTGTTGGCCACCAGCGTTGCCGCCGCGACCCTGGTCGCCAACAGGCGGGCGATGGCCCTGCGCGGCATGGTGACCACGCTCAATGCCCGTGAAGCCGAACTCGAAGGGGCCACACGCCTTGCTCAAAGCGCCAACCAGCTCAAGAGTCAATTCCTCGCCAATATGAGTCACGAAATCCGCACCCCGTTGAACGGCGTGCTCGGCATGGCGCAAGTGCTTCAAGGGACGGGCCTTGATAGCCAGCAGCGCGGCATGGTGGGGACGATCCGGGAGTCGGGCGAGTCCTTGCTGGGCCTCCTGGACGATATTCTCGACCTGTCAAAGATCGAAGCGAACATGCTGGCAGTTGCCAACGCGCCCTTCGAGCTTGACGATTTGCTGGGCGCGGTGATGTCCGCCCACAGCCTCATGGCGACCGAGCGCGGCCTTGCGCTGACGCTTGATATCGCCGAAGCGGCGCGCGGCAGTTTTATTGGCGATGCCAACAGGTTGAGGCAGATACTCAATAATCTGATCGCCAATGCCCTGAAATTTACCGGGACCGGCAGCGTCAAGGTCACCGCGGACTTGCGCCGCGGGGCGAGGAGCGAGGAATTGGTGTTCGAGATCGCCGACACCGGCATCGGCATGGACCCAGAGACCTGCGACCGGGTCTTTGCCCCCTTTATGCAAGCCGATGCCTCGACATCACGAAAGTTCGGCGGCACCGGCCTCGGCCTGTCCATTTCCCGGCGCCTGTGCGAACTGATGGGCGGCTGGATCCGGGTCGAAAGCGAGCCGGGTCAGGGGTCCGTATTCAGCTTTGCCATTCCCGCGATACGCAGCCAAGGGGCGGCCGGCGAAGCGACACCCGCCACGGCCACACCCGGCCCGGAAGCCGTGCTGGCTCACACCAATATCCTCGCGGCCGAGGACGTGGCCACGAACCGGCTGGTCCTGCAAAGCCTCCTGGCCCCGCGCTGTCGCGAGATCACCCTTGTCGAGAATGGAGAGCTGGCTATCGAGGCCTGGAAGCGCCGGCGGCCCGATATCATCCTGATGGATATCCATATGCCGGTGATGGACGGCGTCACCGCGATCCAGACCTTGCGGGCGATCGAGATCGAACAGAACCTGTCGCGAACCCCGATCATCGCCCTGACCGCCAACACCATGGCCGACCAGATCAATGCCTATCTGCAGGCCGGCGCCGACAATCACCTCGCCAAGCCCTACCGGTTCGAAGCCCTTGCAGCCATCATCGCCGAAACGCTTGCCGCCAGCAGGATCACCTGACACGCGCGGCACGGGCAGCATCTGGCGTCCGGCCTGGCAGGGACCCAAGGGATCAATGCGCTCCGCGAACCGCCACCAGTCGCGGGGGCCCGTCACCGACATTCTGGAAACAGCCAGCCCACCGGAGCGCAACCCGTGGCGGAGCGACGGACCATAAGATGGGAAAATGGTGCCCGGGGGCGGATTCGAACCACCGACACGCGGATTTTCAATCCGCTGCTCTACCAACTGAGCTACCCGGGCACCGGGTCCGCCTGGCGACTTTGGGCCGCTGGCGAGAGCGCGGTTTATAAGGGGCGCGCCGGGGTCTGTCCACGATGCAGCGCTCTGGATCGCAGATTATTGCAGTGAGGCCCGCCCCTTGCCCGGCTATTCCTTGTCGGGCTGGCCCGGCGGGGTTTCCTCGGCCTGGTCGACCGGCTCGCCGGGGATGGCGTAGGCGCCGGTGAACCATTTGCCAAGATCGAGATCGGCGCAGCGTTTCGAGCAGAAGGGTTTGAAAGCCTCGACCGGCGGATTCTTGCACATCGGGCAGGTAACGGGTTTGGGCATCAGGATTTCACTCCGCATTCCTCGCGGCCGAACTCCTCGCGCAAGGCAATGGTGAAGCGGGCACCAATTCGCTCGGCCAGGGCCGCATTCCAGCCGATGGCGTCGGCTTCAAGCCAGGCATGGATTTCAGCCGGCACTTGCAGCACCAGCTTGCGTGAACGCTGCGCCCGCGCCTCGCCCTCGAGCCGCCGGATGGCCGCCAGGGCGCAGGTTTCGACGCTTGGGCGACCGGTCCCATCAAGCTGGATTTCGGCCAGGGTGCGACCGCGGCGCTGGCGTGCCAGCTCGCCAACGCAAAACTGCGACAGCGGCGCGACATCGACCTTGGCGCGGTCATTGCGAAAAGCCTGGCGCAGCGCCTGTTCAACCGCCTTGCGCTCGGGCTGGCCGCGCATATGGACGAAATCAATCGCGGCAATACCGCCGAGGCCGCGCAGGCGGATCTGGCGCGCGGCTTCCTTGGCGGCGGAGAGATTGAGCGCCTGCGCCAGCTGCAGCGGCGAGCCGGTGCCCTTGCGGCCCTCGGCATCGACATCGATTGTGACCATGGCGCGGGTCTGCTCGATGCAGAGCGAGCCGCCGCCGGGAATGGGGGCGACGGGATCCATCGCCAGTTCGAAGGCTTCCTCGATATCGAAGTCCGTCTCGTCGGCCCAGACAACGTCAGCGCCCGAGAAGATCTGCGCCAGGCGCTGGGCCAGGATGGGGGCCGGTTCGAGGCATTCCGGGGCGTCCCCGGCCGGGACGTCCACCAGGTTGAGCGTCGGGCCCTTGTCGGCAAAGGCTTCGCGCGACACACGCACGCCGATCGCCGCGCCTTCATGCAAGCCCTTGGGACGGCCGGCTTTTCCGAAGGGCATAAAGCCCTCCTCGCCGAGGCCGAGATCGACGAAGGCGGCATTGAGTGCCGGTTCGACACGGCGGACGCGGCCGCGATAGAGCTCGCCCTCGACAGCGCGCTGGCGCAATTCCGACCAGCGGTCGAGATGCAGTTCGACGATACGGCCATTTTCGGCGACCGCGGCGCGGGTCTCGCCGATATTTTCTTCGATCAGGATCTGGCGGATCATGGGGTTTTCGCCTCGTTTCGGGCCTCGAATACTGGAACGCCACGCCCGGCCAACAGATTGACCGTCTCATACATCGGCAGGCCGACAACGCCGGTATAGGAGCCGATCAGCGAGATCACGAACGCCCCGGCGCGACCCTGGATGCCGTAACCGCCCGCCTTGCCGCGCCATTCGCCGCTGGCGATATAGGATTCCAGCTCCGGCGCGCTCAGGCGTTTGAACTTGACCCGCGTCTCGACCAGCTTGGCCGTCAGTTCGCCCTCCGGCGTGCGCAGGGCAATGCCGGTATAGACGCGGTGATTGCGGCCCGACAGCAGGGCGAGACAGGCGCGCGCCTGGGCCTCGGTCTCGGCCTTGGGCAGGATGCGGCGGCCGACGCCGACAACGGTATCAGCGGCCAGGACATAGGCGCCGCCATCGGGATGGGCGGCGGCCTTCTCCAGCGCAAGGCGCTGCGCCAGGGGGCCAGGCAGCTCTCCGGGGATTTCGCTCTCATCGATATCGGTGGGCTCGACAGCGTCCGGGACAATGCCGACGCTGGCCAACAGCTCGAGGCGGCGCGGTGAAGCGCTGGCCAGGATCAGGCGTGGGCGGGGCTCAGCCATTCGGGCATCCGTTTCGCGCATCCACGCCTGTCGGGGTCTTATTTGAAGCGATATGTGATCCGGCCCTTGGTCAGATCATAGGGCGTCATCTCGACCAGCACCTTGTCGCCGGCCAGAACGCGGATACGATTCTTGCGCATCTTGCCCGCGGTGTGGGCAATGATTTCATGGTCGTTTTCGAGCTTCACCCGGAAGGTCGCGTTCGGGAGCAATTCCGTCACTTCGCCGGGAAACTCCAATAATTCTTCTTTAGCCATGCGGCTCCTCATACTCGTAAATGCGGGACAAAAAAATCAGCAGATCAGCCCGACTCCCGGGCCGATTGCGCCCCGGCGCGCGTTATAGTCCCGCCTGCCCCATAAAGTCGAGGCTTCAGGCGCTTTTTGGCGGCAAGTCCCAATCGGCTATGCGCGCCTTGATGGCATCGCGCGTTTGCCGATAGGCAGCGAGGCGCTGTTCGCGGCTGCCACCGGTCTCGCTCGGATCGGGAATTGGCCAGGCCTGGAACTCGGCCGACTTGTCGGCTGCGTATTGCCGGGCCAGGCGGTCAGCGGCGCTCGAAAGCGATACGACCAGGGCGGCCGGCGGGTCGATGACACCGCTCAGCGCCATCGGCGAGATGTCTTCCAGATCACATCCCAGTTCCGCCATCACGGCCAGCATGTAGCCATCGGCAAAGGCGGCCGGGATAACGCCGCACGAGCGCGCCTGCGCCGCATCGCCGAATTGCCGGCGCCACAGCGCTGCCGCCATCGGCGAGCGGATCGCATTGCGACCGCATACGAACAACACGGAAGGCACGCTCATGACGCGGCCCGCCGGTGCAGGGCACAAATCAGGGTGAAAAGGCGGCGCGAGGTGTCAAAATCGACTTCGATCTTGCCCGACAGGCGTTCGCGCAACAGGGTCGAGCCCTCATTATGGACGCCGCGGCGCCCCATATCGATCGCCTCGATCTGGGCCAGCGGCGCATCGCGCACAGCCTCGTAATAGCTCTCGCAAATCATGAAATAGTCTTTGACGATCCGGCGCAGCGGCCCCAGCGCGAAGACAAAGGCACGGACCGGAGTGTCATCTTCCAGCCGGACATCGAACAAAAGCCGGTCATGCTCGATCGCCAGGCGCAGGGCATAGGGGCCACTGGTATCGCCGACCGCGTCGCTGACCGGGCGGAAACTATTGCCCTCGAGCAGATCGGCAATCGCAACCCGCCGCTCATGATCGGCGTTCACATCGCTCGGGCCGATACTGGCCAGGTCGAGATCGATCCGGACAATCCGGTCCGGCAGGTTGGCATCGGCGGTCATGACTGGTCCAGTTCATGTTCGGGCCGCCGCGTCGCCGGCCACGGCGCGCTGATATCAATCATCGCGGCATCGAGGCATTCAACATCGAGGCGCATTTCGCCGCCGCCGGAGAAGACGAGCACAATTTCGCCGGAAGGTGGCTCGGCGGGCACGAAGCTGATCGAGAGCAGATTGACCACCGCCTCATCAGCCCCCTGACGCAGATTGTGCGAACGCGCGGCCCGGACATGGCCAAATTGCAGCCCGCAACGCACGCGTTGTTTACGACCACCCGCCTCCCAGCGAAAGCGGTTGAAGGCGATGGTGAAGCTACGCTGACGGCTGGAGAATTCGAAATCGCCCAGCTGGGCCACAGCATCCTGCAGGGCAGCGGAAATCGCCTCCAGATCGGTCACATCCAGCGCCGTCAGGCGAAGCGGGGCTACAGCGCGTTTCACGTCATTTCTCCGTCAGTCTGACCGGCGTTCGATGCGGGCACCGCAGCCGGACAATTTCGCTTCCAGTCGCTCGAAGCCACGATCGAGATGGTAGACCCGGTTGACCACGGTTTCACCCTCGGCTGCAAGCCCGGCAATGACCAGGGAGACCGAGGCGCGCAAATCCGTCGCCATCACCTGGGCACCGCGCAGGCGCGGCACGCCGCGCACCACGGCTTCACTGCCGTGCACGCTGATATCGGCACCGAGCCGCGTCAGTTCGGGCGCGTGCATGAAACGATTCTCGAAAATCGTCTCGCGGATCACCGATGTGCCTTCAGCCAGGGTCATCAACGCCATGAATTGCGCCTGGGCATCGGTGGGAAAGCCCGGATAGGGCTGGGTCTCGATATCGACGGCGGTCAGGCGTTCACCATTGCGCGCCACGCGCACGCCCTGATCGGCCGGCTCGACGGTGACACCGGCATCGCCCATGGCCCGCCAGAGCGATTTGTTGTGGGACCAGTTCGCGCCATCAAGGACACAATCGCCCCCGGTTGCTGCGACCGCGAGGGCATAGGTCGCCGTCTCGATGCGGTCCCCGACGACATGGTGGCGCACGCCCCTGAGGCGGCGCTGTCCCTGGATCCGGATGGTGCTGGTGCCGGCACCTTCGACCAGCGCACCCATCGCCGTCAGCATGGCGGCCAGATCGGCGAGCTCCGGCTCGCGGGCCGCATTCTCGATCACGGTTTCGCCGCGTGCCAGGGCCGCAGCGAGCATGGCGTGTTCCGTCGCGCCAACCGAGGCGAAGGGCAGATCGATCTCGCCGCCGACCAGCCCGCCGGCCGGCGCCGTGGCGTCGACATAACCTTCGGAGACCTCGATCCGGGCCCCCAGCGCCTCGAGCGCCTTGAGATGCAGATCGACCGGACGGGCACCAATGGCGCAGCCACCGGGCAAGGAGACGCGGGCATGGCCCTCACGGGCCAGCAGCGGCCCGAGCACATTGAAGGTAGCGCGCATTTTGCGCACCAGGTCATAGGGTGCGTAAGTATCCGCGATCACGCCGGCATGCAGATTGAGTTCAGCGCCATCGCCTTCCTCGACCACAACGCCGAGCTTGGCGAGCAAATGCCCCATGAAACGCGAATCAGCCAGCCGCGGCATATTGGTGAGCGTCACCGCTTCATCGGTCAGCAGCGCCGCTGCCATCAGTTTGAGCGCCGAATTCTTCGCACCGCTGATCGGAATACGGCCTTCGAGCCGCGCGCCACCCTGGATGATGATCCGGTCCATTCTCACTCCTCAATCCGTTGAACACACATGCAGCGGTGCGAACCCGGCGGGATTATGACCCATCCTGCGGAGTTTTCGTGGCAGGGATTGCAGACGCTTGTGCAGTCCGGCCCTCGCCCGCCTCGCCTTCGCCCGCATCCACGGCCGGATCATCCGCAGATGCCGGGGTCGATGCCGGCGCGGCACGGTCGGCCTTGCGCCGACGCAAATTGGTGCGCAGAGCCGCGGCCAGCCTTGCCTCACGTGTGTCTGGATTGCCTGAAGCAGGCGGCTTGCGCGGCGGGGTCGGTGTGTTGCTCATGTCATTGGTCATGTCGAACGCAGCTCGTCACGTCAAGACGCACTTGGCGGGAGGCCGACCATGTATTATACGCCCGGCTTCGCGTCGCGACTAAAGCGACCCGGCGCCGCCATAGCTCAGGGGTAGAGCGCGTCATTGGTAATGACGAGGTCCACAGTTCAAATCTGTGTGGCGGCACCATTTT
>NZ_CAXBKN010000105.1:0-8091 GCF_963976135.1 uncultured Maricaulis sp.
ATGGCGCCGAATACCCCGATATCGACATGAAGGCCCTGCCGGAGCGCTATGACCGGCCGGGCACCGGCACCTTCGTGCACAAGGATGGGACGCCTTATTGAGACCTAATGCCCGCGCCCGTGCGTCTCGCGATAGCGTTCCATCGAGATCGAGATCTTGAAGGTCTCGCGGTATTTGGGTGACCCGACCGGGCGCGGCGGGTGCTGGGCGGTGAGGGCGAGGATGCGTTCCAGCGTGTCATGGGCGGCACCGCTCTGGCCGGCGCCGATATAGGCGTGCAGCTCGACCAGCGCGTCTGACAAGGGATCGCCGCCGCGGATGATGAAATAGGGCTCATTGGCATCGAGCCGTTTGAGGACATCGAATTCCGACGGGTTATTGGCGGAGCCGTAGGGCGCGGTCGGATCGGCAGCATCCGGATTGGTCTTGGCTTTCACATCGCTCACGGCAATTTCCTTCATGGTTCTTGTCTGGCGGCTATTGCATCAGATTCGAGCCCCGCGTGACAGGGGCGCATCAGCGCACTGGTCGGGTTTCTGGCTGTTGTCCCGGGAAAAGACTAGAAGACGCCCATGACCGAACAATCTCCCAAACAAATCGCCATTATCGGTGGCGGCCCCGCCGGCCTGATCGCTGCGGAACGTCTCAGTGCGCGTGGCCATGACGTCACCGTCTATGAGCGCATGCCGACCCTGGGGCGCAAATTCCTGATGGCCGGACGCGGCGGGCTCAACCTGACCCACTCCGACGACCGCGAAGCCTTCATGGCGCGCTATCGCGAGGCCGCCGGCTGGATGTCGTCCTGGCTGGAAATCTTCACCCCGGCCGATCTGTGCGCCTGGGCCGAGAGCCTCGACCAGGCAACCTTTGTCGGCTCGAGCGGCCGCGTCTTCCCGCAGGCCATGAAAGCCTCGCCGCTCCTGCGCGCCTGGATCGCCCGGCTTGACGGGCAGGGTGTGCAGTTCCGGATGCGTCATCAATGGACCGGTTGGGGCGAGAGCGGCGAATTGCTGTTCAACACGCCCGATGGCGATGTCGTCATCGACAAGACGGATGCCGTTCTGCTGGCGCTCGGCGGCGCCAGCTGGCCCAAGCTGGGTTCCGATGGCGGCTGGGCCGAGTTGTTGCGCGCGCGCGGCGTTGCGGTTGAAGAACTCGCCGCCGCCAATTGCGGTGCGCAAATCGCGTGGAGCGGGATCATGAAATCGCGCTTCGCCGGCCAGCCGCTGAAGACGATCGCGATCAGCCTCAATGGCGAGACCGTGCGCGGCGAGGCGATGATCTCGGAATACGGCCTGGAAGGCGGCGCGGTCTATGCGCTCTCGACGCCGATCCGCAAGGCATTGGCGACCGGTTATCCGGTGACGGCGACGATCGATCTGCGCCCCAATCACAGGATTGCCGAGGTCACCGAGCGCATCGCCTCGGCGAAGAAAGGCCAATCCCTGGCCAACACGTTGCGCAAGGCCGGCCTGTCACCGCAGGCAATCGGCCTGCTGCGCGAGAGCGGCAACCTGCCCACCGAGCCGGCCGATCTCGCCCGCCGCATCAAGGCGACGCCGGTCACCATCACCGCCCAGACGGGTCTGGAACGGGCGATTTCCTCATCCGGCGGCATTGCCCGCGACGGGCTCGATATCGGTCTGATGATCAAGGCCCTGCCAGGTGTGTTTGTCGCCGGCGAGATGATTGACTGGGAAGCGCCGACCGGCGGCTATCTGCTGCAGGCCTGTTTCTCGACCGGAATCGCTGCGGCACGCGGGATTGAGGTCTGGATGGAGCTGCAGACGCCGCCGGAAGACGGGACGGTGTCCGACGTCGTGGCCGATGAAGGCCCCCAGGCCGAATAAACGCGACCGGTGCAATAGACCGAGATCGACAAGGTGTCCGGCGATTCAATTGTGGCTGTCCCGGTTATTCCGGCCCGGTTATCCCTCGCCTTGTCCGCCCCCCGGCGGTGCGGGGTTATAATCATGCCGATTTCGCTCTTTGACATCGTCGATTGATTACCACAAGCGCGCCCGCGCCGCGCCGGAAGGCCCGCGGCGGCGGGTGTTACCCTGGCGCAAGGCCGGTTTTGCCATGGCAGGCTGACAGTCTCTGCCACACGTCCTGTCATCGCGTCCGGGCCTTTGCCAGCAGGGCTTTAGCCCGATAATGACAGGATGGCAGACTGGTAGAGTTTTTCCGCGCAACGGAAACCGCGGCGTCAGGCGAAACTAGCGCAACAACTCATTGATCGAGGTTTTCGAGCGGGTCTGGGCATCGACGCGCTTGACGATGACAGCGCAGGCCAGCGATGGGCCGCCTTTGGGATCGGGTAATGTGCCTGGAACAACAACGGAATAGGCCGGGATTTCGCCGCGCGTGATCTCGCCGGTGGCGCGGTCGACAATCTTGGTCGACTGGCCGAGGAAAACCCCCATCGAGATCACCGCGCCGGTGCGCACGATGACGCCCTCGGCGACTTCTGAACGGGCACCGATGAAGACATCGTCCTCAATGATCACCGGTCCGGCCTGCAGAGGCTCGAGCACGCCGCCAATGCCAACACCGCCGGAGATATGCACCCGCTTGCCGATCTGGGCGCAGGAGCCGATGGTCGACCAGGTATCGACCATTGTGCCTTCATCGACATAGGCGCCCAGGTTGACATAGGACGGCATCAGCACCACGCCCGGCGCGATATAGGCACCGCGGCGCACGGCGCAGGGCGGTACGGCGCGGAAGCCCGCGGCCTTGAATTCGTCTTCGCCCCAGCCTTCAAACTTCGACGGCACCTTGTCCCACCAGCCGGCCCCGGCAACGCCGCCATCGATCAGACCCATTGGATTGAGACGGAATCCCAGCAGGACGGCCTTCTTCAGCCATTGATTGACCGTCCACTCGCCATTACCCGACCGCTCGGCTACCCTTGCCTTGCCGCTATCCAGCTGCCCGATTGCCGTTTCCACGGCATCGCGAATTTCGCCGGAGGTTTCGGTCGAGACGCTGTCGCGATTCTCCCAGGCAGATTCGATAATGGTCTGGAGGCTATCAGTCATAATCGGTCTCCGGTGTCGTCGATGTCCGCATTTCGCCCAGAAAGGTTGTCAGGCAATCGGCGGCAAAATGGACATGGTCGGGGTCTTCGCCGGCGCGGCTGTGATCTTCGGTACGCAGGCCTTCCTTCGCGCGGATGAGGACGGTTGTGAACCCCATTTCGTGGGCGGTTTTCAGATTGCGGACCGAATCCTCGAACAGGACGGAACTCGGGACCGGCAGGTCGAAACGGGCTGCGAAACGGTCGAACCCGGCGCGGTGGGGCTTGGGCGTGAAGCCGGCAGCCTCGACGTCGAAAATGTCGTCAAACAAATGGTCGATGCCCAGATGGGCCAGGACATTCTCGGCATGTTTGAGCGAGCCATTCGTATAGACGAGGCGCTTGCCGGGCAGGGCGCTCAATTGCCGGATCAGGCCGGGATTGGCGGGAATGACGCCATGGTCGATATCATGCACGTAGTCGAGATATTCGCGGATATCGAGCGGATGATTGGCCATCAGCCCGTGCAGCGTCGTGCCGTATTCGCGCCAGTAGGACTTTTGCAACAGGCGCGCCTCGTCATGCGGCAGGTCGAGCAAGCGCGCGACATATTCGGTCATCCGGGCGCTGACCTGGGCCATGACGGGGGCATCGGAGGGGTAGAGTGTGTCGTCGAGATCGAACACCCAGTGATCAATATGGGTGAGGTCCGGGCGGTTAGCGGTCACGTCGTGGGCCTGCAAAATCGGATTCCTCAAGCGTGACCCGTGCCCCGCCATCGACGGGGTCGGGGATGCGGCGGAAATTCGCCGTGGCATAGCCGCGTTCCGTGCAGCCGGTGCGTTCCTCGGCGAGGAAGCGGGCCGGAGCAATGCAGAAGGCATCCGTGCCGCCATTGATCGGCCGCCGCATTACGGCCGTGATGCGCTCGGCATAGAAATAGCTGTTCGCCGTCTCGAGCCGTGCGGCGAGAAGACGCGCGCATTCGCCGGCATGCAGGCGCCACCAGCCGCGCGACTGCCAGATTTCGCCGGCGCGATAACCGATCGCCGCCGCGATATCGCCGTCAGACTGATTGCAGACTGTCAGCCCGCTCTGGGCATTGCGGGTCATGGCGCGCGATTCCAGGGCATCGATCAGGGCGGGGTTGGCGGGACGTGATGACAGTTCGGCATCGCTCAGGAAGCGGGAGATGGCACGGTCGGTGCCGCGGCCATCATAGCCATCGACGGCGGTAATCGGATAGCCGGCCGATTGCAGCAGGCGCTGAATTCCGGCGATTTCCGCATGGGTGTTGAAATTGTCCGGGCCGACCAGAACCGTGCGGTTACGGGCGTCACCCTCGCGCACGATGAAATCTCGCGACGCCAGGCCAAGCGAGGCACAGCGGGTATTCGCGACGACTTCGAAATCGGCCTCGTCCACGCACAGGGCAGTGGTGCCGCGCCATTCGCGCACGCCGCCGAGATAGGCATCGCTGGTCTTGGCATAGAAATAGAGCGGCTGATCGTCGGCGAGTTCGACCTCTGTCGCGACTTCCTGACAGGCACCCGGGCGCATCCGCGTCCAGCCCTGTATGGCGACACCGCCAGCCACAGGCCAGCCAGTCGCAATATGGACGACATAGCTGGTTTCATTACAGATATCATAGGCGCGGGCCGGAGCGGTGACGCAGAGTGACAGGCCGAGAAGGATCAGTAATCGCAGCAGCATGGCGGCCGGCTCCCTATCCTGTGGCATCCGGCAGCAGCGCGGCGATCTCGGCCCGCAAATCATCGAGCCCCTGATGCTTGCTGCTCGATGTCGCGACCGCGCGGGGAAAGGCGGCCGGGCGCTTGCGGATCGCGGCCAGCGATTCCTCGATCGTGCGCGCGACCTGCGGCGGCTTGATCTTGTCGCACTTGGTCAGCACGAGCTGATAGCTGACGGCGGCCTCGTCGAACACATCCATGATAGCATGATCGACCGGCTTGAGTCCGTGGCGGCTGTCGATCAGCAGATAGACGCGCTTGAGATTGACACGTCCGCGCAGGAAGGCGCGCGTCAGCCGGGTCCATTTCTCCACCACATCCTTGGGCGCCTTGGCAAAGCCATAGCCCGGAAGATCGACCAGGCGCAGATTGCTGCCTTCGAGATTGAAGAAATTGAGCTCGCGCGTGCGGCCCGGCTCGCCGGAAGCGCGTGCCAGTCCGACCTGGTTGGTCAGTCCGTTGATCAGGGAAGACTTGCCGACATTGGAGCGGCCGGCAAAGGCCACTTCGGTCCGATCCGGCGGCGGCAAATGGTCGAGATCAACCGCACCCATGAGGAATTTACACGGGCGCGCAAACAGGCGGCGGCCTGTTGTCAGATCCAGATCATCATCGGTGGCGGTCAGCTCCGGTCTCCCTTCATGCGGTCGCGGATATGGGCGATCAGCTTGTCGAGCTGGGTCTCATTGCCGTGACGGCGCATGATGACATATTGCTGGGCTACCGACAGCGCATTGTTCCAGGCCCAGTAGATCACCAGGCCGGAGGCGAAGCCCGCCAGCATGATGGTGAAGACGAAGGGCAGGAAGGCGAAGATTTTCGCCTGCATCGGGTCGGGCGGCGGCGGGTTTAGCGCCTGCTGCGCGGCCATCGTCAGACCCATCAGGATCGGCCAGATGCCAATCGCCAGCACGCCGCCGAGAATCGGCCAGCTGGACGGGTCGAAGGGCAGGAGGCCGAACAGATTCCACATATTGGTCGGATCCGGTGCCGCCAGGTCGCGGATCCAGCCGAAGAAGGGCGCATGGCGCATCTCGATGGCATTGAACAGGGTCTGGTAGAGCGCGAAGAAAATCGGAATCTGCGGCAGGATCGGCAGACAGCCGGCCAGCGGATTGATCTTCTCCTTCTTGTAGAGATCCATCATCGCCTGTTGCTGTTTCTGCTGGTCGGCGGCGTAGCGTTCCTTGATCTCGGCGATTTTCGGCTGCACCGTTTTCATCTTCGCCATTGAGGCAAAGGCGCGGTTGGCGAGCGGGAACATCACGATCTTGACCATCAGCGTCAGGGCAAGAATGGCGAGGCCGACATTGCCGGTCAGGTTTTCCAGATGGTGCAACAGCCAGACAAAGGGCCGTGCCAGGAACCAGAGCCAGCCCCAATTAATGGCCATGTCGAGCTTCTGGATGCCCTGGTCATTCTGGGCCGCCTGCAGCACGTCGAGTTCCTTGGCGCCCGCGAAGATGTGCGAGGTCGATTCCAGCGAGGCACCGGCGGGCAGGATTTGCGCGGTCTCGACATAACTCGATTCAAAGGCGGTGATGCCGGCGCGTTCGATGGTGCGGAAGCGGGCGGTGAAACTGCGGTCCTGGGATGGAATGGCAGCCGCCATCCAATAGCGCATGGTGATACCCGACCAGCCGCCAACGCCGCTGGCTTCGTCTTCCTCGCCATCTTCGAGCTTGGAAAACTTTCGCTGGATCAGGCGGCCGTCAACCACGGCAAGCGCGCCTTCGAACACGGCCATATTATTGGTCAGGTCGGTTGGCATGCCTTCATCGCGAACCAGGCCGTAGCGCTGAAGCTCGACATCGCCGCCCGTTGTGTTGGTGACGGTGTCGGAGACGGTGAAGAGGTAGTTTTCATCAATGCTGATCGTGCGTTCGAAATGCAGGCCCGACGGGCTGTCATAGCCGATCACGACGGGGGTCTCGGTGGTCAGGACATTGCCTGAAATCAGGGACCAGACCGTGGTGCCGCCGGGCAGGTCGGAAAAGCCCGGCGTTGGCGATTGCCAGCCATCGCGGACATAGAAGACATCCTCGCTGCCGATCGGATTGAGCAGGGAGATGAGTTCGTCGCCGCCGACGTCGACCGTATGGCGGCGCAGGCGCAAATCATCAAAGCGGGCACCGGTCAGGGAGAAGGAACCCTCAACGCTCGGCGCGTTGATCTCGACGCGCTGGGCCGTGGCCAGGGCCTCGGGACGGTCCAGGGCGGAGACGGTCGGCTGGGCTGTCAGGGCCGCGGGGAGATTGGGGTCGGCTTCCTGTTCGAGCACCAGGGCCTGTTCGGCCTCCAGTGCCGCGCGCTGGCGTTCCTGCGCGGGACCCGTGATCAGGAATTGGTAGCCGAGCATGATGACGAGCATCAGCCCCAGCGCGATAAAGAGATTGCGTTGTTCTCCGCCCATGACAGTCAGGCCTCTCAGGCTCGTTGTTTCGCGTTGCCCGGGGCCTCGTCGGACGCGAGGCTCACCAATGCACTTTCAACATCTTGCAGCAAATACGGCCAGGCCCGATCGGCGGTGGTCGCGCGTGCAATGAATACATAGTCAAAGCCGGGCCGTCCGTGGAGGGGCAGTAGCAGCCGCGCCGCTTCGCGCAGGCGTCGCTTCACCCGGCTGCGTACAACCGAATTGCCGACTTTCTTCGTGGCTGTGAAGCCTGCGCCCAAACGCAAAGCGCCGTCCCGCTGGCGTGCCTGAATGACAACACCAGAGCGGACGGCTTTTTTGCCTTGCGCGCAGTACAGGAATTCACGCCGCTTTTTCAGCCGGTCGATGGCTGGCGGCGTGGTGTCCATGATCGTTAAGCGGAGAGCCGCTTGCGACCTTTGGCCCGGCGGCGAGCCAGGATAATACGACCAGATTTGGTGGCCATGCGGGCCCGGAAGCCGTGCCGGCGTGCGCGGACGAGCTTGGACGGTTGAAAAGTGCGTTTCACGGTCGCGCTCCATCGGCGATCAATTCAAGAGCGGCGCTAATACGCATATGTAGAGCGGGCGTCAAGCACATCGGCGGTTATTCGCATCAGTTCGGGGTGCCGTAATTGCAGCGACGGTGTAGGAATATCCGATGAAAGACCCGGCATCAATCGATCCAGAGACCGCGAAGACGCCTATCCGCCTGCGGCTTCTGGCCGGCGGATTGCTGTTGGGTGCCATGCTGGCAGCCCTGTTTCTGGGGGGCTCGCCGCAGACCTTGCTTGGCGCGTTCGGTGAAGCTGAAGCGGGGCGCTGGATTGCTGAACATCTCCTGCTGGCCAGTATCGCCTATGCGCTGTTCTACATGCTCGCCGTTACCATCTCGCTGCCGGG
>NZ_CAXBKN010000106.1:0-8027 GCF_963976135.1 uncultured Maricaulis sp.
ATCCCTCCAGCGGCGAGCCGCGTGGAGATTTTGCCGCACCGGTATCGCTTGTTACTGACTGACCGGTCAGTTATATACACTACATGACCCGCGCACCCGCCCATCGCCGCCGCCCCGAAGCCCGTCCCGAGGAGATCCTCGAAGCGGCGCTCGCCGTATTTGGCGAACAGGGCTTTGCCGCGGCGCGGGTCGAGGATATCGCCCGGCGCGCCGGCCTCTCCAAGGGCACGCTCTATCTGTATTTCCCGTCCAAGGAAGCGATGCTCAATGCGCTGATCGAGCAATCGGCCGGGGCGCTGGCGCGCGTCGTCGAGCAGCATGTCGCCACCAGCGCGGCCGCCGATCCGGAAGCGGCGCTGCGCGGCCTGTTGCGCATCCTGTTCACGGCAGTGTCCTCGCCGAAAGTCTCCGCCGCCCCGCGCCTGGTCCTGACCGAAGCGCACCGCTTTCCCGAACTCGCCGCCTTCTATCGCAGCCATGTGCTCGACATTGTGCGGCGTGCCATGCGCGCCCTGCTTGATGCCGCGGTGGCGAAGGGCGTGTTTCGCCCGGTCGATGCCGATGCCTTCATGCGTGTTATCGCCGGGCCGGGCATCGCGCATATGGCCCTGACCAATATCTTCGACCTGCATCCCGACAAGCTGACCGATCCGGCCGATCTGGCCGATGCGATCGCCGACATCCTGCTCAATGGCCTCAAGCCACGTCTGGAGAGTGAGCCCTCATGACCCGTTTCATCGCCCCCGTTCTGGTTCTCGCCCTGCTCGGCGCCTGTTCGCCGCCGGTCGAGAGTGGATTGCATGGCTATGCCGAGGGCGATTTCGTCAGCCTGGCACCGGACCTGACCGGACGCATCATCGAGACCACCCTGCGCGAGGGCGATCCGGTCCGCGCCGGCGACCCGGCCTTCCGCCTTGATGACACCGATGCCCGCGCCGCACTGGCCGCCGCGCAGGCCCAGCTCGCCGTCGCCACCGCCCAGTTCGACGATGCCGCCGCCGGTGCCCGCGACCCCGAGATCGCCGCCGCCCGCGAATTGCTGGCCCAGGCGAATGCGGCGCGGGCGCTGGCCAATGCCGATTTGGAGCGGGCGCGCGAACTGTTTGCCCAGGGCCATGTCAGCCAGGCGCGGATTGACCAGGCCCAGAGCGCGGCCGATGCCGCCAATGCCCAGGTCAGCGAGATGCGCCAGCGCCTCAACCTGGTGCAATTGCCGGCGCGCGAGAACCAGTTGCTTGCCCTGCAGGCGGCCGTCGCGGCGGCGCAGGCGGCGGTCGAGCGGGCCGAGTTCGTCCTGTCCCAGCGCGCCATTGCCGTGCCGGCCGATGGCCGGGTGGAACGCCAGATCCGCTATCTGGGCGAACAGGCCAGCCCGGCCCTGCCGGTCTACTCCATCCTGCCCGAAGGCGCCGTGCATGCCGTGGTCTTCATTCCCGAGACCGAACTGGCGGCGACGCCGGTTGGCACGCGTTTCGCTGTCTTCTGCGATGCTTGCGCCGCCGGACTGATGGCGACCATCACCCGCATTGATGACGAGGCGCAATTCACCGCGCCTTTCATCTATTCCGACAGCGAACGCTCGCGCCTCGTCTATCGCGCCGAGGCCCGTTTCGACGCCAATCCGCCGCCCCCGGGCACGCCGCTGCGTCTCGAGGCCCGCTAGCATGGATGGCGATCTTGTCATCGATGTCCACGGCCTGACCAAGAGCTTCGGCGACACCCGGGTCGTCGATGACTTCTCGATCCAGGTTCCCAGGGGCGCGATCTACGGCTTTCTCGGCCCCAATGGCTCGGGCAAGACAACAACGATCCGGCTGATGTGCGGCCTGCTCAAACCCGATGGCGGCGGCGGCACGGCGCTCGGTTATGACATTGTCACCCAAAGCCGCGAGATCAAATCGCGCGTCGGCTATATGACGCAGAAATTCTCGCTCTATGGCGATCTCACCGTGAAGGAGAATCTCGAATTCATGGCGCGCCTGCATGCGGTGCCAAACCAGAGACAGACCGTGCAGGCGACGATGGAGGAATACGATCTCGAGCCGCGCGCGCGGCAACTCGCCGGCAATCTCTCCGGCGGCTGGAAACAGCGCCTGGCACTCGCCGCCACGACCATGCACAAGCCCGGCCTGCTGATGCTCGACGAGCCGACCGCCGGGGTGGACCCCAAGGCGCGGCGCGATTTCTGGGACCGCATCCGGCGCCTGTCGCAATCGGGCGTCACCGTGCTGGTCTCGACGCATTACATGGACGAGGCGGTGCAGTGCGATTCCATCGCCTATATCGCCTATGGCAAGAAGCTGATCGATGCGCCCTCGGCCGATATCGCCGACATTGTCGGCCTGCATACCTGGCGTATCGAGGGCAAGGGTCTGCAACCGGTCTATGACGCGCTGGATGGCGCCCCCGGTGTCGACCAGATCGCCCGTTTCGGCTCGGCCCTGCATGTCTCGGGACGCGATGAGGCGGCGCTGCTACGCGCGATTGCGCCCTGGCGCGACCGCCCCGAATTCGAGGTCTCCAGGGCCAAGACCGGGCTTGAGGAAGCCTTCATCTGGCTGATGACCGGTGCGCAGGACAATTTCCAATGAACCGGTTTGCTTCGCTCAATCGCATCATCGCCATCCTGCGCAAGGAATTCATCCAGATGACGCGCGACCGGCTGACCTTCGGCATGATGGTCGGCATCCCGGTGATGCAGCTCTTATTGTTCGGCTATGCGATCAATACCGATGCGCGCCATCTGCCGACCCTGGTGGAGATGGGCGATAGCGGCCCGGCCAGCCGTGCCATTGTCCAGGCGATGGAGAGCTCGGAATTCTTCGATATTACCGGCCATATCGGCTCGCCCGAGGAAGCCGATATCGCCCTGCGCGATGGCACCGCCTCCTTCGTGGTGACGATCCCGCAGAATTTCGAACGCGACCTGGCGCGCGGCGAACGACCGCAAATCCTGCTCGACACGGACGGATCCGACCCGGTCGCCGCCAGTGCCGGCAGCGGCGCTTTCGCCAGCATTGTCCAGCGCGCGCTGGAGCCGTATCTGGGTGAGATGACGCCGCCGGTCGAGACCGTGATTCACCGGCGCTACAACCCGGCCGGCCGCACCGCGCTCAATATCGTCCCCGGCCTTCTCGGCACCATCCTGACTCTGACCATGGCCATGATGACCTCGATCTCGCTGACGCGGGAAGCCGAGCGCGGCACGCTGGAAGCCCTGCTCTCGACCCCGACCGAAGCCCTCGAGGTGATGATCGGAAAGATCACGCCCTATGTCTTTGTCGGCTCCCTGCAGGTCGCCATCATGCTGGCCGGTGCGCGCTTTTTGTTCGGGGTGCCGTTTCTGGGCAGTCCGCTTGCCTTCATCATCGCCAGCGCCCTCTTCATCGTCGTCAATCTGGCGCTGGGCTTTTTATTCTCGACCGTGGCGCGCAGCCAGATGCAGGCGATGCAGCTGACCATGTTCCTCTTCATGCCGTCCTTCCTGCTGTCGGGCTTCATGTTCCCCTTCGCCGCCATGCCGCATTGGGCCCAGGCGCTGGGACAGATGATCCCGACGACACATTATATCCGGGTGGTCAGGGCGGTGATGCTCAAGGGCGCAGAACTGGGCGATGTCTGGCCGCATATCTGGCCGCTCATCGTCATGTTCATCGTGATCGCGGCCGTGGCGATCCGGCGCTACCGGCGCACCCTGGACTAGAGGGCATGCTCATCGTCGAAAACGTCTTCAATCTTCAATTTGAACAGCCGGCCAATCTTGAAAGCGAGCGGCAGGGAGGGATCATACTTGCCGGTTTCCAGCGCATTGACGGTCTGGCGCGAGACATCGAGATGATCGGCCAGGACCTGCTGGCTCCAGCCCAGCTCAGCCCTGAGCTCGCGCAGTCGATTCCTCATGCTTCGGCTCCACCAAGGATCTGCAGCGCCACACCATAGACGAGGGCGAAACCGGGCAGGAGCAGGTAGGCCGGAAATTCCGGTAGGCCGAGCAACTCGGCGAACAGACCCCAGATCGTCGCCAGAACCAGCACAGCCCCGGCCGCCAGGGCGATGGCGCGGATCCGCAAGGCTCGCATCATCTCGTCCGATGACTGAATCATCGCCGCGAAGACCCAGGCCCAGCCCGCCAGGGCGAGCGCCGGGACAGCGACCAGGGCGATGCGCCATCCCGTGTGCGCGGTGTGGTCCAGCCAGTGCAGCGCCAGGACCAGCCCCAGCACATAGGCCAGGATCAGCAAGGTCTGGCGCAGGATGAAGCGGCCAAAGGCGCGTTCGGTGGCATTGCGCGTGGCATGGTTGGTGCGCTGCAATCGCCACAACCAGGCCACCAGCGATGCGGCGCAGACAAGCGCAGCCAGAATCGTCCAGGCCAGGGCCTGGGAGCGCATGAATAATTGCGCCGCCACCACCAGGCTGATGACCCAGACCAGCAGGAGGGCGGTCTGAATTTTTGAGGCGTGGCCGCCCTGTCCTGGGTCTGGCCTGTCCGGCATGCCTGTCACCATTTTGTCCGCCCCAAATACTTGCGCCATAATCGTGTCAGCACGATCTGGAACGCGGTTCCGCCCCACACGACAAGGATCAGCGCGATGGCCGGAGCCAGTTTATCCACCCCCACACCCGGATCGCCTAGACTGTCGGCAAGCAGAAAGCCGCCGAAGGAGAGTGACAGGACCAGCGCCGTGATCGTGGCATCTCTCAGGCCATGGGCCGAGTCTGGATTTTCGTGAGGCTCGCTCCCGTGCATATCAGACCCCCTCCATCTTGACCGCGTCAGGCTTGCGTCCGCGCAGGCGATCCCAGATCGCCCGGCGATTGGCGAAGATCGACCATCCGCCGAGAATGGCGGCCACCCAGATGAGCGCCTCGGTCGCGAGTGCCGCGGCCGTCACCGCGAGGGTAAAGACCGCCAGGCTGTCCGTTGTTAGTTTGGCGATCACGACACCCGCCCAGGCTCCGATGACGAATAAAAGCGCGATCCCGATCACGATCTTGCGCATTGAAACTCCCATGACAAACGCCTCCATGTAAAGGTAGCTTGTCATATAGATGTAAAGGAAGCTTGTCGTCAAGTGCCCCGTGACCGAACCGCGCCGGGATGAGGTTTCAGCGCACCGGACTGGCCTGGTAGCAATGCTCGACGAAGCGGCTCCAGCCCGTTTGGGTCTGGCTCTCCACGGCCCAGTTGAATCCGGCAACCGGGTGGGGCCAATAGACTTGCCGGGCGCGGCCGGCCGGCATGTCGGCTTCAAAACAGATCGCATCAGGATGGATGTCGGGCGCGCTGGTCAGCATACCGGTCGAACGCTTGCCATCGGAGGTGAAGGACCAGAAGGAGATCGTACCATCATCGCCCGGCCCGAACAGCGCTCGCTCCGAATAGCGCTTCGTCGCGTCAGCCTCGCCGATCACCCAATCCGCCCGCAATTCGACAAACTGGCCGTCGAGCACCCGTTCGAAGCGCCGCGTGCAGCGGGTTGGCCCCATGGCCGAGGCCGAGGCCGAGACCCAGCTGCCCAATAGAGGAGCGAACAATCCCAGCTTGCCCCTGCCCTTTTTCCACATTGGCGATGCCCTCCGATGAAGCGGGCCAAGAGTGCTGGCAAACACGCATCGTGGCAATTGGGGCCGGCATCGCCCAACAAGAACAGCGCGGCTCGCCTGCCTGGTTCAAATGAGGGACGAAACACACTAGGACTAGGTGCGCCTGGCGGCTGCGATAGCAGGAGCGTGCCATGCGCACATGACACTCTGAACC
The DNA here is from genome assembly GCF_963976135.1 of uncultured Maricaulis sp. Lineage (GTDB taxonomy): Bacteria > Pseudomonadota > Alphaproteobacteria > Caulobacterales > Maricaulaceae > Maricaulis. The sequence goes on from NZ_CAXBKN010000106.1 coordinate 5,762, forward strand.
TGGACAGGGCAGGCCTTGATGGACCGGATTTTGATATTGATGCGTCACGCCAAGGCCGTCGACCGGCTCGAAGCCGATGACGACTTCCAGCGTGGTCTGACACCACGCGGGCATGAAGACAGCCGCAAGGCCGCCGCCAGACTCGCCATGCTCGGACTGAAACCCGGGCGGGCGCTGGTCTCGCCAGCCTGGCGAACACGCCAGACCTTCGACCATCTCGCCCCCTTGCTCGGCGAGCCGCAGATCGACGATCCGATGGCGCTCTACCATGCCAGCACCGAGATGCTGGAACGCGCGGCGCTTGAGGCCTTCCGGCACGCGCCGCAGATTGTGATGGTCGGACACAATCCGGGCATTGGCGGATTGGCGCACAAGCTGGCGGCGCGCTGCGGTGTCCGCGAAGCGCTGCCGATGGGCTATCCCACGGCGACGGCCGCGGTCTTTGCACTTGGCGATGACAGCCTGGATTTGCCCACTCTCATCGAGGTTCTGAACCCGCCAGCCTAGCTGTCCTGGCCGCCGGCAGTTGACTCACCCTTTAGTTGCGTTTCAGATGGAAAACATCAAAAACGCAACCTGTGTGGATGATGTCATGGATCAGGGCCAGGCGAGCCGGACCGGCGCAGATACAGACGCGATGGCGGCAATTGAGGACGGCCCGCCGCGCGATACCCCCACGCCGGAAATCCTCACCCGCCTGTGGGCCAGCGATGCTGCAGAGGGCCTGGCCCGTCGCGCGCCACGCTTCAGCGCCCGCACGGGCCTGTCGCCATATCAGCGCTGGACCCTGATGATCGCGGTTGGTTTTCTGGTCCTGGGAGCGGCAGGATGGATGAACTGGGAGGTCAGCCTGCTGACAGGCCTGGTCGGCCTGCTATTTGGCTGCCTGATCTCACTTCGTCTGCTGGCCTGCCTCCTGCCGCCGGTCTGGGCCCGGCACCGGCCGCTGCCCGCCTGCGCCCTGCCGCGCGCCAGTCTGATCATTGCCCTGTATCGCGAGAGTGCCGTTCTGCCCGTATTGGTTTCGGCCCTGGAAGCCATCGACTATCCCGCCGACCGGCTGGAGATCCGGCTGGCGCTGGAGGCCGATGACAGCGAGACGATCGCGGCGGCGCGGGCGCTCGATCTGGATCAAAAATACCGTATCGTCCTGATCCCGGAAGGCGGACCTCGGACCAAGCCGCGCGCCCTGAATTACGCCCTGCGTTTTTGCTCGGGCGAAATCGTCACCATCCATGATGCCGAGGACAGGCCGCACCCACGCCAATTGCGCACCGCCGCGGAAAGCTTTGCCGCAGCCGGACCGGAACTGGCCTGTCTCCAGGCCCCGCTAAACTGGTTCAATCGCGCCGAATGCTGGCTCACGCGCCAGTTTGCGCTGGAATATGCAGCGCATTTCCACACCCTGCTGCCGCTCTATGCGCGGTTGCGCTGGCCCTTGCCTCTGGGCGGAACCAGCAATCATTTTCGCACTGCCGCCCTGCGGCGGGCCGGCGGTTGGGACGCCTGGAATGTCACCGAGGATGCCGATCTGGGCTTTCGCCTGCACGCGCTGGGCTATCGTTGCGATATCATTGCGCCGCTCACCCTCGAGGAAGCGCCGACACGGGTCTGGCCCTGGGTGTGCCAGCGTACGCGCTGGCTCAAGGGTTATGCCCAGACATTGGCGGTGCACTCGCGTCCGTCGGGCCTGCCGGAACAGCGGCAAAGCCATTTCGCCCTGACGCTGACCCTCGGCGCGGCATTGATTTCCGCCCTGGCCCACGCACCGCTCGCGGCCGCTTGCCTGCTGGCCCTGATCGGTGTGCTGGCGGACAAGGGGGCCGACAGCGCCACCTGGTTGCATGGCGGATTTCTGGCGCTCGGTTATGGTACATCAGCGGCGACTGCAGCGCTTGGCATGCGCCGCGCGGGACTGGGCGTGCGCCTGTCCGACCTGTTGCTGATGCCGCTCTACTGGCCGCTGCAGAGCTGGGCTGCAGTGCGCGCCCTGTACCAGCTCGCGACCAGACCCTATTTCTGGGACAAGACCGAACATGGTCTCAGCACATTCACGGACCCGGCATGTACCTCTCGCTCACCGCCACACTCACCATATTCGCCGCCTGCGCCGGAGTCTTCGTGCTCGCCCGCTGGCGGTCCGGACAACCGGTCCGCCCCGAGCGCGGCCCACGCCTCATCCCCTGGACCTTCATCGCCATCTTCGCGGCCGCCATCGGTGTCATCATGATCGCCCACCTGGCCGAACTCGCCGGACTGGATCTGA
>NZ_CAXBKN010000107.1:0-7810 GCF_963976135.1 uncultured Maricaulis sp.
GGAGGCGCCGCTGACCCATGACCACCCCACCGGTCCCGGCGTCGCCATGATGCCGGCCATGGTCTTCGACCGGCTCGGCGAGCGCGGTATCGGTCTGGCGGACGAGCCGCACCGGGTGCTGGTCTATACCCAGCTCAAGAGCCTGAAGCCCAATCCGGACCGGCGTCCGCCGGGGCGCGAGGTCGAGGTGCATCTGACCTCGAATATGGAGCGCTATATGTGGTCCTTCGACGGGGCCGCCTTCTCGCCGCTCGTCGAGCCGATCGTCTTCCGGCACAATGAACGCCTGCGGCTGACCCTGGTCAATGACACCATGATGCCGCACCCGATCCATCTGCACGGCATGTTCTTCGATGTCGTCAATGGCGAGGACAGCCACAAGCCGCGCAAGCACACCATCATCGTCAAACCGGCCGAGCGGCTCTCGGTTGATGTTACTGCCGACGCGCTGGGGGAGTGGGCCTTTCATTGCCATCTTCTCTTCCACATGCATGCCGGCATGATGCAGGTCGTTTCGGTCCGCCCGGGGCATGGAGATCATCATGGCCATATGTAGAATACTCGCCGCCACGCTGCTGGCGCTGACCGTGCTGCCGCTTGCCGCTTTTGGCGCGCAGGCACGCCAGGGCAATCCGGTCGATGCCGACCCGGCACGCATGGCCGCAGCCCGCGCGCACATGTTCCACGGCATGGGCGGGACGCATTCCATGGTGCTGGTCGACCGCTTCGAGCACTTGAGCGGCGGCGATGACGACGCCCTGCTCTGGGATGCCCAGGGCTGGGTTGGCGGCGATGAGCAAAAGTTCTGGTTCAAGACCGAGGGCGAATATGCCTTCGACGCATCGGAATTTGAATCGGCCCAGCTGCAGGCGCTCTACAGCCGCGCCATTTCGCCCAATTTCGATCTTCAGCTCGGTGTGCGCCATGATATCGAGCCGGGTCCATCGACCAGTTATGGCGTCGTCGGTCTGCAGGGGCTCGCGCCTTACTGGTTCGAGGTGGATGCCGCGGTCTTTCTGAGCGATGCCGGCGATGTGACGGCACGCATGGAGGCCGAGTATGAGCTTCTCATCACCCAGCGCCTTGTGCTGCAACCGCGCGCCGAACTTCATTTCGCGGCGGGCGAGATCGCCGGACATGATCTCGGCTCCGGACTGACAGAAACCGAATTCGGCCTGCGCCTGCGCTATGAAATCACCCGCGAATTCGCGCCCTATATCGGGATCGAATGGCATGATTTGCAGGGCGATACCGCCGATCTGGCGCGTTTGCGCGGCGAGGCGGCCAGTGACCGTGTTATTGCCGTTGGCATCCGCTTCTGGTTTTAACTCCGGCTTCGGCCAGGCGAGGGCATTACATGACGGCAGTTTTGCGGTGGACGGCACGGATCCATAAATGGCTGGCGCTTCTGGTCGGCATCCAGATCGTGCTCTGGGTTGCCGGCGGTGCGGTGATGAGCCTGTTGGACATTGATAATGTGCATGGCGATCAGAATGTGGCGCCGGTCCCGGTCATCGATCTCGAGCTTGCGAGTGTGATCTCGCCGGCCGAAGCGGCCGGACTCGCCGGGCTGTCCGGCGTGGTGAAGCGGGTGGAATTAATGCCCTGGCTGGGGCGGGCTGTGTATCAGGTCGAGGATTATTCCGGCACCCGCCATCTGATCGATGCCCGAAATGGCGAACGGCTGACCCCGATCTCCGAAACCACGGCAATTGCGCTGGCCGAGCAATTCCATCTCGGAGAGCTGGCGGCGTCCTCGACCGAATTTCTCGAGGCCTCAACGACCGAATATCGCGATGCGCCGCTGCCCGCCTGGCGGGTCAATTTCGACGATGGTGACGGCACCAGTCTCTATTACGCGGTCGAGACCGGCATGCTCACCAGCCGCCGCAATGATGAATGGCGGCTGTTCGACTTTTTCTGGATGCTCCACATTATGGGCTATCAGGACCGCGATGATTTCAACACGATCTGGCTGCAGGCTTTCGCCCTGTTCAGCCTGGTGACCGTCTTTGCCGGTCTGCTCCTGCTCTTCATCAAGATGCGGCGCAGCCTGCTGATCGCCCTCAGGCAGGAGCAGGCGAAAACCCCAACATGAATGCCCGATGACCCGCAGTGCCCCGCAATGGTCCCATGCCGGACGGAATAACCTTAATTGATCCTTAAATCGCCGTAACCCGGCGCGGTTTCGACCCCACTTCCCAACGATAAACCCAGTGTCTCCGGAGCGCCGGGGATGATGATGGTGCTTCTGCCGATCGAAGCGCCGGGACAGCTGGGGCTGGGATCATGAAAGTTTCAATCATTGCGGGCACGCGCCCGGAAGTTATCAAACTGGCGCCGGTTCGCGCCGCATTGCTGGGTCAGTCAAACCTCCAGCCGGAGTGGATCGCCACCGGGCAGCACGGCAGCCTCGCCGACCAGACGCTCGAGGTTTTCGGCATCACACCTGACACCCGCCTCCAGCTCGACTGGAATGGCAAGGCGCTGACCAGCCTGACGAGCGCGCTCATCCGCGATATCGGCGAGGCATTCAACGCCAGCCGTCCCGATTTCGTTTTGGTGCAGGGCGATACAGCCTCGGCATTCTCCGGTGCCATGGCTGCCTTTCTCAATGATATTCCGGTCGGCCATGTCGAAGCAGGCCTGCGGTCAGGCGATCTGCGTCATCCATTCCCTGAGGAAGGCTTCCGCAAACTGATCTCCCCGATCGCCGATCTGCATTTCGCGCCGACCCGCGCTGCAGCCAGGAACCTGACCGATGAGGGTATCTCCAGCGGCAAGGTCCGCATGACCGGCAATACCGTGATCGACGCGGTCCAGATGGTCGGGTCTATGGAAATCCACCCGCGGGCGCTTGACCGCTTGCGCCCCGAGGAACGCCTTGTGCTGGTCACCCTGCACCGGCGCGAAAACTGGGATGATGGCGTGGCCGGTGTCTGCACGGCGATCAAGCTGCTGCGCAATCAATATCCTGATCTGCGCTTCGTCATCCCGGTGCATCTCAATCCGCGTGTGCGCGGCCCGATTGAAGCCCTGCTGGGCGACGAGGAACGCATCGACCTGGTCGAGCCGCTCGCCTATCCCGCTTTCGTTGCGGTGATGAAGCGCGCCCATCTGATCCTGTCCGACAGCGGCGGTGTGCAGGAAGAGGCGCCGAGCTTTGGTGTCCCTGTGCTGGTACTGCGCGACAAGACGGAACGCGGCGAGGCGGTCAAGGCCGGCGTTGCCCGCCTGGTCGGCTCGCGCACCGAGACCATCCTGACCCATGCCCGCCAATTGCTCGACAATCCGCGCGCCTATCGCCGCATGTCGCGCGCCGCCAACCCGTTTGGCGACGGTCATGCCGGCCGCCGCATCGCGCAACTGGTCTCCGTTTTCCTCGGGGCCGGCAACAAGCCCGAGGCCCCGCAATCGGCCTCAGCTTTCCAAGCGCTGCGCCCGGCCGCCCTGCCGGTCGAAGGCGCGACCCGCGTCAAGGCCGAGGCTTGAGATCGTGGAGGGCTGGGGCGAAATACTCGCGGCAATCCAGGCTTTCGGGGCGAATAGCTGGTTGTCTGTCGCCGACTGGGCGCTGGGGCTGGATGGCGCCACAATGGCGCGCCTCTACTGGACGGGGCTGAGCTGGGCGACGATCTATGCCGCCATCGCGATCTTCATCTCCTCGACCGATGACGCCTTCCTCGACCTGTATTTCTGGGTGCTGCAGGGCCAGCGCGTCCTGACGCGGCCCTTCCGCTTCGTGCCGACGACCAAGACGATCATGGAAGCGCCGGAAAAGCGTCTCGCCATCATGGTGCCGGCCTGGCAGGAAAGCGATGTCATCGCGCGCATGCTGATGAATACGCTGACCTCGCTGGAATACAGCCATTACGACATTTTCGTCGGCTGCTACCCCAATGACCCCGACACCATCGCCGAGGTTGACCGCATTGCGCGCCAGCACAAGCAGGTCGTGCGCGCCATGGTCGGCCATCCCGGCCCGACCTCGAAGGCCGATTGCCTCAACTGGATGATCCAGAACATCTTCGCGCATGAGAAGAAGATGGGCGTGCATTACGACGCCTTCGCGATGCAGGATTCCGAGGACGTCATCCACCCGCTCTCCTTCAAGGTGGTCAATGCCTATCTCGACCGCTCCGACATGGTGCAATTGCCGGTGCTCTCCATGCCGCGCAAATGGAATGAGCTGGTGCCGTGTCACTATATGGACGAGTTCGCCGAATGGCATGGCAAGGATCTGATCGCGCGCTCGGCGATGACGCGCCTCGTCCCCTCGGCCGGTGTCGCGACCTCCTTCTCGCGCTGGTGCATCGAGCTGTTGTGCCAGGAGCGCGACAACCAGCCCTTCAATACCGACAGCCTGACGGAAGATTATGATGTCGGCCACCGCCTGTTCCAGGCCGGTCTCAAATCGGAATTCGTGCGCTTCTGGGCCAAGGTTCCCGTCGGCGAGGTCAAGCGCCGCCATGGCAGCGGCATGCGCACGATCTATCGCCGCGAACTGGTCGGCACGCGCGAATATTTCCCGGACGATCTGTCGGTCTCGGTGAAGCAGAAATCGCGCTGGATGCTGGGCATTTCCTATCTCGGCTGGAAACAGCTGGGCTGGATCGGCCCGTTTTCACACCGTTATTTCCTGTATCGCGACCGCAAGGCGATCTGGACGGCGCCGACCGGCATGCTGGCCTATGCCATCGTCTTCCAGTGGGCGCTGTACTGGATCGTCACCAAGCTGGTGCCCTCGGTCGGCACCCTGCCGCCGCTGATCGACCATAATAGCTGGGTGTGGACGCTGGTGCTGATCAACTTCCTTTTCCTGGTCAACCGGGTCGTCCACCGCGTCATCTTCACCGCTTCGGCGCACGGGCTCAAACACGCCATCCTGTCGCCGGTGCGCATGGTGGTCGGCAATTATGTCGGCTTCCTCGCCTCGATGCGCGCCGCGCGCCGCTTTGCGGTCCACATGATCACCGGTGAACGCATCACCTGGGACAAGACGATGCACGCCTATCCCTCGATGGCCGAGATCAGCGGCCAGGGCAATACGCTCGGCGATGCGCTCAAATTCTACGGCATCGTCAATGACGCCACGCTGGTCGCCGCCGAGGCCGAGGCCAGTGCCGCCGGCATCGGGCTGGCGACGGTGCTGGTCAGAGCCGGTCATGCCACCGAAGAGGAGATCGCCACGGCCTGGAGCGAAGTGTCGCGCTATCCGGTCGAGGCGTTCGATCCGCTGCTGGTCGAGGACGAGGTCCGCGAACTGGTCGATGCCGGGCTGGCGCGCAAATTCGGTGTCTTCCCGCTGGGGCAGGGCAAGGCCGGGCTCAACCTGGCTGTCGCCGAACCGCTCGACGAGGCCGCCGAGGCCGAGCTGCGCGCGGCGCTGAAACCGGCGATCAGCTTTGCGATCGCGCCGGCCAGCGATGTCTCCTTTGGCCTGCGTTTCGCCTGGGACCGGACCGCGCTGGAACCCGATCTGCGCGCATCCCGGATCCTCAAGCGTCTGGCCCTGGCCGATGACGAACAGATCGCCGCCATCTGGATGGGAATTCGCCGCGTCAGCGAGGCGGGCGAGGCGCCCTTCGATTTCATCAGAATCGCCCGGGAATCGGGCATAGTGTCGGATGCGGATTGGAAAATCCTCGTCGACAGTCAACCGGAACTCGCCCTCGACGCGTCCGCGTCCTGAGTGGAAAGGAATAAACCCATGTCTGTCACCGCCAAACCGCGCCGCCGCGCCCGTTTTACCCGCACCGCCATGCTGCTCGGCGCCTCTGCCGCCGCGCTCGGCTGGGTAACGACCGCCGGTGCCGATCTGACGCCCGAGGAGATTGCCTCGGCCCGCGCCCATGCCTACCAGCTCAACGCGCAAGGGCGCTGCGCCGAGGCGATGCCGATCTGGGAAGAACTCGGCTCCGTGCTCGGCCGCGCCAGCGATTATCTCGACGCTGCCAATTGTGCCATTGAGTCCGGTGACAGCGCCCGCGCCGTCAGCGACTTGTGGGAAGTGGTGCGCCGCCGCGACCAGCTCGACACGGAAGGGCAGCTCTTCGCGCTGCGCTCGCTGGGCTATCAGGCCGAGGCGCAGGGCGACTGGGACCGTTCCCTGATCGGCTGGGACTATGCGGCCCAGCTCTCCGATGCGCCGTCCGACAAATTGCAGGCCGCCCGCGCCGCCCGGCTCAGCGGCCGCGCTGCCGACGCCCAGTCGCGCCTGTGGCAGGTGCGTCCCGGTGAGTTCGAAGGCGTCGCCCTGGCGCAATATTATGACGAACAGGCCCAGGTGCTGCGCGACAGCCAGCCGGAGATGGCGGCGCAATACATGGCGCGCGCCATCGCGATTGACGACCAGACCTGGCGCCGGTTTGACCATGGCCTGATGTTGCAGGCGGCCAATGAGCCGCGCGCCGCGATCGGCGAATTCCGCACCGTGCTCGCCCGCGATCCCGGCAATACCGATGTCCGCCTGTCGCTGGCCTATGCCCTGCGCTCGATCGGCGAGAATGCCGAGGCGGCCCGGCATTTCGGTGAGGTCATTGCCGTGCAGCCGGACAATCTCGGCATTCGCGAAGACCAGGCCTATGCCCTCAAGGATGCCGGCCAGCAGGACGCGGCCGGCGCCGCCTTCATCGGCGTGATCGACCGGCTGCGCGCCGATGGCGGCGAGGCGGCCCATGCCGAGCGGCTCTACCGGCTGCGCCGCGAAGTCACGGCGCTGGAAAGCCGCACCTCCGGCTTTGCCTATGCCAGTTATCGCAATGAGGGCGTCTCGCTCTCGGGCGGGCTGCAGGACAGCATCACCTATTCCTCGCTCGGCGCCGAGTTCAGCTGGCGCCCTGAAGGCCTGTACGAGAACGGCACCGGCATCACCGCCTTTGCGCGCGGCTATGTCGGCATGGATCCCGGCGCCTTCAGCATTGATGAGGACAGCGCCCAGCTCGGGCTCGGTGCGCGCTGGAAACCCTTCCAGTCGGTCGATTTCAGCCTCTCCGGCGAACGCCTGATCGCGCTCGGCGACACTGCCCGCGATGACTGGCTGCTGCGCGCCAGCTATGGCTGGACCGATGGCTATGACTGGCAGCCGGACGCGTCGAGCTGGAATTATACCAGCGTCTATGCCGATCTCGCCTATATCCCCGGCGATAACGAGTATTTCGGCGCCTATGCACAGTTTCGCCAGGGCCGCCGGTTCCGCACCGCTGAAGGCTGGACCGTGACGCCCTATGTCACCGCCGTGGCCCAGTATTCCGACGACATCTATGGCAGCCAGGACCGCTTCGAAGCCGGCCCCGGCGTCTCGGTCTCGCACTGGTTTGGCGAGGATGACCACCACGCCTATCGCCGCCGCGTCGATTTCGACGTCGAATACCTGTTCGACGTCGAAGGCAGTGGCGATGATGCGCTGATGGCGCGGGTGGTGTTCAGCTTTTAGGGACGGGGCTGTGTGCTCATAGTATGATTTTGGTCATTCGTGGGGTGTGTGCTAATCTCACCCGGGAGGAGCCGCACCCATGACCATGATGCGCAAGACGATCACGATCCCCGACGCGATGGAAAGCTGGATCAAGACGCGGATCCAGTCGGGCCATTACGCCAATGACAGCGAGTATATGCGTGATCTGATCCGCCGCGATCAGGAACGCCATGCCGCCGAGAACCAGCTGCGTGATATCGTGCAGGAAAGCCTGCAGAGCGGGATCAGCGACAGCACGCCCGCCGATATCAAGGCGCGGGTCGAAAACCGGTTGAAGGCCGATGGCCGGCTATAGGCTCACCATCAGGGCCGAGGCCGATGTCGAGGCGATCT
>NZ_CAXBKN010000108.1:0-7784 GCF_963976135.1 uncultured Maricaulis sp.
CCCTCGATCAGGTTGGACCAGACCGGCGAGGTCGCGTCCTCGAAGTCGGCCATGAAACATTTGGCGCCGGAATTGAGCGCGTTGACGACCATTTTGCGATCAACCGGACCGGTGATCTCGACACGGCGGTCCTGCAGATCGGCCGGCGCCGGGCGCACCTTCCACTCACTGGCGCGGATATCGGCGGTCTCGTGCGGGAACATCAGCAGGGCGCCGACATTCAGTTCGGCCTGGCGCTCGGTGCGATGGCGCAGCAGCGACTGACGGCGCTTCTCGAAACGCCGGTGCAGGCCGGCCAGGAAATCGAGCGCTTCATGGCTGAGGATATCGCGATAGCCGGGCTCAAGATGGCCCAGGATTTCGACGCCGCTCGGTGTAATCTGTGACATGGCTGTCTCCTGTCGGCAAAAGGGTGCGGGGCGCGCGTTTGGGGCGCGCACCCCGCGTCGGGTCCGAGGGCCCGAGACTTATTCGGCGGCTTCGAACTGTGACGACTCGGTCGACTCGCCCATGGCGGTTGTCGAGGAGGTGCCACCCGTGAGGGCCAGGGAGACCTGGTCGAAATAGCCGGTGCCGACTTCGCGCTGGTGACGCGTAGCGGTGTAACCATTGGCTTCGGAACCGAATTCTGCCTGCTGCAGCTCGGAATAGGCCGCCATGCCGCGATCCTTGTAGCCGCGGGCCAGTTCGAACATGGAATGGTTCAGGCTGTGGAAGCCGGCCAGAGTGACGAACTGGAACTTATAGCCCATGGCGCCGAGCTCACGCTGGTATTTCGCGATCGTTTCCTTGTCGAGATTGGCTTCCCAGTTGAAGCTTGGCGAACAATTATAGGCCATCATCTTGCCCGGATATTTCTTCTGCACGGCCTCGGCGAAGCGGCGGGCCTCGTCGAGATTCGGCTTGGAGGTTTCCCACCACAACAGGTCGGCATATTTGCCGTATTCGATCGAACGCGCGATGCAATGGTCAACGCCGACACCGTCCTTGATGCGATAGAAGCCTTCCGGCGTGCGGCCGGCCTCGAAATCGATGAAGGGATGGTCGCGCTCATCAATGTCGGAGGTGAGCAATTTGGCACTTTCCGCATCGGTGCGGGCGACGGTAATGGTCGACACACCCATCACATCGGCGGCGAGACGCGCGGCGATCAGATTGCGCTCATGCGCCTGGGTCGGGATCAGGACCTTGCCGCCGAGATGGCCGCACTTCTTTTCCGAAGCGAGCTGGTCTTCGAAGTGAACGCCGGCAGCGCCCGCCTCGATATAGGCTTTCATGATCTCGAAGCAGTTGAGCGGGCCACCAAAGCCGGCTTCGGCATCGGCGACAATCGGTGCAAACCAGTCGCGCGTGACCTTGCCTTCAGAGAATTCGACCTGGTCGGCGCGTTGCAGGGTGCGATTGATCTTGCGCGCCAGCTCGGGACCGGAATTGGCGGGGTAGAGCGATTGGTCGGGATACATGGCCCCGGCGACATTGGCGTCGGCAGCAACCTGCCAGCCAGACAGATAGATCGCCTTCAGGCCGGCACGGACCTGTTGCATCGCCTGATTGCCCGACATGGCGCCAAGCGCATTGATATAGGGCTCGGTCTTGAGCAGGCTCCAGAGCTTTTCGGCGCCGCGTTCAGCGAGCGTATTGCGGACCTGCACCGAGCCGCGCAGCTTGAGGACGTCCTCGACGCCATAGCCGCGCTCGATACCGTCAAAACGGTCAGCAGCGGCACCGGGAACCAGATCTTTGAAGCTTGTCATTTTTGTCACCATAACTGTGGGAGTTGAATTGCCCTTACGGTGTCAAACGGAATAGAGCCTGTCCATAAAGCCTTCCATAGAAAGCGGACACGGTGTATACAAATTACATTGTCATAATGTCAGTTTGTAAATTTTGGTACAAATCATGAGCGATTTACAGCCCCTCGAGAAGATTTTTGCCGGCGCGCGACTGCGGCGCCTGCGGCGCGAACGCGGCATGACCCAGGCCGAGGCCGCTACGGCGCTCGGGCTCTCCGCGAGCTATCTCAATCTGCTGGAACGCAATCAACGCCCGGTGACGGCGCGCGTCCTGCTCTCGCTGGCCGACGCTTTCGATGTCGATGTGCGCGCCTTTGCCCAGGAATCCGACAAGCAATTACTGGCCGATCTGCGCGAGGCGGCCTCCGACCCGCTGCTCGCCAGCATGGAGCTCGACCGAATCGAGCTCAATGAGTTGAGCGAGGCGCATCCGCGCGTCGCCGAAGCCTTTGCCCGGCTCTATCAATCCTATCGCGAGACCAATGCCGCGACCGCCGATCTGGCCAGCCGCATGTCCGGCCCCGGCGCGGCCCATGGCGGGCCTGGCGCGGTGCTGGAAAGCGTGCGCGATGCGCTCGATGCGCGGCAAAATCACTTCCCTGAGCTGGAAGACGCGGCCGAGGCCCTGATCGAGCAGGCCGGCATCCGCCCGCGCCTGTGCGAGAGCGCCCTCTCCCGGCATTTGCTGGAACGGCACGGTTTTGCGGTACGCATCCTCGACGAAACCATCATGGCCGGTGCCCGCCGGCGGCTGGACTTTCATGGCCGCCGCCTGCTGCTATCCGAGGCCCTGGCCCCTGGGTCGCGCTCATTCAACATGGCCGTCGTGCTCGCCTCGCTTGAACTGGGCGATACGCTCGATGCGCTGTGCGACAGCGCCGACCTGCCGTCCGATGAGGCGCGCAAGCTTTACCGCATCGGCCTCGCCAATTATTTCGCCGGCGCGGTCCACATGCCCTATGCCGAGACGCTGAAAGTGGCCGAGGCGACGCGCTATGATGTCGACCGGCTGCAGCGCCGCTTCGAGGTCAGTTTCGAACAGGTCTGCCATCGCTTGACGACGCTGCAACGCCCCGGCGCGCGCGGCCTGCCTTTCTTCATGATCCGGGTCGACCAGGCGGGCAATGTATCGAAGCGTTTTGGCGGCGGCATCATGCCGTTTGCGCGCTCGGGCGGCGGTTGTCCGAAATGGAATTTGTATGACGCGCTGGGCCAGCCTGAACGCCTGCTGGTGCAGGCCTTTGAACTGCCCGACGGCAAGCGCAATCTCTCCATCGCCCGCGGCCAGGTCAGCGCGGCCCCGATTGGCCAGCGCCCGGTCATCCATGCCATCGCGCTGGGCTGCGACTGGGCCCATGCGGAGAAGATTGTCCATGCCGACGGGCTGGAGGGCAGCCGCGTGCAACCGGTCGGGATTGCCTGCCGCCTGTGCGAGCGCGAGGATTGCGCCCAGCGCGCCTTTCCGCCGCTCAATCGCAAGCTCCATATGGACCTGCACCAGTTGCGCGCCTCGCCCTATTCCTTCGGGGATGACTAGACCAGGCGGGGGATTATCCGCAAAGAATTCCGGTTTTCCCGTGACTTTTCCATCGGATATCTAGAGGGTCCGGTATCGGCCGCCGGGGATTTCCGGGGCACCGCAACATTGAGGACGCCCCATGAAACAGGCCCGGCCCCGCCATCGCGCTGCCATACTGCTCGCCACGACCCTGGCCGTTGCCAGCCTCGTGCCGATCGCCACCTTCGCCTATGGCACGGTGCGCGGCATGGGCCAGGATGCCGAGCATGCAAGGATCACCCGCCACGCCCTCGCCTGTGATGGTGTGCGCCCGGCCGATGCCTGTTTCCAGCCCGATACGCTCGACAGCCTGGCCGGCGAGGACGGCAGTTTCGGCGCGGTCGGCGCACCGGACCGCGGCCGCGGCATGCTCACTTCCCATGCCCATTGCAGCGCCGGCGATTATCTCGATGTGCCGGGCTATCCGCGCAGCGCCGCCGAGGCCGAGGCTTCGCTGACCGAGTGCCGGACGCAGATGATGTCCAATCTCGACCATGCCGTGCTCGATGCCGCCGCCCTGCTCGATGAGGATGGTGATATCCGCGGCAGCCAGATCCCGAGCTATATCGACTGCGTCTATGCCGGCAGCGAGCATGGCCGCGCCAAGTGCAATGTGCTCGCCCATCTCGGCCTGATCCTGCATGCCAGCCAGGATTTCTATTCCCACTCCAACTGGGTTGACCAGCCCGATTCGGGCCTGCCGGTCGGCGTCGAAAACCCTCCGGGTCTGGGCCAGTCCGGCCGCTCGCCCTGGCTTGATCTGCGCATCGCCAATCCGGTTTTCCCGGCCGGGTTGATTTCAGGCTGTTTCGACAATGAATCCTTCCTCGGCGAGGAGCGGGGCTGTTTTTATGGCGATACAGGCGAGCACCGGGTGCGTCACCTCAATCTGGCCAAGGATACCGGTGTGATCGATCCGCAGATCGGCGCCGGCAGCAGCGAACGCGGCGCCCTGGGCGATAATTTCCGCCGCAGCGTCGAGGCGGCGATCGAGGACAGCGCCGACAAATGGGCGACATTGCGCGAACGTCTCGTCGCGACCTATGGTGAGAGGAATGGTGCAATGATGATTTGCGCCATCACGCGGGATAATCCGACACGCGATTGCGATTAGGCCCGTTTGGGCGAACGCCCCGACACCTTCGGACCGGTTCGCAGCTTGCGACGCCAAAACCGCGCGGCCACAGGGAGGCGCCTGCACGATGAGCGATAGCTGGAACGAGCATGCAGACGGATGGGACGCCAACCCTGCGGTCAAACACTACGCTGACCAGGCGTTTGCGTCATTGGATGCGCGGCTCGGCATCACTGCCGCCGGCTGGGCATCAGGACGGGTGCTCGATTTCGGGTGTGGCACGGGGCTGTTGGCCGGGAAAATTGCACCGCACGTGCACGAAGTGATTGCCGTCGACAGCTCGGACAGGATGATCGCGGTCCTGAAGGACAAGGGTATTCGCAATATCACCGCCGTTCACGGCGATATTCTCGACCATGACTTTCCGCTCGACCCGCGTGCGTTCGCAGATTTCGATCTGGTCTACGCGTCCTCGGTTTGCAGCTTCCTGCCCGACTACCCCAATGCCGTCGCAGCCCTCGCCCGCATGTTGCGGCCCGGGGGAGATTTTGTGCAATGGGACTGGCTGGCCTCAGGCAGCGATGGTTTTGGACTCTCCGAGGCCGAGATCAGACGCGCGCTTGGCGCGGCGCAGCTCCACGATATCCGGGTCGAACCGGCCTTCGAGATCGAAGCTGAGGGAGCGGCGCTGCCAGTCCTGATCGGCACCGGCACGCGATAAGCCTCCGGGGCCCGGCACAGGTCTCAGGGCCAATGCACCGCTGGCACCGGCACAGGGGCCGGGCCAGCGATGTTATCAGATCCTACTCGGCATGCCCGGCGACGGACTGGACATAGGCCGTGCGGACGTCCTGGTTCTGCTCGTCGAACTCGGCGGCGATTTTCTCGTCCTGGGAAGAGAGCTCGTCGAGATCCAGCTCCGAGAAATGCATCACGCCCATATCGACATAAGCCTTCTGGATGCGCGGCCCCCAAAGACCGATATCCTTGACGATCGGCACGATGCGCTGGAACAGGAAGGTCCGGAAGAGCTGCATGGTGGCCGATTGCTCGACGTATTTGACGCATTCATCGACGGGCAGGCCCATCACTTCGAACACTTCGCGCGCCTGGAAGCGGTCACGCATCAGATAGCAGGCCTCGACGAGGAATTCCTCGCGCTCATCGCGCTCGGCATCGGTCAGGGTGGGATAGTAATCGCGCAATGACAGACGTCCGAAGGCAACATGGCGCGCCTCGTCTTCCATCACATAGGCATTGACCATGCGGGCCAGCGGGTTCTGGGCGACATCGCGGATCGTGCCAAAAGCGGCGAGCGCCAGACCTTCAATAACGACCTGCATGGCCAGATAGGTCATGTCCCAGCGGCTGTCGCGCAGGGCCTGGTCGATCAGCTGTTGCAGCGGCGCGGTCATCGGATAGGCAACGCCGAACTTGGTCAGGAGATTCTTGTAGGCCTCGACATGGCGCGCCTCGTCCATCACCTGGGTGGAGGCGTAGAATTTGGCGTCGAGATCGGGAACCTGCTGCACGATCTTGGCGGCACAGATCAATGCCGCCTGTTCGCCCTGCATGAATTGGGAGATATTCCAGGCCTGTGAGTGGCGGCGGAATTCGCGCTTCTCCGACTTGTTCATCTTGTCCCACATCGGGGAGCCGAAAATCGCATTGGCCTCTTCGGGCATCTGCATGGGATTTTCGAAATCGAGCTCTTGCGTCCAGTCGATGCGATTGACCGCATCCCACTGCATGTCCTTGCCCTTCTGGTAGAGATGCATGAGCGTCGTGCGCCCTTCATCATATTCCCAGTCAAACAGGGTCGTGAAGTCCTGTGGCACGGACCACGACTTGTCGATATTCGGAATCGGATAGAGCTCGCGAAGCGTTCCCATGGCGTTGAACCTCCCCAGGTATGGCCAGACAGTTATTGGTGAACAACGTTCACTTCCCCAACATCAGTCATATTCCTTCGGAAGGCAAGAGGCTTGCCGAAAATGTAATGACCAATCCCCTATTCCGCCGCCGTATGAGACGCTGCAGCAGGGCTTGCCGGGGCTTCGTGGGCTGCCGCGTCTGTGGATGGCGCCACCCCGCCCGTCCGGGCCAGCCAGCGCGCCTTGATCTGTTTCGAGGTCGCGCGGGACCCGTCCGGCGTCCAGCCTGGCGGCGCGAGCAGATACATCATCGCGTCCTTCAGTGATTTCGCGCCGCGCATATCCCGGAAAACCGAGAGCCATTCATGGATGGCGATTTTGAAAGGGTTGTGGGTATCGATGTTGTGGATAATGCCATAGCGGCATTTTTCGTCCTCGAGCTCAGGCTGGAAGGTTCCGAACATCTTGTCCCAGATGATGAAGACACCGGCGAAATTGCGGTCGAGATAGATCGGATTGGTTGCGTGATGAACACGGTGGTGCGAAGGCGTATTCATCACCGCCTCGAACCAGGCCGGCATTTTCTTGATCGCCTCGGTGTGGAACCAGAATTGATAAATCAGGTTGAAACCGGACACGATGCCGATCACCAGCGGATGGAAGCCGATCAGGATCATAACCGAGCCGAGCCAGAGGAATTTCAGCGTCAGCGGGCCGAGCCAGGACTGCCGCAGGGCCGTGGTCAGATTATAATGCTGCGAGGAATGATGGACGATATGGTCGGCCCAGAACCAGCGCACGGTGTGGCCCAGGCGGTGGACCCAGTAATACATGAAATCGTCGAAGATGAAGGCAACCGGCCAGACCCACCAGGCGAAGCCGATATCGAACAGGCGGAATTGGTAGACAAACATCGCCCAGGCCGTCACCAGGCCGGCAAACAGCACACCGGACACAGTGCTCCCAAGCCCCATCATCAGGCTTGAGGCACTATCGCGCGCCTCGAACCGGGCCGAACCGGTGAGCTTGGCGTGAATCATCTCGATCGCCACCAGGAGGATGAAGAGCGGGATCGCGTAATAGACAGGATTGAATGTCTCTACAAAAGCCGGGACGTCCATAATCTACTCCTGCATCGCATTGAGCTTGTCGGCCCACAAACGGGCCTCGCCTGCGTCGGCGAACGCCATGGTGAATGGCGGAAAGGTGAAATCATTGAGGCGGATGGTGAGCCGGGCATCCTCGGCCAGCCGGGCGGCACGCACGAGGCCGGGTTCGACATAGCGAATGACAAACTCATCGCCCTTGGCTTTCAGCAAGCCGATTCGCCGGCCGCCATCTTCCTCGACCAGGGCGGCGCTGCCGTCCCGGGCCAGCACGCCGGGACCGGCATTGAAGCCGACCGCATCGGTGTCGAGCCGCTCGACGGCCTCGTCCAGGCTGCTCAATCGGGCCGGCTCTCCCAGACGCAGGATGACATTCAG
>NZ_CAXBKN010000109.1:0-7753 GCF_963976135.1 uncultured Maricaulis sp.
GGTGGTGCCGCATAGGTGACTCGAACACCTGACCTACGCATTACGAATGCGTTGCTCTACCAGCTGAGCTAATGCGGCTTACCATTGGTCTCCCGGCCGGTTGTCTGGCGCGAGGCGGCGGAAACTAGCTTTGAACGGGCAAGCGGGCAAGTCCCTGTGCAGTGCCCGGCTCAGACGGGCGTCAGACTTTCTGGCGGCTGGCTTCCCGCAGGCCGATCCGGTCAACGACAGGTCTGGCCAGCGCGTCGAAATCCGGTGCGCCCATGTTTTCCACCACCAGATCGGCAGCCTCGCGCTGGGGCTCGACATGCAGCGCATGCATTGGCCGCACGATTTCATCGAATTGCTGTTTGACGAAAGCCTCGCTGCGGCCGCGCTCGGCGACATCGCGCTGGATGCGCCGGGTCAGGCGCGTGGTGTCACAGGCATCGACGAAAATGGTGAGGTCGAACTGGGCCGCCAGTTCCGGGCTGGCCAGCAAATGCAGGCCTTCGACGATCAGCACGCCGGCCGGTGCGCGTTCAATGGTCTGTGTGCGGCGGCAATGTGTGGTGAAGTCATATTGCGGCGCCTCGACGGGCTGGCCCTCGCGCAGGGCGGCGAGATGGCTGGCCAGCAGGGCATGGTCCTTGGCGGCGGGCTCGTCGAAATTGAAATCCGAGGCGATAAAGCCGGGCTGATGACCGGCATCGACGTAATAATCATCCTCCGGAATGACATAGGCATCATGGCCGGAAAAATGATCGGCAAGGGCGTGGGCCAGGCGTGTCTTGCCCGAGGCCGAACCGCCCACGACGGCGAGGAGGAAGGGCCTCCGGCTCATCGGGCGCGCCCCGAATCCTCGTCATCCTCATCAATGCCGGGATCGTCCGGCGGGCGCGGGGCCTCGAAATAGGCGGCCGGCCTGGCGGGGCTGCGCTTGGGCGGTGCCTCGAGCAAAGCCGTTTCCGGCACAGCCTCGACATTGCGCTCATAACGCTCATAGCGCGGATGGATCAGCCGGCCTTCATCGCCATAGATATAGACCATCCGCTTCCAGTCGTCCGCGGTATAGGGGAAGGCGTTGCCATCCGGGTCCATGTCTGACCAGTCGGCCTCGGTCGAGGCGTGGGCGGCGCGCGCCATCCAGCGGCGCGCCTGCTCATCCTCGCCTTCCAGCCGGGCCAGCCGGGCGGCCAGGGCGCACAGGCGCGAGCTTGGCGGGCCATCCGCGATCAGCGGCGTGATCAGGGTGCGTGCCGTCGCGGCATCATTGTCTTCCAGCGCGACATCGATCAGCACCAGCTTGCTCTCGCGATGCTCGGGTTGCAGCGCGGCGATGCCCTTGAGACGTTCCAGGCGCTTCACCTTGGTGTCCGACTTGCGCAGGTCGCGATAGGCACGGGCGATCGCCGGGTGTGGCGCCAGGGTCCAGCTCGACTCGAGCACGTCCGATGCTTTCTTGTATTTGCGGGCGGCGTTCAGCAGACGCGAGGCGAGATTGGCCGCGGGCGCGAAGCCCGGCGCAGCCCGGCAGGCCGCCTCGGCCAGATCGCGGGCATGGTCTGAGTCGCTTGTCTCGCTGGCCAGGGCCGACGCAGTCAGCAGGACAGCACGGCGACGCTTCGAGACATCCAGGGCGATATGTTTGCGCCGGTCGCCCTCGCCGAGTGTCTCCAGTGCCGCATCCCAGCGCCCCTGGGCGACTTGCGCCTCGAACAGGGCATCGAAGGCCCAGCGAGCGCCCTTGGCCTTGTCGAAGGCGTCGGCGGCATGTTCGGCGGTGGCTTCCAGATCGCCGCGATCATGCGCCAGCTGGGTCAGGCCGCGGCGCGCGACGACGCGGGTGCGCGGATCCTCGAGCAGGGCCTCATACTGGGTTTCGGCGCGTTCGGGATGACCGGCCGCCTCGGCGGCGCGGGCGGCGAGCAGGCGCGACAGTGCAGGACGGTCGAGCAGGGCGTCCGCGCGCGCCGCCTGGCGTACGGCCGCTTCGCCATCACCGGCGGCGGAGGCGATCAGGGCGCGTTCGAGCGCGTCATAGCCCTGTTCCCGCCGGCGGCGTGAGAGGAAGGACTTCACCTTGTCCGGCGAGGTCCACAACATGTAGATGCCCCACCATGTCACCAGCATCAAAAAGGAGAACAGGATCAACGCGCCGGCGGCGACGACGAAGGGCATCTCCATCTGTGTGCCGAGGAATTCGAAACTGGCATGGCCCGGATTGAGCGCCAGGAAGGCACCCAGCGCGGTCGTCAGGATAATGATGATGACGACAATAATCAGACGGATCATGACGGATCATCTCCCTGGGCCGCAGCCGCTTCGGTCAATGCCTGGCGCAGCGACAGCAGGCGCCTGTCGAGGTCGAGCCGGGCCTGGGCACCGATGAGCCAGTCCCGGGCTGCGGGCAGCGAGGTCTCGTCCAGCCGTTCGGTCAGCGCGACCGCGCCCTCCAGATCGCGCAGGGCGAGCCGGTTTTCCGCCAGGGCCGAGATCGCCATGGCACCGGTATCGGCACTGCCCGGATTGGCCTGGCGCACTTCGATCAGACCGAAGAAAATCCGCCCCGGTCCGGCCGCATCGCGAATTGCGTCGCCGGGGTAGTCAGCGGTGAGGTCGTCCAGGGTGGGCACACCGGCGCGGGCGTAAGCGGCCATGGCAGCCAGATCGGCATTGCCGCGCCAGAGTTGGGCCAGGGCTGCACGTTCGGCCTCAAAGCCCTGATGGGTGCCGGCAATATCGCGCAGGGCGCTGAGCGCCAGGGCGCGGGCTGCCAGCTGGCGTGATGCCTGGCCGGTATCGGAGGATGCCGGCCGGGTCGCAGCGCTGTCTGCGGCGGCCTCGGCTGTCGAGCGGGCCGCCTCGGCCAGGGCGCGGGTTTCATTCAGCGCGGTCTCGAGCTGTTCGATCCGGCCGGCGAGAATGGCGGTTTGCGGATCAGCGACGGGATCGACCGGGCCAGTGGCGACGTCTTGCGCGGCTTCCAGCTCGGCGAGACGGTCGGAAAGGTTTTGCAACAGGAGCGGATCGACGCTGCTCTGGCTGCCGGACGCCGACGTGTCGGCCGCCTGTTGGACCAGCAGGCCGAGATTGGCCAGGTCGCGCTCGGCGGTCTCGATGCGCGCGGTAACGGTTTCCAGTGCGGCGGTGACGGCAGTGGTGGTGTCACCGGCTGGCACCGCGCTTTCGAGTGCCGCCAGCCGCGCTTCGACTGCGGCCAGCTCCGCGCTGGCCCTGGTGGGGGCCGATTCGATCGCGTCGAGCCGGGCATTGATCGCCGCCACCGGTTGCGCCAGTGCTGCCTCGGCCGTCAGCGCCGGGCTCTCGGCCTCTATCGCGGTGAGCCGGTCTTCAAGCGCGGTCATGGATTGGGTCAGGGCCGCGCGTTCGCTGGCTGCGGCTGTATCGCTGGTGCTGGCGGCGGGCCAATAGCGTGCGCCGGCAAAACCGAGGCCGCCACCTGCCAGTGTGGCGATCAGGAAGAGGACGGTGACGGTGGCGCCGCCCACGCCCCTGCGTCTGGTGCCTTCGCGGTCCGGGTCGGGAAGGTCCCGGGCGGGTTCGAACTCGGCATCGACAGGTTCGGGATCGGGAGTCTGCTTGGGATCGGCCATCTCAATACGCGATTCAGCTAGGTTTCTCGCACCTTATGATGCGTCGCCCAGCGGCGCCAGTTCCATGGGATGAACCAGCAGGTCGAGCAGGGCGTCCTCATTCGGCTGCGCCGCGGTGACAAGCTTGGCAAAGCCGGCGTTTTCCAGTGGCTTCAAGGCATTGGCGCTGATGCCATAGGCGGTCACCGACTTCAGCCAGGCCTGCAATCCGAATTTTCGCGCCAGATCGAGGAAAGTCTTGGCGCCGCGGGCCGAATGGATCAGTACGGAAACCGGGGCGCCGCACAGGATGGCCGCAATCGCGTCCTCGCGCAGGGCGTCGACGGCAACTGCGCCATAGCCGATCGCATCGCGGACCCGGAAACCGGCCGCCTTCAGCTCGCCGGAAAGATTGCCGGCCACCTGGATGCCGCGCACGTGCAGAATTGTGCCGGCTTCAGGCTTCAGCTTGCGTTTGATGAGGGCAGCCAGATCATGCACATCGCCATCGGCGGAATACACCTTGCGGAAGCCGAGCTTGCGGGCGTCGGAGGCGGTGCTGCCGCCGACAGCGAAAACCGGGAAATCGCGCTCCGGCCGCCGCGGGCCCCAGGCCCGGACACCATTGCTGCTGGTAAAGGCCAGGGCCTGGACATCGGACAGATCAACATCAATCCGGGCGCGGAAACTAATGTCCAGCACGGGCGCCATGATCGGGTCAATACCGCGCGCCCGCAGACCCTCTGCGGTGCGCCCGGCTCCAGGCCAGCCACGTGTGACCAACACGGTCATGCGTTGGCCAGCGCCGCGGCGAGTTGGTCGCCGGCCGCATCCCTGACCGCCTGACCCAATGACTGGCCGGCGGCAATAGCGCTCGTTCTGGTGGCTGTTTTCATGTCGAATCGCATCTGTTTTCGCCAGCGGACCTGGCCATCAGGAGTCAAAACTTCGCCGGTGAAGTCCATTGATTCGATATTCACATGCGCCGCGATCGGGGTGCGGCAGGAGCCGTCAAGCCTTGCCAGGAAGGCGCGTTCGGCCAGGGTGGTGAGTTCGGTTTCGCGGTGGTTGAGCGGTATTAGCAGTTCGCGGGCGCGGTCATCATCGCTGCGAATCGCTACGCCGACAGCGCCCTGGGCGGCAGCGGGAAGCATTTCCGACAGGGCCAGGGGTTCGGCTTGAGCCTCCTTGCGGCCGAGCCGGTTGAGGCCGGCGCGGGCGAGGAATGTGGCATAGATCTCACCGGAGGCGAGCCGGCCCAGCCGGGTATCGACATTGCCGCGCAGCACCACGACAGAAAGGTCGGGCCGCTGATACAGAGCCTGGGCCTGGCGGCGCAGGCTGGCCGTGCCGATGACAACGCCCTGCGGCAGATCCGCGAGCCGGGTTTCGCCGCCGCGGGCCAGCAGCATGTCGCGGGCATCCTCGCGTTCGAGAATCGCGCCCAGCTCAATGTCGTCTGGCAATTCGGTCTGGACATCCTTCATCGAGTGCACGGCAAAGGCGGCGCGGCGCTCGAGCAGGGCCTCGTCGATTTCCTTCGTGAACAGGCCCTTTCCGCCGGCCTCGATCAGGGCGCGGTCCTGGATCTGGTCGCCGGTGCTCAGCAGGCCGAGGATCGGGAAGACGGTATCGCGCATCTCGTCCTCGACACCGTGCAGCCGGGCCAGTCGCGCCTGGACGTCGCGGGCCTGGACAAGGGCGAGGGGGGAGCGCCGGGTGGCGATGGGCATGGGCTTGGACGGTAGCGGCACGTTGCGGGATCCCGGCGGTGAGGTTATCGAACAGACATGGACTTAGCCTCGCCATCCCCCTTAGCGCAAGACGGCACACTGACCGTGCTCGGGCTTGAATCAAGCTGTGACGAGACGGCAGCGGCCGTGCTGCGCCGATCCGCCACAGGCGAGATCGAGGTCTTGTCCGACCTTATCCTCGGCCAGACCGAAGCCCATGCGCCATTTGGCGGCGTCGTGCCGGAGATTGCCGCGCGGGCGCATGCGGAAGCCATGTCAGGGCTGGCCGAACAGGCCTTGCAGGAGGCGGGGCTGACACTGGCTGAGATTGACGGCATTGCCGCGACCTCCGGACCGGGACTTATCGGCGGGGTCATGGCAGCTTTGATGACGGCGAAGGGGATGGCGCTGGGGTCGGGCAAGCCCTTGATTGCGGTCAATCATCTGGAAGGCCATGCGCTGTCGCCGCGGCTGAGTGAAAATCTCGACTTCCCCTATCTGCTCCTGCTGGTGTCTGGCGGGCATACGCAATTGATTTGTGTGGAAGATTTCGGGATCTACCGGCGTCTGGGATCGACCCTGGATGATGCGGCCGGGGAGGCGTTTGACAAGACGGCGAAGGTGATGGGGCTGGGTTTTCCCGGTGGTCCGGCGCTGGAACGCTGTGCCGCCAGTGGCAATGCCAAACGCTTCGACCTGCCCAATCCGCTAAAGGGCCGTCCCGGTTGTGATTTTTCCTTTGCCGGGCTGAAAACGGCGGCGCGTCAGATCTGGGACAGTCTCGAAAATCCCTCCGATCAGGACCGCGCCGACCTTGCGGCGTCCGTGCAGACGGCGATCGCCCATACCCTTGCTGCAAGGTCACGGCGGGCCATGCGCGAGTTTGCCGCTGGCTACCCGCAAGCTGACCGTCCATTGCCTTTTGTCGTCGCCGGCGGTGTCGCGGCCAATCAGACGGTGCGAAAAATGCTCGAGGCGGCGGCGCGCGAGGAAGGCTTCCGCCTGATCGCACCGCCGATGCGCTGGTGCACCGATAATGCGGCAATGATCGCGCTGGCCGGTCTGGAACATCTCGCGCGCGGTGAAATCGATGGCCTCGATGCGCCCGCACGGGCGCGCTGGCCTTTGGACGCACTCTCGGCCAGATTGGACCCCGTGATCGGCTCGGGACGAAAAGGACCAAAGGCGTGACAGATTTTCAGACGATTGGCGTGATCGGGGCCGGGGCCTGGGGCACGGCGCTGGCGCAGACGGCGGCCAAGGCCGGCCGCGATGTATTGATCTGGTCCTTCGAGCAGGATGTCGCCGATGTGATCAATAACAAGCATGAGAACACGATCTTCCTGCCCGGCGTGGCGCTGGAGCCGAATATCGCGGCGGTCACGGCGATGGCCGATCTCGATGTCTGCGACGCGGTGCTGGCGGTGGCGCCGGCGCAGCATTTGCGCGGCACGCTGGAAAAATTCGCCCCCTTCGCCCGGCGCGGCCTGCCGATCATCCTCTGCGCCAAGGGGATTGAGCAATCGAGCCTGTCGATGATGACCCAGGTGCTGGCCGAGACCATTCCGTCCGCCATCCCCGCCGTCCTGTCGGGCCCGAGCTTTGCCATCGATACCGCCCAGGGCCTGCCGACGGCCGTGACCCTGGCCTGCAAGGACGAGAAAACCGGCGCGGCCCTGATCGAGGCGCTCGGCACGCCGCGCTTCCGCCCCTATCTCGCGACCGATCTGACCGGCGCGGAAATCGGCGGCGCGGTGAAGAATGTGCTGGCGATCGGTTGCGGCATTGTCGAGGGGCGCGGCCTGGGCAAATCGGCGCATGCGGCCCTGATCGCGCGCGGTTTCGCCGAGATGACGCGGCTGGCGCTGGCGCTCGGCGCGAAACGCGAAACCCTCGCCGGCCTGTGTGGTCTGGGCGATCTGGTGCTGACCTGTTCCTCGCCGCAATCGCGCAATATGTCCTGCGGCCTGGCGCTGGGGCGCGGCGTGCATCTGGACGATATTCTCGGCAGCCGCCGCTCGGTCACCGAAGGCGTGGCCAGCGCGCCGGCCGTCGTTGCGCTGGCGAAACGACGCGGCGTCGAGATGCCGATCTGCGAAGCCGTCGACGATATTCTCGCCGGCCGCACCAGCGTCGAAAACGCCATCGAAGCCCTGCTCGCCCGCCCCTTCACGCTGGAATCCGCCTGATGCTTTTCATGGTCCACGCCACCGACAAACCCGGTGCCCTCGATATCCGCCTCGCCAGCCGCCCGGCCCATCTCGACTGGCTGACCGCCGCCGGCCCCGCCATCAAGGCCGCCGGCCCCTGGCTCGGCAGTGACGACAAACCGGCCGGCTCGCTACTGATCGTCGAGATGGAGAGCCGCGCCGCGCTCGATGCCTGGCTGGCCACCGATCCCTATGCCCTCGCCGGCCTGTTCCAGTCGGTCGAGGCGGCGCCCTA
>NZ_CAXBKN010000110.1:0-7742 GCF_963976135.1 uncultured Maricaulis sp.
GGTCGGCAAGGTGGCGCTGATGGGGCAGATGATCCGCGATTTCGCGGCCAATGTGCTCGATCTCGACGGCCCGCTCCCGGCCACGGCCTTCGCCGGCAGCCGTCTCTTCTCCGAGGAGGAAGCTGCAGCCCTGACGCGTCTGCTCGAGGCCGAGGCCGGGGCGGATGAACCGGGGGAGGGCGAGGCATGAGTGGTTTCCTCACAGCCCTGCTGATCGGGGCCGCGCTCACCCTGCCGGCGGCCGGCTTGGCCTGGCTGGCCGGTCTGGCCCTGCAGGCCCGCACCGGGCAATCATCCCCCGCCTTGTGGCGCAGCGCGCGCCTGGTGGCGATCTTGCCGCTATTGCTGACCCCTTTGCTGTATGCGATCCCGCAAACCCTGCCGCCCATGCCGGCGCTCGAATTCATCGATGAAACGGCGTTGGACCTGCCTGCCGCGGTTCCGGTGCGCGACGCCCTGACTGCCACACCCGCTGCCCTGACACTGCCATCGCTGGAAATCCAGCTGGCGGCTGTCTATGCCATCGGCCTGATCGCCTCGCTGCTGTTGGCCCTGCGGCGCCATCATCATCGTCGCCGGCTGCTGGCACGCAGCCGGATCGCCGACGCGTCTGAACGTATTCTGCTGGATCGCGAGGCCGGGAAACTGGCCCTGCCGGCGCCGGAATTGCGCCTTTGTTCCAGCGCTGCCTCGCCCTTCCTGACCGGCTGGCGCGGGGTGATTGTCGCGCCTGAGCGCCTGCTGCAGACGCCGGAACTGGCACGCCACGCCCTGGTCCATGAGCTCTGTCATCTGCGCCGCGGCGATGAGCGCGACCGTTTGCTCGGCTCGGCGCTCACCATCGCGCTCTGGTTCAACTGGCCGCTGCGCCAGGTCGAACGCGAACTGGATGCCGCCCGCGAAATCGCCTGCGACTCCGACGCCATCCAGGCGCTCGGACGCACCCAGTGCAAGGCCTATGCGGCGACTTTGATTGAAACCATGCGGAGCTCGGCCCAGCCCGTCTCTGCCTTCGGTCCTTACAACAGGAGACAAAGGGAAATGCGTATCAAAGCCATTCTTTCCGGCGGCCAGACCGTCAGACACTCCCTTCTCACCGCGGGCGCCGTACTGATTCTCGCCATTCCTGTCGCTTGCGCCCAGGCCACGGTGACGCCGCGGCGCGTGGTCAGCGCGCCGGTTGAACAGATCGCGCCTCAGACGGAGATGCGCGTGATAGCCGACACAATCACGGTTCAACATCCGGTGCCGGGAACCGAGGGGCCCGGCAAGACGATCGCCGAGGGGCGGGTCCGGGTGGACATGGCAAGCGGTCAGGTCGACTTCGTCCATCGGGTTCTCGAAGGCCGCGTGACTAGCGGTTTCGGTCAACGGCCGAGCCGACCGCTGGGGGCGAATAGGTTCCATGGCGGTACAGACATCGGTGCTCCGGAGGGCACTGATATCCATGTGCCCGCCGCCGGCGTCGTCACACACGCTGAAATGGGGTTTGAAGGCTCCGATAACTGGGGCAATACGGTGGTGGTGGATCATGGCGATGGCTGGTCGACGCTGTACGCCCATATGTCTTCTCTTGCCGTCGAACCCGGAGAAGTCCTGTCGATCGGTAGTGTTCTGGGTACGGTCGGCCAGACCGGCATCGCGACCGGCCCGCATTTGCATGTTGAGGTTCGCCATGAAGGCGAACGCGTCGACCCGGCCGATTACCTGACAGGGCTGCGCTGACGCAGGCCGGTCATTCGCTAGCAAACGAAAACGGCCGGAGCATCGCCCCGGCCGCTTTTCATTGCCTGGCTGTCGAGGGGCTCAGCCCCACTCGACTTTCATGATCTCATAGGATTTCAGCCCGCCGGGCGCATTGACCTCGGCGACATCGCCGACTTCCTTGTTGATCATGGCGCGCGCGATCGGCGAGGAGATCGAGATCTTGCCCGCATGCACATCGGCCTCGTCCTCGCCGACGATCTGATAGGTCGCCTGCTCTTCAGTGTCTTCGTCGAGCACGGTGACGGTGGCGCCGAATTTGACGGTGGCGCCGCCCATCTTGGTGACATCGATAACCTGGGCGCGCGCGAGCTTGTCCTCAAGCTCCTGCACTCGGCCCTCGATATAGCCCTGGCGCTCCTTGGCCGCGTGATATTCGGCGTTCTCGGAGAGATCGCCATGCTCACGTGCCTCGGAAATCGCCGCGATCACCGCCGGGCGTTCTTCACTTTTGAGACGTCTCAGTTCTTCGTCGAGGGCTTTTTGCCCTGCGACGGTCATAGGGATCTTGTTCATGCGACCACTTAACTACGGGAAATAAAAATAGGCTAGCGCCAGAGCTGCATACCATCAAGAGTAGGTCTGCAGAGCACGCGGTTCGAGCGCGCCTTCCTCAATTCGCCGCATCGACATGATCGCGGCGCGGGCAGCCGAAGCGGTTGTGTAGCAAGGAATTTTCGCCTCCAGCGCGCTGCGCCGGATCGAATAGCTGTCGAGATGCGATTGCCGGCCCTCGGTGGTGTTGAAGATCAGCTGTACCTCGCCATTCTTCATCAGATCGACAATGTGGGGCCGGCCTTCGAACACCTTGTTGACTCGCGTCACCGGAACGCCCGCATCGGCGAAGGTCTTCGCCGTGCCGCCGGTGGCCAGGATCTTGAAGCCGAGCATGGCCAGCACGCGCGCCGGTTCGATCATCGCTGCCTTGTCCCCCTCGCGCAGCGAGATGAAGACACTGCCCTTGCGCGGCAGGTGAATGCCGGCGCCGAGTTCGGCCTTGGCGAAGGCGGCTTCGAACGTGGTGTCGATGCCCATGACCTCACCGGTCGAGCGCATTTCGGGCCCGAGCACCGGATCGACGCCGGGGAAGCGCGCAAACGGCATCACGGCTTCCTTGACGGAGACATGTTTTGGTGCCGGATCCTTCAGCTTGAAATCGGCCAGACGCGCGCCGGCCATCACCTTGGCGGCCAGCTTGGCAACGGGCAGTCCGATCGCCTTGGCGACGAAGGGCACGGTGCGCGAGGCGCGCGGATTGACTTCGAGCACGAAGATATCGCCATCCTTGACCGCGAACTGGACGTTCATCAGTCCCTTGACGCCGATCGCCATCGCCATGGCGACGGTCTGGCGCTTGAGTTCGGCGATCATCCCGGCCGACAGCGAATAGGGCGGCAAGGAGCAGGCACTGTCGCCGGAATGCACGCCGGCTTCCTCGATATGCTGCATCACGCCGGCAACCCAGACCGTCTCGCCATCGCAGATCGCATCGACATCGACTTCATCGGCATCGGTCAGGTAGCGGTCGAGCAGGAGCGGGGACTTGCCCGAGACATTGACGGCATCGCGCAGATAGCGTTCCAGGCTGTCGGTCTCGCGGATGATTTCCATCGCGCGGCCGCCGAGCACATAGGAGGGGCGTAGCACGAGCGGAAAGCCAAGCTTTTCGGCTGCGGCGCGCGCTTCGTCCTCGGAATGGACGATCACATTGGGCGGCTGGCGCAGATCGAGCTGGTTGAGCAATTCCTTGAAGCGCTCGCGGTCCTCGGCGAGATCGATCGCGTCCGGCGCAGTGCCGAGGATCGGCACGCCTTCCGCTTCCAGTTCGCTGGCCAGCTTGAGCGGGGTCTGGCCGCCATACTGAACCACAACGCCCAGCAGGGTGCCATTCGAGCGCTCGGTCTCGATCAGTTCGAGCGTGTCCTCGATCGTCAGCGGCTCGAAATAGAGGCGGTCGGCGGTGTCGTAATCGGTCGAGACGGTTTCCGGATTGCAGTTCACCATGATGGACTCGATATCCATGTCGGCGAAGGCAAAGGCGGCGTGGCAGCAGCAATAATCGAATTCGATGCCCTGGCCGATCCGGTTGGGTCCGCCACCGAGGATGATCGCCTTTTTGCGTCCGGTCGGTTCGGACTCGCATTCGACGCTGCCATCAAAGGCCGGCGTTTCGTAGCAGGAATACATATAGGGTGTCGGCGAGGCGAATTCGGCGGCGCAGGTGTCGACGCGCTTGAAGACGGGGCGCACGCCCAGCGCGCGGCGGGCGCGGCGCACGGCGGCCTCGTCCTGATTGGTCAATTGCGCCAGGCGCGCATCGGAGAAGCCCATCGCCTTGAGGGCGCGGAAGGCGGTGGCATCGGCCGGAAGACCGAGCGTCGAGATGTCGCCCTCGACCAGCACGATTTCTTCGATCTGGCGCAGGAACCAGGGTTCGTATAGCGAGGTGGCGCGGATCTCTTCCAGCGACAACCCCTCGCGGAAAGCCTGGGCGATCACCAGCAGCCGGTCCGGGCTCGCGATCGCGAGTGCCGCGCGAACGGCCTGTTTGCGGGCCGTCTCGTCGACGGCTTCTTCAACGCCGGGCAGGGCCATATCGTCAAAGCCCGACAGGCCGGTTTCCAGCGAACGCAGGGCTTTTTGCATGCTTTCCTGGAAGGTGCGACCGATCGCCATCGCTTCGCCGACCGATTTCATCGAGGTCGAGAGCGTCGCCTCGGCACCGGGATATTTCTCGAAGGCAAAGCGCGGGATCTTGGTGACGACATAATCGATGGTCGGTTCGAAACTGGCCGGGGTCGCGCCGCGGGTGATGTCATTGTCGATTTCGTCGAGCGTATAGCCGACCGCCAGCTTGGCAGCGACCTTGGCGATCGGGAAACCGGTCGCCTTCGAGGCCAGGGCCGAGGAGCGTGAAACGCGCGGATTCATCTCGATGACGACCATGCGCCCATCGGCCGGATTGACCGCGAACTGGACATTGGAGCCGCCGGTCTCGACACCGATTTCGCGCAGCACGGCGATCGAGGCCGAGCGCATGATCTGGTATTCCTTGTCGGTCAGGGTCATGGCCGGGGCGACGGTGATGGAATCGCCGGTATGCACGCCCATCGGGTCGATATTCTCGATCGAGCAGATGATGATGCAATTATCCGCCTTGTCGCGGACGACTTCCATCTCAAACTCTTTCCAGCCGACAATGCTCTCCTCGACAAGGATTTCATCGACCGGCGAGGCATCGAGCCCGCTCTGGCAGATCAGGCGGAATTCCTCGACATTATAGGCAATGCCACCGCCCGTGCCACCGAGCGTGAAGGAGGGGCGGATAATGGTCGGCAGACCGATCTCGATCATCGCCGCCTCGGCCTCCTCCATGGTATGCACGACGGCCGAGCGCGGGCTCTCCAGGCCGATCTTTTCCATGGCGGTGCGGAAGCGCTGGCGGTTCTCGGCCTTATCGATGACATCGGCCTTGGCGCCGATCATCTCGACCTTGAACAGATCCAGCACGCCGCGCCGGTCGAGCTCAAGGGCACAATTGAGCGCTGTCTGGCCGCCCATGGTTGGCAGCAGGGCATCAGGGCGCTCGATCTCGATCACCTTGGTGACCATTTCCGGCGTGATGGGTTCAATATAGGTCGCGTCGGCGAGCTCCGGATCGGTCATGATCGTCGCCGGGTTGGAATTGACCAGGATCACCCGGTAGCCCTCGGCCTTCAACGCCTTCACCGCCTGCACCCCGGAATAATCGAATTCGCAGGCCTGGCCGATGACGATCGGACCTGCGCCAATGATCAGGATGGATTTGATGTCGGTGCGTTTGGGCATGGGTTTCCAGTCTCACGTGCGCGCGCGTCCGGCCTGCCGCTGCGGGTGGCAGCGCCGGGTGGACGGAATGATTTAGTGCTGAAGCGGGTTCCTAACCGGGAATCGCCGCCATGGCGAGACTTTATATGAGGCTTCACATGTAATCCGTTGACGGCAGATCCCGGTCAGGCGTCTGCCAGGCCGAGATCGCGCCACAACATCGGTTGCACATCAGATCGTGTGCCCGTGACCCGGTTGCTGACCAGCCAGTGCGCGCGCTCATGCAGAAGCGGGATGACGGCCTGGTCGGCGAGCAGGATGCGCTCGGCTTCGCGATAGGCGATGGCGCGGACCACCGGATCGCTCTCGCGCCGGGCCATTTCCATTGCGGTTGCGAAATCAGGACTGTCCCAGTTGAAATTGGCCGCAAATCCGCTCGGCGCGAACGGATCGAGCATGAAAAACGGATCGGATTTGAGCCCGCGATTGAAGCTGGCGACAGCTATGTCGAAATCGCCACTATCGATGGCCTGGTAAAGATCGGTTGGATAGCTCACCAGGAGCTCCGCCTCGACGCCGACCCGTTGCCAGTCATCGGCGATGGCGATGGCGATCTGTTCGCTGACACCGGGAACGGTGCGGATTTCCACGCGGTCGGGCAATTCGCGATCAATCGTCGGGCGCAGACGCGAGCCGTGCAGATCGACCGGATCGAGGGGCTCATCTTCCTGCGGGATCACGCGGTGGGTGGCGCGCGCCGTATTGTCGAAGAAATTCGCCGCGATGAAACCGCGATCAATGGCGGCGGACAGCGCCTGGCGTGTCGCGGGTGCCACCAGCGCCGGGCGGGCATGATTGACCTTCAGGTAACGCAGGATCGGCGCGTCGAAACTGCGGAACCTTTCCCCCAGGCGCTCGCGCCAATAGCCGATCTGATTGCCCGGCGGCTTTTCGGCGAGATCATATTCGCCGGCCCGGAACATGCGCGTGCGGGTGCCGGCATCGCGCACGGCGTCGATGCGGATACGTTCGATCGCGACGCCAGCGGCGCCGGCAAAATGCGGGTTCTTGGCCAGATCGAGGCTCATCTGGCTGGCGGCCGTGACGGTATAGGCGCCGGCGGTGACGATGTTTTCCGGGCGGACCCAGTCTCGGCCATGGGCTTCGATAGCGTGGCGCGGAAAGGGGTAGAATTCACGCATCAGTGTCGGCAGGAGTCCCAGCGGTGTGTCGAGCCGGACTTCGAGGGTGTGATCGTCCAGGGCGGTGACGCCCATCGCTTCAGGCGGCATCTCCCCGGCCAGGACGGCGCGGGCATTCGCGACGGCGAAGAAATCGCCCAGATTGGCAAAGCTCTGCTCAGGGTCGACCAGACGCCGGGCCGACCAGACGACATCCTGCGCTGTCAGGGAGTGCCCGTCAGACCAGCGCGCATCCTGGCGCAGAGTGAACACCCAGCTCAGCCCGTCAGGCGCGACGCGCCAGCGGGTCGCTATGCCGGGGGCGACGCTCCCGTCGGCGGCATAGTCGGTGAGGCCGGCATGGATCTGCTTGTAGACCAGCGCCGCCGAAGCGAATTCGCCGAGCGCCGGGTCAAGGCTGTCCGGCAGGGTCTCGATCGCGACGCGCAGCATGCCGGCCGGCGTGCCGGTGCGGGCGCAGGCGGCGAGTCCGGAAGCGGCGGAGGCAGCAAGAAGGGTGCGACGGTTGAGCATCGCGCCATCTTGCCGTGATTTGGCCGCAGGGGAAGGGGGTCAGGCCGGTTCGCTGACCTTCAGTGAGCCGACAAAGCGGGTAAAGACGCCGAAACTGTCCTGCGGCCCCGGGGAGGCTTCCGGATGGTGCTGGACGGCCTCGACCGGTTTGCCGGTCAGGCGGAAGCCGCAATTACTGCCGTCAAACAACGAGACATGGGTCTCGACTGCGTCCTCGGGCAGGCTGGCACCATCAACCGCGAAGCCGTGATTCATCGACACGATCTCGACCTGGCCGGTCTCGTGATTCTTGACCGGGTGATTGGCGCCGTGATGGCCCTGCGGCATTTTCACGGTGCGGCCACCCAGGGCGAGGGCGAGCATTTGATGGCCCAGACAGATGCCGAGCATCGGGATATTGCTGTCGATCAGCGTGCGCAGTGTCGGCAGGGCATAGGCGCCGGTCGCTGCCGGATC
>NZ_CAXBKN010000111.1:0-7742 GCF_963976135.1 uncultured Maricaulis sp.
TCGGTGCTGACGCGCGATATCATCATCAATGCCCTGGCCGAGGCGGCGGGCTAGGCGGCGTCAGTCGGGCGCTGCCGGGCAGGTGCCTGGCGGGCCCATCGTGTCGGGCAGGGCTTCGCCATCGGCGGCCGGTGCGATCTCGGCGGCATCGTGCATCAGCGCGGAAATCTCGTGATAGATGCGCGCCTGGTCGGCGGATGTTTCAGCCGCGTTGAGCGCTTCCAGCCGGCGGGCCGCGTCGCCGGACATGCCGCGGAAGATGCAGCGCAAATCGACCGGACCGCCGGCCGCATCAATGGCGCGGCTCAGGCGCATCGCGTCGGCGGAGAACTGGTCGAGCGCGTATTGCAGCGGGTCGCCAAGCTCGATCCCGGCAGCCGGTGCGGCCGGCCGGGCCGCTGCATAATCGGCGCGCTCCCGGGCCTGGCTGGCGATCTGGCGCGCGGATTCGGCGAGATCGGCACCTGGTCCGGCGAGGGCCGTTGTGCTGAGGCAGAGCGTGGCGGCGAGGGCGGGCAGGATGTGGCGCATGACTGGCCTTCCGGTGGCGGACGATCAGTGTGAACCTTAGCAGGAACAGCTTGACCGCCGATGAACGGGGGCGCCAAACACTGCCGAACTGGTGAAAAAACTGGTCCGCAGGGACCGGTTCGATATTGAAGACCGCAGACACGCGGCCGTTTGCCTGCTTTACAGGGCCCGGTCGCCCAATGATCAAG
Organism: uncultured Maricaulis sp.; assembly: GCF_963976135.1. Taxonomy (GTDB): domain Bacteria; phylum Pseudomonadota; class Alphaproteobacteria; order Caulobacterales; family Maricaulaceae; genus Maricaulis. The sequence goes on from NZ_CAXBKN010000111.1 coordinate 720, forward strand.
CCGGAGACGTCCATGAGCGCGAAGAAACCCTTTCGTCCCAAGGCCCGCCGCCCGCGCGGTTTTGAAGATCGCAGCGGTTCGGTCCTGCGTGCCGAACGTCACCTCGTCGACACAGCCAGCCGGATCTATGATGACTGGGGTTTCGAGCCCCTGCAGACACCGGCTTTCGAATTCGCCGACGCGCTCGGCAAACACCTGCCCGACGAGGATCGTCCCAATGAGGGCGTGTTCGCGCTCGAGGATGATGATGGCCAATGGCTGTCGCTGCGCTATGACCACACCGCGCCGCTGGCGCGCTTCGTCGCCGAAAATTTCCAGGATCTGAACAAGCCCTATCGCCGCTATCAGTCCGGCGATGTCTGGCGCAATGAAAAGCCCGGCCCGGGCCGTTTCCGTCAGTTCGTCCAGTGCGATGCCGATACGGTTGGCGCGCCCGGACCGGCTGCTGACGCCGAGATGATCGCCCTGTCGGCCGAAGTGATGCGCGCCGTTGGCCTGGCCGATGGCGAGTATCTGATCCGGGTCAATGACCGGCGCATACTCGATGGTGTGCTGGAGACAATCGGGGCCAGCGATCCGGAACGCCGCATGCGCGTGTTGCGTGCTGCCGACAAGCTGGACCGGCTGGGCCGGGACGGTGTCGCCGATCTGCTCGGTGCCGGACGCAAGGATGAGTCGGGTGATTTCACCCAGGGCGCCGGGCTCGACCTCAAGGGTGTCGAGACGATATTGGCCTTCCTCGATTCCAGTGGCGGCAGCCGTACCGACGTGATCGGGCGGCTCGAACCCCTGGTCGGGCAATCGGAAGCGGGCCGCCTGGGTCTGGCTGCGCTGGGCGAGATCGACAAGGTCCTCTGCGCCATCGGTGTCGGCGATAGCCGCGCCGTCTTCGACCCCTCCGTCGTGCGCGGTCTGGGCTATTACACCGGCCCGGTCTATGAGGCCGAATTGCTCGCCACCGCGCATTATGACGATGGCAAGCCGATCCAGTTTGGTTCGGTCGGCGGCGGTGGCCGTTATGATGATCTCGTTGCCCGCTTCACCGGCCAGGCCGTTCCGGCGACCGGGTTTTCCTTTGGTGTCAGCCGCTTTGCCGCCGCGCTCGCAGCGCTCGGCCGGGTGGGTGCCGGGCAGGAACGTCCACTGGTGATCGTGATCGCGGCGGAGAAGGATCAGTCGGCGCGCTATCTCGCCATGGCGTCCGAGCTGCGCGCCGCCGGATTCCGCGCCGAAGCCTTTGCCGGCAATGGCAATATGGGCAAGCAGATGAAATATGCCGACCGCCGCGGTGCTGTCGCAGCGGTGATCATTGGCTCGGACGAGCGCGAACAGGGCCTCGTGACGATCAAGGATCTCAAGCTCGGCGCCCGGCTGGCCGCGGAAATCAGCGATAACAAGGAATGGCGCGAGGAGCAGCCGGCCCAGATGACGGTTGCATCCGATGCCTGGATCGAAGCGGTACGTGTCGTTGCGAGACGCGACGACAAGATGGTTTGAGCTGTTGATAAATAATCAGTCTGTCGCAGATTGCGATCACTAGGCTTGACCTCGCATGACGTCTACGTCAACGTCGCATCTGGACCGGGCCTGACCGTCTAGTCCTTGGCGTTTCGGGGAGAAACGTCCTTTATCGACCAACCGCAAATTTCGGGGCTGGCTTTGGCCAGCCCCGCCTTTTTGGGCATTTTCCGGCCTGGCGCAGACGGAAAGGCCGGCTTGCGCCGGCCTTGTCACAAATCAAAACGCGAGTGGCTGGCTGCCTAGTTCTCGTCATCAAGCTCGTCAGTCTCGAACTCGAATTCGAACACGCGGCGGGCGCCGTCATCATCATCACTGCGCAGGACAATCACCTGCCGCCCGGTCAGATCGACCTCATGGCTGCTGCCGTCATCACGGTCGAAGCGCACGATGCGCCGCTCGCGGTGGCGGCCGGCGGGGCCGCCGGAGAGCCGTTCGGCCTCGATCCGGTTGAGCCAGTCAACCAGGCTGTCGCCGGTCTGCTCCTCGCCATCAACCCAGACCTGGCGCCGTCCGTCATCATAGCGCTCGATGCGGACGCTTTGCTCCTGGTGCACATCACCATCGCCGGTCGTTTCCCAGCGCATCACATCGTGCCGCGCGATGCGGGCCTCGTTGCGCGCTTCGCGGGCCAGTTCGCGCGCTTCATTGCGCGCGGCCCGGATCTCGTCACGGGCGGCCCGCTCCGCATCGCGTTCGGCACGGGCGTGATCACGGTGGCTGCGCATTTCATCGCGCTCGGCGCGGGCTTCATCGCGACGGGCTTCATGCATTAGCTCGACGCGAACCCGGCGCCCTTCGTCGCGGGCCTCGCGCATTTCGACTTCCATTTCACGCATGGCCTCGCGAATTTCCGCGCGCGCATCCTCAAGGGCGGCGTTCACCTCCTGGCGTTCGGCCTCCGACAGGTCGTCCCAGTCGCTCGAATTGCCGGTGCGGAAGGTTTCGGAATCCAGCCCCGCGAGCGCGGCGGTGAGTGAGTCGAGGACCTCGGTACGCATGCCTTCGGAATCAAATTCAAAGCGGAAATCATGCATGCCCTCGGCCATGCGCGCGGTGTGCTCGGCCCGCTCGGCCATGTGGCGTGCAAAACGGCCATTGAAGCGATTGAAATCGCCATCGCGCAGGACCTGGATCTCGTCGCCCTCGACGATGATGACACCGCTTCCCTCGGTCTCGACCCGCTGGCCATCGATCATGACGCTGTCACCATCGATCACCACGGTCTGGCCGTTGACGGTCAGACGGGTCGCGGGGGCATCGCCCTGGATGTGGATGGTGCGTTCGCCATCCTCGCCGCGGATTTCAATCATGGTCGCGGGGGCGTCGGCGGCTCTGTCGCCATTGACGCGCAGGCGGGTGTGGCGGCTGTCGTCGTCAATCGCCCAGGCGGCCGTTCCGGCCAGGGTGATTGCCGCAGTGGCAAGCAGGATGGTCTTCATGAAATGTCCCTTTCATCGAATCTCGCCTTCATACTGCGCCGCGCTGTGTTACCACGCCTTGGCTCCGGGCTGAACTTTTGGAAAGGCTGCGCGGCCGGAACGAAAGAGGGCGCAACACCGGTCAGGTGCCGCGCCCAGTTACTAAAGGGGCCGTTGATCGTGAAAAGAACGGCTGAGACAAGACTGCCCGAGCCCGTCCGGCTCCAGCCTTGCTGCCGTGTGACCTTTTCGCAATGCAGGCGTGATGCCCGCTTGCGCGAGCGGCCCCGGCTTTGCATGGTGCCAGCAGACCTGTTTGGCTCTGGAGAGACTGATGACGCACCCCCTTGGTGGCCCGGACCGCCGCAGCGTCCTGCGCTGGGCGGCCGCCACAGCCGGCATGAGCCTGATGCCGGCATCCTTCGCGATGGCCGACGGGATGAGCCTGGACCAGCGGATCGGCCAGATGCTGCTGCTCGGATTTATCGGTTCGACGGTGGACACCGAAGGCGCTGACCAGATCGCCGGTCATCTGGGCGAGGGCCGTATCGGCGGCGTGCTTTTCCTGCGCCATAATGTGCGTTCGCGCGAAGGCGTTGAAGGTCTGACGGCTCGCTTCAGGGCGATTGCGCCCAGTGCCTGGATGGCGGTCGACCAGGAAGGTGGAGTGGTTCAGCGCCTGTCCCGTGATCTGGGCTATGGTGCTGTGCCGCGCGCACTTCTGGTGGCGCAGGCCGGCGATGCCGAGGCCGCGCATGCGGTCTACGCCGCCGCCGCGCAGGAATTCCGCGCTGCCGGCTTCAACATGAATCTGGCACCGGTCGCCGATCTCAATGACCCGGACAATGCCGTCATCGGCCGTCATGGCCGCGCCTATGGCGATGATGGCGTCACGGTCGCCGCCTATGCCAGCGCTTTCATCGATGCCTATCGCGAGGCCGGCGCCGTCTGTGCGATCAAGCATTTCCCCGGCCACGGACATTCGCGCGGCGATAGCCATGCCGGTTTTGTCGACATCACCGAGACCTGGACAGATGCCGAGCTCGACCCCTTCCGCCGCCTGATCGAGGCCGGTCAGGCGCGCCTCATCATGGGTGGCCATCTGACCCAGCGCGGGCTCGACCCGGCCGATGTGCCGGTGACTTTCTCGGCGCCGGTGATCGAGGGTCTGCTGCGGGGCCAGATGGGCTTTACCGGTGCCGTGATGACCGATGATCTCGACATGGCCGCGATCCGCGAGAATTACAGCCAGCGCGAAGCTGTGCTGCGCTCGATCGAGGCCGGCAATGACATCATCATGCTGTCCAATTCGGCCGCACCCGATCCGGAGCTGCCGCAGCGCATTGTCGACTGGGTGATCGAAGCCATTGTCGAGGGCCGCTTCACCGAAGCGCGCATCGACCAGTCGGTGGCGCGGATTGCGGCATTGCGGATGGCAGCTCCCCTCTGAGCGCGGTCGAAGTCCCGCCATGTCCGGTTTTTGCACCAGATTCAGAAGAATATTCCTGCGGCTTTCCTGATATTCGGCGATATTCATCTGGCATTCCCGACATGACTTTCAAAGACTGCGACAGATCAGGGCGATGTGTCCCGGGCATGTGATGAAAGGCGACGGTCAAGATGAAATTCGGAGATTACCTCAAGCGCGTTCGGGAGGGCCGCGGCTGGACCCAGCCCGAGGCGGCACTGAAGGTCCAGATCGAGCAATCCTATCTGTCAAAGTTGGAAACCGGTAAGTCCTACCCCTCGGCGGAGGTTTTCGCGCGCCTGCAATCGGCCTATGGGCTCGACCCGGCCGACATCGCACGCCAGCTTGACCCGGCTGAGATGGCCCAGTTGCACGACGTGGCACCGTTGCATGCCGCCGCGAATTCCATCCTGCGGCGGGCTGTTCAAGTCTCGCGCAGCTGGATGATTGCGGGCCTGGCATGCCTCTTCATCGGCGGCGCGTCGATCGGTCTTGCCTCGCTGGCTGAAGATGTGAGTTATGAGACGTATCTCTACCAGTCGCGCGGCGTCATTGCCGAGGGAGAGCATCAGGACATCTACGCTATTCTCACCCTCCCGGCGCGACCGGAAGGCGCAGTGATCGAATCCGGGGGCGAGGGGCAGACGGCCTTGCGGGCCCGGCAAATCGAAATGATGGGGCGTGTGGACGAGGAATTTCGCACGCTGCGCGAGGCACGCGGTGACGGTTTCTACGAGACCGTCGAGGGCGGGCGCCGATATTATGAACCCGTCGATTCCACTCAGGTTGTCATCGAGTCGCCGCTGCGCTGGTTCGGCGTGCCCGGCTTGATGTTCCTGCTTGGCAGCCTCGGCTGTTTCTTCATCAGCTTTCGCTGGAAATAGTGCCTGCCGGCGCACGTCGCCGACGATGAACCAGCGCCGCCCCGGCGCGGCGAACTGATTTACCCATCTCGGAGAAGACCATGTTTGAAATGCGAGCAATCGCAGCTGCATTCGTGTGCGCTGCGCTGACCCTTTTCCCCGGCCCGGGCTTGGCCCAGACCGTGATCGATACTGAACAACTCGGCACCCGCATTGATCGCTATTTCACGGCCTCGGCACAAAATGGCGTCGTCCCCGGCGCGATCATCGTCTCGAGGGGCGGGGAGCGGATTTACGAGGCCTATTATGGGCTCGCCGATCGCGCCGCGGGGCGTGGTTTTGGTGAGAACAGCATTTTCGATATCGGATCGCTCACCAAGCAATTCACCGCAGCGGCGATCCTCGTCCTCGCCGACCGCGGTGAAATCGCGCTGACCGACACGCTGGACCGGTATTTCGACAATGTGCCGGCCGACAAGGTTTCGATCACGATTGACCAGCTGCTGAGCCATTCCTCCGGTATATCGGATGATACCGGCGCCTTTGACGGTTCGGATTTCGGTCCCTTCATTTCCGAGCAGCAGGTCATGGCGATGGTGTTCGCGAGCCCGCTCACCTCACAGCCGGGTACGCGTTATGAATATACCAATGCGGGCTATTCCGTGCTGGCTGCGATCATCGAGCACGTGTCCGGGCAGGATTACGAGACTTTCCTGAGGCAGACCCTCTTTGAACCAGCCGGGATGCTCAACACCGGACAGCGCCAGCTGGCGTGGAGCGAGGACACGGCCGCGCGCGGCTATGACTACCGGCGTGCCGACCCGCAACGGGCCGATCTGGGGCATTTATTCCTGACCCGATGGCAGGACGAGCCGGTTTCCTGGCATTTGCTGGGCAATGGCGGCATCCACTCCACGCCCGCGGATATGGAGCGGTGGCATCGGGCGCTGCAGCAAGGGCGTATCCTGCCGCCTTCCTCCCTTCGGCTCTACCAGGAGCCCCATTCGCCAAGGGTCTCGCCGGCCAGTCCGGGTTTCACTCATTACGGCTATGGCTGGGCTGTGGGAAGCAATCCGGCAGGAGCACCGGTGCTCAGCCATAATGGCGGAAATTCCATCTTCTTTGCGTCCATCCACCGCTACATCCGGGACGATATTCTCATCATTCATATGACCAATGAGGCCAGCCGCGAGATTGAGCGCATGGGCTATGATGTCGGCCGGATGATCTTCGATCCAGCCTTTGAGCCCGCACCGATCCCGCCCTATGCGATCCGGCTGGCGCTCGAATTCGTCAATTCGCATGATATCGGCGATGCGCCACAGCTCATTCCCTACATCGAGGCGCGAACCGGCAAGGAGATCGAGGAGGCCTGGGTGCTCAATCGCGTCGGCTTCCGCCTGTTGGCTGAAGAGCGGTATGACTGGGCTGTCGCCGTACTGCGCGCCAATACCGAACTCTTCCCGGACGATGGAAACCTGCACGACAGTCTGGCCACCGGCTACAGGCAAGCCGGCGATCATGCCGCCGCTATCGCGGAGTTTCGCCGGGCGCTTGAACTGGCACCGCAGGATGGTGTGTGTTTCTGGTGCGCGGACTCAGCCCAGAGCCTCGCCGATCTGGGGCCGCTGCCGGATTGACGGTGCCACCGAATGTGGACGCAGCCCGGGCCGCCGTTGCGGCGCGCCCGGGCTTGTCGCCTATTCGCCTTCGCCGCGCAAATACGTATCCAGGAAGCTGAGATAGGCTTCTG
>NZ_CAXBKN010000112.1:0-7629 GCF_963976135.1 uncultured Maricaulis sp.
GCGGCGATGAAGGGGTTGGCGAAGCGGTCTTCGTATTCCTTGACATGGCCGGCCATTTTCTCGGCATCGCCAAGATCGGCGCGGTGGATGATCTCGGCGGCACCCTTGGCGCCCATCACGGCGATCTGGGCGGTGGGCCAGGCGTAATTGACGTCGCCGCGCAGATGTTTCGAGCTCATCACATCATAGGCGCCGCCATAGGCCTTGCGGGTGATGACGGTGAGTTTGGGCACGGTCGCCTCGGCATAGGCGAAGAGGAGTTTGGCGCCGTGCTTGATCAGGCCGCCATATTCCTGCTTGGTGCCGGGCAGGAAGCCGGGCACATCGACAAAGGTGAGGATCGGAATGCCGAAGGCATCGCAGAAACGCACGAAGCGGCCGGCCTTGCGCGACGCATCGCTGTCGAGCACGCCGGCCAGGCTCATCGGCTGATTGGCGACGAAGCCGACCGGCTGGCCGTCGAGGCGGCCGAAACCGGTGACGATATTGGCGGCATAATCCGGCGCGATCTCGAAGAAATCCCCCTCATCGGCGACCTTGTGGATCAATTCCTTGATGTCATAGGGCTTGTTGGGATTGGCCGGGACGAGCGTGTCGAGACTGGCCTCGAGCCGGTCGGGATCGTCAAAGCTCGGGCGTACCGGCGGCTTTTCGCGATTCGACAGCGGCAGGAAATCGATCAGACGGCGCAATTGCACCAGCGCCTCGAGATCATTCTCGAAGGCGCCATCGGCGACACCGGATTTTTTCGCATGGATCGAGGCGCCGCCGAGCTCCTCATGGGTGACGGTCTCGTTGGTAACGGTCTTCACCACGTCGGGACCGGTGACATACATGTAGGACGTGTCCTTCACCATGAAGATGAAGTCGGTGATGGCCGGCGAATAGACATCGCCGCCGGCGCAGGGCCCCATGATCATCGAGATCTGCGGCACGACGCCCGAGGCCAGCGTGTTCTGCAGGAAGATGTCGGCATAACCGGCGAGCGAGGCAACGCCCTCCTGGATCCGCGCACCACCGGCATCGAAAATACCGATGATTGGAGCGCCATTCTGCAGGGCGGCCTTTTGAATCTTGACGATCTTCTGGGCGTGGGTCTCGGAGAGCGAGCCGCCGAACACTGTGAAATCCTTGGAGAAGACATAGACGAGACGGCCATTGATCGTGCCATGGCCGGTGACGACGCCATCGCCGGGAATCTTCTTCTCGGCCATGCCGAAATCGACGCAGCGATGTTCGACGAACATGTCCCACTCTTCGAAAGAGCCGTCATCGAGCAGCATTTCAACCCGTTCGCGGGCGCTCAGCTTGCCCTTGGCATGCTGGTTCTCGACGCGGCGGGTGCCGCCGCCAGCGCGAGCGCCGGCACGCTTTTCGATGAGTTGTTCGAGCACATCCTTCATGGACGCCAATCCTTCCGCATCTGTCTATCCGGGTTCGATAGCAGAGGTCGCATCGCAAGGGCAATCACACGAGGATGCTGGCACCTCGGCTGGACCGGCTTCCGGCCGGTGCGTTTCTTGCAGTCCAGGTCGGGGACAACGGAGCGCACACTTCATGGCGAACAGGGCCACCACCACAGAATTGGTGCCGTTTGCGGGCCTGAGCGGCGCGCAACGGGCCGGCTGGCGCGCCATGCGTGCCGCCAATCCCGCTCTCGCCTCACCCTATTTCTCGCTGGAATTCACCGATCTTATGGCCGACCGTCGCCATGACGCCCAGGCGCTGGTCCTGTCACGCAAGGGCTATACGGTCGGAATCCTGCCAATGCAGCTCTCGCGTTGGGGAGTCGCCCGGCCGCTCGGCGGGCCGCTGGCTGACCATCACGGCCTGATCACTGAAGAGAATGATCTCGATATCGCCGCGGCGCTCGAATCCAGCCCGATTTCGGTCCTTCGATTTCACGGCGCCCTGGCACAGCAATCGGGCTTCGCTGCCAAAGCGTCGCAAATTGAACCATCCTGGACGGTCGATTTGAGCCAGGGTCACGATGCCTGGCTCGAATCGCGGCGCCTCGCCGACGCCAAGGCGATGCGCAATATCCGGGCAAGGCAGCGCAAGCTCGCAGAATCCGGGCTCGACATCACCTTCCGCCTCGATGATCGCCGCCCGGAAGCGCTCGGCGCGACTTTCGCCAACAAGCGCGAGCAATATCATCGCACCCATGCCTTCGATGTCTTCATTGCCAAATGGGCCCGCGATCTGGTCGGGGACCTGTTCCAGCATCAGACGCAGGATTTGCGCGGCTGCCTGTCGACGCTAGAAATCAATGGTCAGCTGGCGGCGGCCCATTTCGGGATGCGCTCGGAAACCGTGCTCCACTACTGGTTTCCGGTTTTCTGGCCGGAATACGCCCAGTATGGACCCGGCCTGCTGCTCTTCATGGAAATGGCCCGCGCGATGAACGCCAGCGGCATCGGCACCATCCATCTGGGCCCGGGCGATGCCGATTTCAAACGCAAGCTGGCCAATGCCTCCTTCGACATTGCCAGCGGCAGTATCGAACAGCCCTCGATGGTCGCGGGCCTGATGGCCGCCGGTGCCGGGGTTGATGCATTTGCCGGCCGCCTGCCCATCGGCCGTGTGGCCCACTGGCCCGGCAAGGCCCTGCGCCGCCTCGACACGCTCGCAGCGGCCTACGGCATCTGACACGCCAGGCGGCCCATTGTGAAACGACGGAGACACGAGATGGAAATTCTCTCTCCTGACGGAGAAATCGGCGCCCCCCTTCAGGCAATCGGCCTGTTGCTGGTGATGCTCGCGGGCGGTCTCATCCTGCTCCGCAGCCTGGCCGCACGGGCACGCGATACCGGGTTTGACGGACTGGTCTCAAGCCTGTGGCGCTATGACAGCGCCGTCACCCTCGCTCTGCTGGCGCTGGCGCTTCTCAATCTGGTCAATCAGTTCACGCCGCTCGGGGGCGTCTTTCGGCCCGAAGTCGGCGATGGCGGACTGATCGAGAATTTGACCATCACCGTGATGATTTTCCCCGCCGTCATATTCCTGGCTCACCTGCTGAGCGGCAAACCGAGGGGCGGCCATTTCGGCCCATCCATGATGATCGCGCTCAGCCTGGTCCTGCTGGCGGGTTTTGGCGAGGAAATCAGCTGGGGTCAGCACTGGTTCGGCCTCGCCGTGCCCGAGGCCATCGCACAGACCAATCTGCAATCGGAAATCAACCTGCACAATTACATCGCGCCTGGCACGATGGAGGCGATCTATTTCGTCGCCGGTCTGGTGCTGCTGCTGATCGCGGCCAATTTGCGGCTGATCCTGCAGCCGGCCGATCAGGCGCCCGGTTTTCTCGCCCTGAGGGCCCTGCTTGTGCTCAGCGCCGTGCTGCTCTGCCACCACGTCTTCCAGGAGCTGGGCGAGCTGGCGGTCATCACCGCCGGCTTCCTGATCTGGAAGCGGCTCGATGACGGGCGATTGAGCCTGAAGCCACGCTGGCTACGGAGACTGACGGCCTACTGAGGTTACAGCTCTCCCGAATGCGTCCAGCGTCTCAGCCTTGCGACCACGCCAGAGCCTGTCGTTCAAGATCCGCGACAAACGGGTTTTTCGCGGCCTGGTAATCCTCGCGTCTGACACCAATCTCGTCGACCAGCCTGGCCTTGAACTCACTGTAGCGTTTCGCCTGCTCGGGAAAGGCCAACAGAAAATCGCGAAATACGAGGTGGCGCGAGAAATCCACCGAGTTGCTGGTGTAAATGTGCAGATGATGCGTGCGTCGCCCACGCTCGTCATTCTTGCGAAAATACCGCCGTCCCGCAAAGCCGAACTCCCCTTTTGCCTCGTAGCCGAGCCGGCCGATCGCGTCGACGCAATCATCAACGGCATCAAGGGATGTCACAGCGCCGAGTATATCGATAACCGGTTTGGCCAGGATGCCCGGAATCGAGGTGCTGCCGATATGTTGCAGGTCGACGGCATTCGCTCCCAGCACTGCACGGATGCCGGCGGCCTCGTGCAGATATTGGCCGGCCCAGGAAGGGTTATGCGCAACCAGGATCGGTGCATCCAATATTTCCTCCCGGCCAGGCTGGCGCGGACCTACTGAAACGGATTCAGCTTCTTGAGGAAATACTGCAGCCCGCCGCGATTTTCCTTGCGGTCGAGCTCTTCCTGCGAGGTCAGGAATGTTGTCTGCACCACATAGCGCTCACCCTCGAAGGGTAGATGGCCATGCCAGGAATTATCGGCGCGCAGGAAGGCGAAGACATAGCCGGCCAGAGGCGGCACTTCCTCGGTGAAATCGTCAAAATCCTTCGGCCCGTTGAGGACCCGGATACAGCCCGCTCCGGTGCCGTCCCAATCCGCATTGAGATAGGTCAGCATGGTGAGGATTTTCGACTTCGAATCATTATGGATCGGACCATCGGAGAGCTGCGAGATCTTGCGAACCGTGATCATGCGCGGCTTGTCGGTAAAATCGACGCCGAACTTGTCGGTCATCACCTGCGCCAGATCCGGTGAATTGAGATCCGTCATCAGCTGGTCGAATGTGCCGTGCGATTCCAGTTTGGAGAGCGGCAGATAGCCCGGCTTGTTGATTTGCGGATAATCACGGCGGATCTCGCCGGCCTCGGCCTCGCTCAACGTGCCCGGCGCGACAAAATAATTATAGGGCTCAGTCCGCAGCTCGGCCGCACGCAGGGCGCCGAAATCGAGGATACCGCCGGGACCGGTCTTGCCGCTATCTGTCGTGCTCGTCTCAGCCATGTCGAAATCTTTCACTTCTGCCCTGACCACACATTAGCGTGCCGCCCGGCACCATCAAGCTATCACGACGCGTCCAATGCACGCAGCATACGCTCGGCCGCGACCAATTCGGTCTTGAGCAGAGCGAGCCGCTGCGCCGCTTCCTCGTCATGACCCCATTGGGCGATCTGATAGGCCTCGTCGATGGTGGAAAGCGCAAACACCGCTTCACCACCGCGCTCGCCCTCAAGCAGGGCAAAGCCGAGCACGGCCGAACTGCAGACCGCCGTCGCGTGCGCCAGCGCCGTCAGACGCCAGATATCGAGCGCCGATGCGCGGGCATGAATCGCCTGCAGCGCGGCCGCATCCTGGTCGATCGGCAGGACGCCGGTGCCTGAGCGCAACTCAACACCCAACGCTTTTTTTGCCCAGTCCAGTACCGGATCCCAGGCGGCCGCCTGAGCCGCAACGAGATCAGCCGGATCCGGCGCGCGGAAACAGAGTTGGTCGGTGGAGGCATAGCGCGTCACTTCGGCGACCGTGGCGTCATGGGCATCGCCCATCAGATCGATGGCGACGAAACACAACCGGTTGGCGGGCATGGCCGGGGCATTGATACGCTCACCCTGGGCGTCCCATTCCGCAGCCAGCAATTCAGCCAGCGCCGCGGTCGGCACCTGCAGCAGATTCTTGGCCGGCGTCTTGACTGAACGGCCATCGAGTTGAACCCGCCATCCACCCTCACCCTCAGCGATGCTGACAGCGGTGTAGAAACGCTTGGGCCGATTATCTTCCGGCTTGGGCATGCGCACGCCCGGCTTGGTCTCATACTCGCTCATCGGGCACTCTCGGGGATGCGGGCGGCAAAGGCGTCGAGCGCCAGGCCCAGTGTCTCGAAATCATGATGCAATTCGTGGGCGCCGCCCTCATTGATCTCGTCGCCCGTATGGAAGCCCCAGGAGACGCCCAGCGTATGCACGCCCGCATTGCGGCCCATCGCCATGTCAAAACCGGTATCGCCGATCATGACGGCCTGGCCGGCTTCGGTGCCGGTCTCCTTCATCGCGTCGAGCACCATGCGCGGATGCGGCTTGCCGGGACCGTGATCGACAGTCTGGAACGTGTCGAAATAACGGTGCAATCCGTGATGCTCGAACACGGCGTCGAGCCCGCGCCGCGGCTTGCCGGTGGCCACACCGAGCAGCCAGCCCTCATCGCGCAGCTTTTCCAGCGTCTCGCGGGCACCGTCATAGAGCGGTTCGGAAAAATCGGGCTCGGTGCGCATTTCCACGAAGGCCTGTTTGTAGAAGGTCGCCAGCTCGGGCACGCGCTCGGCCGGATAATCGACCGGTGCCAGACGCATGACAGCCTCGGTCAGTTCCAGCCCGACAATGGTGCGGGTGCGCTCATAGGCGATCGCGCCCAGGCCGGCACGCCTGAAGGCGCGCTCCATGGCCTGCTGGATCACGACGCGGCTGTCGACGAGCGTGCCGTCAATATCCCAGATGGCGAGTTTCAGATCCGGCATCAGGCGAGCTGTGCCTCGATCTCGGCCTCGTCAATCTCGCGCGGATTAAAGCCGAGCGTATCGAAGACCTTGGCCAGCGGCTTGGGCAGATCGGCCTCGATGATGAGCGGATTGCCATTATCGCGCGGGATTTCCAGCCGGCGCGCATGCAGGCACAGCCGCTGGCCGAGATCTTCCGGTGCCGGACGGTCGCAGGTGTATTTGCGGTCGCCGAGAATCGCGGTGCCCATGGCGGCGAGATGGACGCGCAGCTGGTGGGTGCGGCCGGTGACGGGCCGCAGCGCAACCCAGCTGGCCTTCTGGCCGGCATCGGCGATCACCGTGTAGCGGGTCAGGGCATGGTGCGAGCCGGGATCGCCATGGCTGGCGCCGACCATCAGCTCGCGATCCGGATCGCCGCCGGCGCCGGCTGCCTTCTTGAGGAAGCCCTTGATCTCGCCCATGCGCGGTTTGGGAACGCCAATGGCAATCGCCCAATAGGTCTTCTTGGTGCGATGCTGCTGAAAGGCCTTCGCCAGGCGCGCCGCCGCCTTGGGTGTGCGGCCGACGACGAGGACGCCGGAGGTGTCCTTGTCGAGCCGGTGCACCAGACGCGGCCGCGTCATGCCCTCGCCGAAGGCGTCAAGCAGGCGGTCGAGATGCCTGGTGGTTTTCGAACCGCCCTGCACGGCCAGTCCCGACGGCTTGTTGAAGGCGATCAGCTCATCATCTTCATAGATGACCAGGCCGCGCACATAATGAATCTCTTCCGGGGTGAGGACATCAATCTTCTCGACCTCGCCGGGCTCGGGCAGGGGCGGGATGCGGATCTCCATCCCCATCTCGACGCGCAGATCGGTCTTGGCGCGGCGGCCATCGACGCGGATATCACCCTTGCGGCAGAGCTTCTGGATCAGGCCCTGGCCGATATGCGGGAAACGGCGCTTGAACCAGCGATCCAGCCGTGCGCCGTCCTCGCCCTGGTCGACCGTCACTAATTGAACGCCACTCATGGATAAACTTTCCGCATGATCATCATGCCAATCATCAGCGCTGCCAGCGCCAGAATTACAGAACCCGCCGCATAGGCGAAGGCATTGAGCCAGGCCTTGCGCTCGATCATCAGGGCGATATCGAGGGAATAGGCCGAGAATGTGGTGAAGCCGCCAAGAAAGCCGACCGCACCGAAGGTGCGCAGCATATGGTGATCACCGCGATCGGTGGCCACCAGCCAGCCGATCAAGAGGCCCATCAACAGACCGCCGGCGATATTGACGGCGAATGTGCCCCAGGGCTGATCCGGTCCGAGCCATTTCAGCGCCGCCCGGCCGACCAAGTGCCGGGAGATGGCGCCCAGCGCCCCGCCGGTTCCGATGAGAAGAAGGCTTTGCATCGCGGCTCGATAGGCTGTGCGGGGCGTA
>NZ_CAXBKN010000113.1:0-7617 GCF_963976135.1 uncultured Maricaulis sp.
GCCGGTCAGTTCGCCAAGCCGCGCTCGGCGGACATGGAGACGATCGACGGGGTCTCCCTGCCGAGCTATCGCGGCGACAGCGTCAATGACATGGCCTTCACGCCAGAGGGGCGTCAGCCCGATCCGCAGCGCCTCTTGCGCGCCTATGACCAGTCGGCCTCGACGATGAATTTGCTGCGTGCCTTTGCCTCGGGCGGCTATGCCGACCTGAATAATGTGCATCAGTGGACGCTCGACTATGTCAAGGACAGTCCCGCGAATGAACGATATATCGAGACCGCCAACCGGATTTCCGAAGCCCTTGCCTTCATGAAGGCCTGCGGTGTCGGCCGCGACAGCGCGCCCTCACTGGAGACGGTGGATTTCTTCACCAGCCATGAAGCCTTGCACCTGCCCTATGAGGAGGCGCTGACACGGCGCGATCCCAATTCCGGGCAATGGTATGCGACGTCTGCGCATATGGTGTGGATCGGTGAGCGGACGCGTCAGCTCGACGGTGCGCATGTTGAATATGCCCGCGGGATTTCCAATCCGATCGGCGTCAAATGTGGCCCGACCATGAAACCCGATGATCTGCTCGCTCTGATCGATGCGCTGAATCCGACCAATGAGGCGGGGCGTCTCGTCCTGATCACCCGGATGGGCGCCAATAATGTCCGCGAGAAACTGCCGGCCCTGGCCCGCGCGGTGACGCGTGCCGGACGCAAGGTCGTCTGGTCGAGTGATCCGATGCACGGCAATACGATGAAGACGGAGAGCGGCTACAAGACGCGCGATTTCGAGCGTGTCCTCAACGAGCTCGAAGGCTTCATGGATGTGCTCTACGCCGAGGGTGCCTATCCCGGCGGCGTCCATATCGAGATGACGGGCAGCAATGTCACCGAATGTGTCGGCGGTGCCAATGCGGTCACCGAGGCCGATCTGGCCTCGCGTTATCACACCCATTGCGATCCACGGCTGAATGCCGAGCAGGCGCTCGATATGGCCTTCCGGATCTCGGAATCGCTGAAGCGGGTCCGGACCAGCCGGGCGACCGACGCGGCCTGATTGCCGCTCTCTCAGGGGCTCTCCTGATCGTGCCATGAAAAACGCCGCCCGAATTGCTTCGGGCGGCGTTTCATCAGTGCTGTAAAGCGCTGATTAGATATCTTTGAGGGCAGCAGCCGGACGGAATGCCGCCTGGGTGCGAGCCTTCGACATCATCTTCTCGCCGGTACGCGGATTGCGCACTTCGCGAGCTTCACGATGCTTGGCGTGGAACGTGCCGAAACCGGCAAGCTGGACGCTGTCATTGCCTTTGACCGAACCGATGATGGCATCGATCGCAGCGTCGACGGCGTCGCCCGCTTGGGTGCGGGACAGGCCGGTCTTTTCGCTGACGGCTTTGGCGAGGTCTGACTTGTTCATAGGGTTCCCCCCAGTTTGTCGCGTTCCGGCCGACACGGTCATCGCATCTAGCCGGTTTTTCGCGTGTTCGTTGACCCGCCAACAAGGCCAACAACCGGGCCTGTTTGCAAGCCTCAACAGGTGAATCGGGCCGAAATCGCTGCATTTTTATAGGCAAAACCCTGAAATAGGGGCTGCGGCCCCGTAATTGCGTGCCTTGGAAGGCATGTTTCAAGGTGAACCAGACCCTAATATGCCCGCCGCGATTCGAGCGATTCGCGTGCTGCCCTTTGCTTTGGCGGCCGCTGTCGGCGCATATCTCCTGCTTGAGCGCTTCGGCGTTGGCCCGGACTGGGCCGCTGGATTCGCGGCCATTGCCGGCGGCTGGGTCCAGGGAAGATTGCAACGGCGCTGATCGCATCGGCTCCGTCAGCCCGGCGCGAGGTTGGGCAGCCGGCGGCTACCGGTCAGATAACTGCTGGATGCACCACTTCAAGCGCGTAGCGGATGGCGAGCATGAAGGTCACGATATTGGCCAGCATCGAGAGGATGAAAATCACCGTTGCGAGCAGAGCGGTCTTGAGCAGTGCCAGGGCCGTTGAGTCCGCGAATCCGGCGCGAATGACGGGATAGGCGACCAGGAAGACCAGGACGAAATTCACCGGCCCGGCATAGAGCAGGGCCCGGGCGTCGAAGGTCGAGAGCAGCAGAAAGAGCGTGCTGGACACGGCGAGCGCCGACACCGGGATGAAATAGCACTGCGTGGCGGTGATCAGGCTGAGCCGCGGCCGGAAGCGGCGCAGAATCGGTATGCCGATCAGGATGAAGGCCGAGGTGATCGGTACCGACAATGTGCCGGCCACGGCCGAGACCGTATTGGTCATGGCGACCATGTCGCGGCGGCCGGCAATAATGATCTGGTCCAGCGACTGGCCCATCGCCAGGAAGGCGCGAATAATCACCTCGCCGAACCCGCCCCAGATGATGGAGAGCAGGAACATCCAGGAGACGACACCAAACCAGACCCGCATCGGCGGCGTATAGGTGTCGCGATCGCCGGACAGAAAACTGCGGGCAACCGCGCCGGGGCGCAGGAATATGTCCCTCAAGGTCCTGAGGCTTCGATAATTGAAGCTCAGGACCTCGTCGAGAACGTCTTCGAGGACACGGCGTCCGGATTCGTCGTCCTGGCTCAAATCTTGACCAGCATCTTGCCCTTGTTGAGGCCCGAGAACAGACCGGTGAAGGCTTCCGGCGCCTTCTCGATGCCCTCAAGAATGGTTTCCGCCGGGGTGATCTTGCCGGCCATCATCCAGGTGCTCAGATCCTTGATGAATTCCGGCTGGATATTGAGGTGGTCGGAGACGATGAAGCCCTGGATACGCAGCGATTTGCCGACGATGAAGGTGAGATTGTCCGGGATCATCGCCGGTTCGGCGTCATTATAGCGCTGGATCATGCCGCAGGCGGCCATGCGGCCATACTGTTTGAGTGTATTGAGTGCGGCGGTGAAATGCGTGCCGCCGACATTCTCGAAATAGGTCTCGACGCCCTGGGGGGCGACCGCACGGATCGCGGCGGTGAGGTCGTCGGTCGCCTTGTAATCAATCGCGTGGTCGGCGCCGATCGATTTGACGTATTCGCATTTCTCGGCGCCACCGGCGGTGGCGATGACATTGGCGCCCATCGCCTTGGCGAACTGGATGCCTGCGGAGCCGACAGCACCGGCACCGGCCGACATCCACATGGTTTCGCCCGGCTGCAGGTCGAGGCAGCGCTTGATGCCGACATAGGCGGTGAGGCCCGTCAGGCCGGCAATGCCGAGAAAGGCTTGCGGCGGCAGGAGGCTGGTATCGATCTTCTGCACCGCCTTGCCCGAAGCGGTATAGGCTTCACGCCAGCCCAGCATCGACATCACGTGATCGCCGGGCTTGAGACCCTCGAAACGGCTCTCGACGACTTCGCCGACAGCGCCGCCTTCCATCACCGCACCGAGCTTGAACGGGTCGATATAGGTTTTGATGCCGCTCATCCGGCCGCGCATATAGGGGTCGACGGAGATATAGAGATTGCGGACCGTGACCTGGCCTTCAGCCGGTGCCGGCAGCTCGGTCTCGACCAGCGAGTAATTTTCGGTCTTCGGGGCGCCCTTGAGATAGGCGTTGAGGTGGATTTCGCGGGATTTCATGGGGGAGTTCCTTTTTGGACGTTATGATTGAAGAAGGTCTGGCAGGCTGAGGCCGAACTGGCTGTCCAGGATCCAGCCCGTCGCGAGCATCTGGCCGCCGCCGCTGATGATGAAGGTGAGGGGGAGCAGCAGGACAAACCCGGCGATTCGCAAGCTCGTGCCCAGAATCGAACGCGAATAGTAGCGGGCGAGAAGCCAGCCGGTCACGGCGAAATAGACGGCGAGCATTACAATCAACGCCATCAGCATCATGCTTTCGGAGGTCATCACGGCCGGAAGCATCAGGATGAAGGCGATTGTGCTCGCATTGGTCGGCACGAGGAAGACGCACAGATGCGCCCAGAACTTCAGTGAGGGGCGGTAAAGCTTGAGCAGGATGAGATAGGGCAGTGAACTCACGATCATGATCGGCCAGAGCACCAGACTCATCGTGTCCTCGATGGCGCGGTCGATGCTCACCGGGTCTTGGCCATCAAGCCAGCCGGCCAGGCGCTCAGGATCCATGCCCGCGGCAATCGATTCGATCGTCACACTCATCGGTGCGCCGAAAATGGCGGCGACGCCGAACTGGATGCCGAACAGCGCGACCATGACACGAATGGGCGAGATATAGCGTGTATAATCCCCCTCGATCGCGGCCAGGGCGACCTCGGGTGCGCGGACAAGGGAGTGCCAGAGCGTCCGGAATATCCGTGCGTCGACATCGAATGCGGCGACGGAAATCGAATTGACCAACTCGTAATCCGTTTCTTTTGATCGCGCTTCTTCTGCCACCACCCATCCCCTCCGGCCTTGCTTCATGGTAGAGCGCGAACGCCGGACCGCAAGTAGGGGAGGCTGACGCCAATGCAGAGCACCTCAAACAACCCCGCCGGGATATTCGTCCGCCGCGGTGAGCGCAGCGATATCGCGGCCCTGACCCGCGTCTTCTACCGCGCCGTGCGCGAAGGGGCGGGACCGGAATATTCGACCGAACAACGCGCCGCCTGGGCGCCGGCGCCGCCGGAAGTTGAGGCCTGGGACAAGCGTCTGACACCACAGGCGGTATTCGTCGCCGAGCTCGACGGCGCAGTGATCGGTTTCATGAGCCTACGCAGCGATGGCTATATCGATCTGGCCTTTGTCGATCCCGAACATATCGGCCATGGCGTGGCGCAGACTCTGTACGCCCAGCTGGAATTGCACGCCCGCGAGCAGGGGATGGAGCGGTTGTTCAGCGATGCCAGTGCCCGGGCCCGCATCCTGTTCGAACGCCAGGGATGGACGGTTGAGGCGGCGCAGAGGCCCGTGATTCGGGGTGTTGAAATGCATAATTACCGCATGAGCAAAGCCCTCACGGGTGAAGATTAGAGCGCACCGCCGGCCAGGATGGCGCGGTGCCGGGGTGTGACTGTGACTTGATCGCCCGGCCCGCGCTTGTATGGAGCCGGTATTGGCCCAGCGTGTTAGTGATCCGGGGACGAATTGAAGATGTCTGATTCCATGATTGTCAGGGCTGGCGTTGTCGGCGCCGGGGTCTTCGGCGGGTTTCATGCCGGCAAATATGCGGCCGACGAGCGCGCCCGGCTGGTCGGGATTTATGATCCGGATCTTGAGCGTGCCCGTGAGCTCGCGGCCCGGCATGGCGCCAAGAGCTTCGACACGCTTGCAGCCCTGATCGCCGCCTGCGATGCCCTGACAGTCGCCAGCCCCGCCGTCCACCATTTCGAGGCTGCTGCGGCCAGCCTGGCATCGGGCCGGCATGTGATGGTGGAAAAGCCGATTTCCTCTTCGGTCGAGGAAGCGCGCGAACTGATCGCGCTCGCCGCCGCCCATGGTTGCGTGCTGCAGGTCGGGCATCAGGAACGCTTTGTCTTCAATGCCATGGGCCTGTTCCAGGTGCCGGTCGCGCCGAAGCGGATCATCGCCCGGCGCATGGGGCCTCCGTCTGATCGTAATCTCGATGTTTCGGTGACGCTCGATCTGATGATCCATGATCTTGATCTGGCGATCGCCCTGGCCGGTGCCGCCGTGACCAAGGTCGAGGGCAAGGTCGATGAGGGCCGCTTCGGCCATCCCGACATTGCCGAGGCGGTGCTCACTTTCGAAAATGGCTGCGTCGCCGAGCTGGGCTCGAGCCGGGTGCATCATGAGCGCGATCGCAAGATGCGGGTCGAATACGAAGAGGGCGTGGTCGATGTCGATTTCATCGCCAAGACTTTTGAGAACACCACACCCTTCAAGCTCAATCCCGGCTTTGCCGATACCGAGATGGCGCGCGATTCGCTCGGCGCCAATGTGAAGGCCTTCATTGCCTCCGTGCTTGATGGCGCACCGGTCGCTGTGCCCGGCATTGCCGGTCTGCGCGCGCTTGATGCGGCCCGGGCTGTCGACGGGGCGCGGACCTACGGTTCCTGACGGCGCTTGCCGGACGCCACGCAGCGGGATAGATCGCGGGCCATGACCAAGACAGTGAAGATCCTTTCCGCCCAGCTCAACCCGGTGGTCGGCGATGTCGACGGCAATCTGGCCCGGGCCCGTGCTGCCCATGCCGATGCCCGTGCGCGCGGTGCCGATCTGATCGTGTTTCCCGAGCTTTTCCTGATCGGCTATCCGCCCGAGGATCTCGTACTCAAACCGGCCGCAGTCGATGCCTGCCAGCGCGCCCTCGATGCGCTCGCCGGGGAAACCAAAGCCGGTCCGGCCATCCTGATTGGCCTGCCCTGGCGTCAGGGAAAACTGCTGCACAATGCCGTTGCCCTGCTCGATGAGGGCCGGGTGTTTGCCCTGCGCTTCAAGCATGATCTGCCCAATTATTCCGTCTTCGACGAGAAGCGTGTCTTCGCCCGCGGCCCGATGCCGGAAATCGTCAAATGGCGTGGCATCAAGCTGGGCCTGCCGATCTGTGAGGACATCTGGTATGTCGCCGTGCCCGACAAGCTGATCGCCCAGGGCGCCGAGATGATGATCTCGATCAATGGCTCGCCCTGGCGGCGCACGATCGAGCCGGAACGCCAGCAGGCGTTTGAACGCTGGTACAGGCGCTGGTCCGGACCCAGGGCATTGATCTTCGTCAACCAAATCGGCGGCCAGGACGAGCTCGTTTTCGACGGCGCCAGCTTCTCGCGCGACAGTGATGGCGCTGAATGCCAGCGCCTGCCGGCTTTCGAGGAAAGCATGGATCTCGCGGTCTGGACGCGCGGCGAGGGCGGCTGGCATTGCGAGGGCGCGCAGCAGGCCCAGTCCGTCACCGGACTGGAGGCCGACTGGCAGGCGATGTGCCGCGGGCTCGGCGATTACGTCACCAAGAACGGTTTTCCCGGCGTTGTGCTCGGCATGTCCGGCGGTATCGACAGCGCCATCAGTGCAGCGATCGCCGTTGATGCGCTGGGGCCGGACAAGGTCTGGGCCGTGATGATGCCCTCGAAATATACCAGCGAGGAGAGCCTGGAAGACGCGAAGGATTGCGCCCGGCGTCTCGGCATCCGCTATGACATTATCGATGTCGAACCGGCGATTGCCAGTTTCGGTCAGGTGCTGGCGCCGGCCTTTGCCGGCACCGAGCCTGACGCCTCCGAGGAGAATATCCAGTCGCGCGTTCGCGGCGTCGTGTTGATGGGCCTGTCCAACAAGTTCGGACCCATGGTGCTCTCCACCGGCAACAAGTCGGAAATGGCGGTCGGCTATGCCACGCTCTATGGCGATATGAATGGCGGTTTCAACGCCCTCAAGGATATCTACAAGACCGAGGTCTATGAGCTGGCGCGCTGGCGCAATGAGGCGGCGGAGCCGATCGGGCTGGGCCCGGCCGGCGAGGTCATCACCCGGCGCATCATCACCAAGGCGCCCAGCGCCGAGCTCAGGCCCGACCAGACCGACCAGGACAGCCTGCCGCCCTATGACGTGCTCGACGCCATCCTTTACGGCCTGATCGAGGACGAGAAGGCGCCGCGCGATCTCGTCGCCGAGGGTTATGACGCCGCCACCGTCCGCCGGGTCGAAAACCTGCTCTACCGCGCCGAATACAAGCGCCGCCAGGCCCCGCCCGGGGTCAAGATCGGCCC
>NZ_CAXBKN010000114.1:0-7597 GCF_963976135.1 uncultured Maricaulis sp.
AATGCGCCGATCGAGATCACGATTGTTGGCGATATCAGCGAAGAGGCGGTCATCGCCGCGGTCGGTGCCACATTCGGCGCCCTGCCAGAGCGGGCTACAAGCTGGCCCGACTATGCCGAGGCGCGTGATGTCCGCTTCCCTGAAGCCACCAGCGAGCCGGTCATCCTGCGCCATAACGGTCCGGATTATCAGGCCATGGCAAATGTCTACTGGCCGACTTTCGATGATAGCGAGCCACGCCGCAGCCGTGCCCTGGCCTTGCTGCGCGCCGTGTTCGACCTCAAGCTGACCGAACGCCTGCGCGAGGCCGAGGGTTTTACCTATTCCGCCTTCAACAGCTCGACGACGTCGGATGTCTATCCTGACTACGGCTATCTCTGGGTCGGCGTCGATGTCCGGCTCGAGAATGTCGACGCGACCTATGCCGCGATTGACGAGCTGGCCGCCGCACTGGCCGCCGGCGAGATCACCGAGGATGAAGTCCTGCGCGCCCGCCGGCCCTTGCTGGAGCAGATCGAGGATGCGTTCGAGAATAATGGCGCCTGGCTCAACTGGCTGTCGCAATCCTGGGACAAGCCCGAGCGGCTCGACCGGATTCGCGCCCTGGCCAGTGACTATGCCGAAATTTCCCGTGACGAGCTGATCGGGATGGCGGCGGACTACCTGCAGCCGGAAGCCAGCTGGCGGGTGACGATATTGCCGCGTGACGCCGAATAGAATTCTCGCATCGGCACAACTGAACCGGGCAGGCCTGCCCGAAATGGAGATTGAAAATGAGATTTGCCGTGTTGATGACAGCCGCCTCCGCCCTGGCGCTCTCGGCCTGTTCGAGTGGAGACGTGCCCGTGAGTGATGCACCGCCGAGTGAAACGGATGCTGTGACTGAAGCAGCGCCGGCCGCAGCCCAGCCCGAGGCACCGGTGATGACGGTCGAGGCGGCGACGGTTGCCGAAGCCCGCGCCTGTCAGGGCGCCGCCGATACCACCATGCTCGTCATTGACGCGCCAGAGGCCGGCAATCAGGACGCCGACGTGAACGCTGCCGCAGCCCGTGACTATCTCGATGCTGTGCGCGCCGAACCCTGCGTGTTCGAACTGCCGTCCGGCCTGCTCTTCCGTATCCGCCAGCCTGCCGAGGATGGCATTTCACCGGTCTCCGGCGATATGGTCACGGTGCATTATCGCGGCATGTTCGCCTATGGCGGCGAGTTCGATTCCTCCTATGCTCGCGGCGAGCCAGCGACCTTCCCCTCCAACCGTCTGATCGCCGGCTGGGTCGAAGCCCTGCCGCTGATGCGTGTCGGCGAAGCCTGGGATCTCTTCATCGCGCCAGAGCTGGCCTATGGCCCACGTGGCACGCCGGGCGGTCCGATCGGCCCGAATGAAGCCCTCGTTTTCCAGCTTGAACTGATCGATATCCCGGGCGCCAATTAGGCCCGGTCATCCGGTTCGAAAATCAATTCGCCAAAGTCAGGGCCGTGCCGGTGAGTTTGCGCTCACCGGTGCGGCGCTAGCGTGCCAGGCGCAGATTGGCGAGATCGCCGGCGATCATCTCGAATGTATCGCGCAGCGCCGAGGTCGACGGCGAGTCGAAATACAGGCTGTCGCTGGACGCGCAGGCCCGCATCATGTCCCGGGTCGAGCTGGAATTGACCTGGAATGTGATGGTGTAGACGCGGATTCCCTGGGACTTGGCATAATTGCAGGCCGCGACTGTACGCTCGTCGAGGGCGTCACCGAGCCTGCTGCTGCTGGTGGTACGAATGCCGAGGCGGTCGTCAGTGATATATCCATAGGCCTCGTATTCCGACATGAAATCGGTGCTTTGCCCGCGCAGGACGTTTTCGCCGTCGGTCAGGATCACCATCGCCTTGAGCACGTCGCGATCATCATAGCTGGTGCCCTCGCTGAACGGCATTTGTGGTGACAGAACCCGCACACCCCAGCTGATGCCGTTGGCGATATTGGTGGTTCCATTTGCTTCCATATCGGAAATCGCATTATCGATCCGCGAACGTGAAGTCGTCAGCGCCGTGATCGGCGTTGTCGTGCAGGCCGCGTTCGGACTGCCACCGCTTGGCCGCGCATCATCATATTTCGCCAGATTGCGCAGGCGCTCGAAAATCTCGTCGAGAATGCCGAGGCTGAGAAAGCTGCCATCGTCGATATAGTCATTGGGGAAGCGCCAGGTGTCTGGCTCGTCCGGGGCAAAATAGGGGACGAACAGGGTTTCGGGCCGGGCCGGGTTGGGCGCCGTGTCGTCGATATCCATGGGCAGCGAGCGCGATTCAACGCAGCCTTCCCAGCTGGTGTTACGCAGGCTGTCGAACAAATCCCAGTGATTGGGATGAATGGTCGTGGTTGTACAGCGGCGCCGGCGGCCGCGGCCGGTGCATTCCTCGACGCTGAAATCGCCGCCGGCCCATTGGGCATGGATAGGCGAGAGGGCGTCGGGGTCCAGCCACCAGTCGCGCTCGAAGCCGGTGCCGACATTGACCGTCGCGGCGAAGGGCACCAGGCCGATCTTGACGTCGTCCGGATCATCGCCGCCTTCAAACAGGATTTCCGACAGGAGATGAGCGGCATCGCGCAGGCCGCGGATCTTGGAGCCGCCCATCGAGCCGGTATTGTCGAGTACCATGGCCAGCTCGATACGCTGGCGGGCGCGCTGGGCGACGCTCTCCCAGTGCACGGTAATGGTCTGGATGCCGGCCAGGCCGAGCATGGTGGTGCGAACTTCGGCGGCGCCGCGTACGGTGACGCTGTCGGTTTCCGGGTCGAGCGAGACCGAGACGCTGGTGATGTCACCCAGCTCGCGTTCCGGGTAATTCGCTGCGATGAAGCCGCGGGCAATCGTCAGTGCATCTTCATCGGAGATGGTGGAATTGACGCCGACGGCGAGCGCCGCGGCGTCGAGCGCCTGGGCGAGGCGGCTGCGGGCATTCATCGCCGTGCTGAGATCGACGGAACCGCCGGCCAGCAGGGTCACCGGCATCAGCGCCAGCGAAAAAATCACCGCGACATTGCCCCGCCGATTGGTCGCGAATTCTGCGATTTTTCTCAAGAAGCGGGCCAGGAACATGTGCGTTTACCATCATCAATTCGGTAAAACTCTACAGGTTCGGGGTTAAAGGGCCGTTAGATGAGGTGGTTAACCAATGGTGACCTATCGCGACAGCCGCAGATTGGCGAGATCGCCGGCAATCATCTCGAAGGCATCGCGCAGGGCCGAGGATGAGGGCGAGTCAAAATACAGGCTCGCACTGGTGGCACAGGCCTGCATCATGTTTCGCGTCGAGCTTGAACTGACCTGGAAGGTGATCGTGTAGACCCGGATCCCCTGCGCCTTGGCATAGGCGCAGGCCGCTGCGGTGCGCGCATTGAGCGCCGTGCTGAGCAGATTGCCGTTCGAGGTGCGCACACCAAGCCGGTTGTCGCTGATATAGCCATAGGCCTCATAGCGGGACATGAAGTCATTGCCCTGTCCCGAGAGCACATTCTCCCCGTCTGTCAGGATCACCATCGCCTTGAGCACGGTGCGGTCATCATAGGCAACGCCTTCCGCGAAGGGCATTTGCGGTGACAGGACGCGCACGCCCCAGCCAATACCATTGGCGATATTGGTATTGCCGTTCGCCGCCATGGCCGAAATGGCCGCGTCAACGCGCGAGCGCGAGGTGGTGAGCGGGGTGATCGGCGTCACTGTGCAGGCCGCATTCGGCCCGTTCGAGCTGGGCCGACCATCGTCATATTTCAGCAGATTGCGCAGCCGGTTGAGAACGCTCCCGACCACTCCGCTGGCGAGTCCATCGCTCAGATAATTGTTGGAATAGCCCGACAGGTCCGGCTCGTCGGGGGCAAAATAGGGGATGAAGAGGGTTTCCGGCCGGCTGGCATTGGGCGTGGTGTCGTCAATATCCATTGGCACGGCGCGCGCCTCGACGCAGCCACCCCAGGACGTATTGCGCAGGTCATCAAACAAATCCCAGTGATTGGGGTGGATAATCGTGGTCGTGCATCTGCGCCGATTGCCATTGCCGGTGCAGACCTCGCTTGTCTGATCGCCGCCGGCCCATTGGGCGTGGATCGGTGAGGCGGCATTCGGGTCCAGCCACCAGTCGCGTGCGAATCCGGTGCCGACATTGACCGTTGCGGCAAAGGGAATGACACCGATCTTCACGTCCCCGGTATCGCCGATGCCTTCAAACAGGATTTCCGAGAGCAGATGCGCCGCACCCCGCAGGGCCGTGATCTTGGAACCGCTCATCGAGCCGGTATTGTCGAGCACCATGGCCAGCTCGATACGCTGGCGGGCGCGCTGGGCCACGCTTTCCCAATGCACGGTGATGGTCGGTATCCCGGCCAGGGCGAGCATGGTGGTGCGCACTTCGGCGGCGCCGCGCACGGTGACGCTGTCGGTGACCGGGTCGAGGGTCACTGTCACGTTGGTGATATTGCCCATTTCGCGTTCGGGATAATTGGCATTGATGAAGCCATTGGCGATGGTCAGCGCATCGGCATTGGAGACCGAGGCGTTGACGCCGACCGCCAGGGCGGCCGCATCGAGCGCCTGGGCGAGGCGGCTTCGGGCATTCATCGCGGTACTGAGATCGACAGATCCACCGGCCAGCAGGGTGACGGGCATCAGCGCCAGCGCGAAAATGACCGCAATATTGCCGCGGCGATCCTTCGCAAAACGGGACAGAATTCCGGGAAAACGGCTCAGGCACATGCAAGGGCACCCTCATCTAATCTCCAGGCTTCTACCGGTCCCGAGTTAAAACCGAGTTAGAATTGTGAGTTTATTTTGAGTGCGTTATCGCGAAAGGCGCAGATTGCTCAGATCGCCCGCGATCATCTCGAATGCATCGCGCAGGGCGTCCGATGAGGGCGAGTCAAAATACAGGCCTGGATGGGTCGCACAGGCCTGCATCATATTGCGCGTCGAGCTGGAATTGACCTGGAAGGTGATGGTGTAGACGCGGATGCCCCGCTCCCGGGCATATTCACAGGCCGCCGCGGTGCGGGCATTGAGGGCATTGCGGATCGTGGTGTCATTCGAGGAGACAATGCCAAGACGGCCATCGCGCATATAGCCATAGCCGGAATAGTCCGAATAATTGCTGTTGCCGCGACCATTGAGGTAATTCTCGCCATCGGTCAGCACGACCATCGCCTTGATCGTGTCGTCCTCGTCCCAGTCCACGCCCTGGGTGAAAGGCTCGCCCGGTGACAGGACGCGCACGCCCCAGCTGACGCCGATCGGGATATTCGTCGTGCCGCTGGCGATCATGGCGGAGATGCCGGAATTGATCGTATTCTGATTACCGGTCAACGGCGTGATCGGCCGCGCCGTGCAGCCCCAGCCGGGCCCGTCGCCGGATGAAACCGACGCGCCGGTATATTTAGGCGCATTGCGCATCCGGGCGGTCTGGTCATAGCCCGACATCTGATCGCTCATATAGCTGTTGGGATAAGAGCCATAGCTCGACTCGTCCGGTGCAAAATAGGGCAGGAAGAGCGTGTCCGGTGATGCGGCAGACGGCGGCGTATCCTCGATATCATGGGGAATGGCCCGCGCCTCGACACAGCCGGTCCAGTCGCGATTGGTAATCGTGTCGAACAGCTCCCAGCGATTGGCGGCCGGGATGAAATTCTCCGAGTGCAGCGGTGACAGGCCATCCAGGTCGAGCCACCAGGCGCGCTCATATTGGGTCCCGACATTCACTGTCGAGGCAAAGG
This sequence comes from uncultured Maricaulis sp., assembly GCF_963976135.1. Taxonomy (GTDB): domain Bacteria; phylum Pseudomonadota; class Alphaproteobacteria; order Caulobacterales; family Maricaulaceae; genus Maricaulis. The sequence goes on from NZ_CAXBKN010000114.1 coordinate 5,742, forward strand.
GCACAAGGCCGATCTTGAGCCGGTCCGGATCGGCACCCTCGAACAGGATGTCGGTCAGCAAATGCGCCGCATCGCGCAGGCTGGCTATTTTCGAGCCACCCATGGAGCCGGTATTGTCGAGCACCATGGCCAGTTCGAGCCGGCGGCGCGCGCGTTGCACTTCGCTCTCCCAGTGCACGGTGATGGCATCAATCCCGATCAGCGACAGTACGAGCGTGGCAATGCGCGCCTCGGCGCCGACCGTGACGATGTCATTTTGCGTATCGAGTGCCACGGTCAGCCCGCCAATCTCACCGATCTCGCTGGGCGGATAATTGGCTGTCACGAAGCCGAGTGCGAATTCAGCGGCCTCATCCTCCGTGAGCGATGTCTGGACCCCGACGGCGAGGGCGGCTGCGTCGAGCGCCTGCGCCAGCCGGGTCCGGGCATTGAGGGCCTGATTGAGATCGACAGCACCGCCGGTCAACACCATGAGCGGCATCAGCAATATCGAGAACATCAGCGCGACATTGCCGCGCTGGTCGGCCACCCAGGCCCTTAAAAAGGAGGTCCATCTCGAAGGCATCAGGTCCACAATCAGCAAAACCCGGTGATACTGCGTGTGCGCTGGCCGCTTGGGCACTGAGTTTTGGAATTGAAGTGAAAAACCGGCTAACACCGATGCTACAACTGTTCGAGGTCATCCATGTCCCAGCCATCGCCCTTCCTTGCGACCGCGATCGAAGAATTGCGCGATCTGATCGCCTTCGACACCACCTCGCGCAATTCCAACCTGCCCCTGATCGACCATGTCGAGCAGCGCCTGACCGCGCTGGGGGCGCATTGCGAGCGCATCCCCAATAGCGACGGGACCAAGGCCAATCTGCACGCGATTATCGGGCCGATGGTCGATGGCGGCGTGGTCTTGTCGGGCCATACCGATGTCGTGCCGGTCGATGGCCAGCCCTGGACCTCGGATCCCTGGACGCTGACCGACAAGGGCGATGGCAGGCTCTATGGCCGCGGCACGTGCGACATGAAGGGGTTTTCCGCCTGCATCCTGGCGCTGGCGCCGATGTTTGCGGCTGCCCAGCTCAAGCGCCCGGTTCATATCGCGCTCTCCTTCGACGAGGAGATTGGCTGTATCGGCGCGCCGGCGATGATCGAGAAAATCATGGCGGGTCCGGTCAAGCCTTCAAGCGTCATCGTCGGCGAACCGACCGATATGAAAGTCGTCACCGCCCATAAGGGCCTGTTCTCGATGGTGGTGAAACTGCGCGGCCGCGAGGCACATTCCTCCCTCGTGAGAGACGGTGCCTGCGCCGTCACCCATGCCGTGCCGCTGATGCAATACCTGGTCGATTGCGCTGCCGAAATGGAAGCCGCTGCCCCCGATGACAGCCCCTATACCCCGCCTTTCGGCACGCTGACGATTGGCGAGATGAAGGGCGGCACAGCGCTCAACATCCTCGCCCTCGATGCCCAGTTCGCCAGCCTGATCCGCCCGGCCCCCTGGGATGACCCGCACGCGATCGAGGCCGGCCTGCGCGAGCGCGCCGCCGCCGTCGAAGCGAAGATGCGCGAATCAGTCCCCGAAGCCAGTGTGACGGTAACCGTGCGCTCGAACGTGCCCGCCTTCGCCCGCGAGGCCGACGGCGCCGCCGAACGCCTGGCGCGCCAGCTCACCGGCGATAACTCCACCCGCGTCGTCAGCTATGGCACCGAGGCGGGCCAATTCCAGGCCGCGGGCCTTTCCGTCGTCGTCTGCGGCCCCGGCTCGATCACCCAGGCGCACCAGCCGGACGAATTCGTGGCGATCGACCAGCTCGATCAGTGTTGCGGCTTCATGGAGCGGCTGGTTCGGGTGCTGGAGGGGT
>NZ_CAXBKN010000115.1:0-7550 GCF_963976135.1 uncultured Maricaulis sp.
CTCACCGGCCCTGTCGAGGACCAAGGCGAGATCGCCCTCGAGCCCTGGCACTGACGGGCCGGGCACTGACTGGCCGAGCACTGACTGGCCGAGCACTGACTGGGGTGTCGCAAAAGTAACTTTCTGGCCAGAATAAAACCAATACTATCAAGCATCCAGACCGCCCGAAACACGGGGCGGCGTTGTCGAGAAGGCGTATTATGGGCAAGACACTCACCCTGCGAAGCATTCTGGCAGCCGGGCTTGCCTGCCTGATTGGCCTGCCGGCACTGGCCCAGTCGGATGGTGAGCGTCCAGAGGCCGGCCTTCCGACCTCCCAGACGATCGCGATGGAATTGTTCGGCGGGGCCAATAGCGCGCTGCGGACCGGCGATTTCGAGAGCGCCCGGCGCATGCTGGAAGCCGCACTCGACCTCAAGCCCGGCCACCCGGCCATTCTTGGCGGCCTGTACCGCGTCGCGATCCTGGCTGAACGGACGGGCGATGCGTTCGACGTGCTCGAGCGCATGGCCGACGCCGGGCTCGGCTATGAAACCGCAGATGATACCGCGATGCTCGCCGGCGCCGATGCCGGCCGTCTCGCGGCCGTCCAGACCCGTCTGACCCGCAATCTGGCCGCAACCGGTCATGCCGAGCGCGCTGCACGAATCGATCGCCCTGATGCACTGATCGAGGGTGTCGCCGTCGATATCGAGACCGACCGGATTTTCCTTTCCTCGGTCGCCAATCGCGAAATCCTCTTGCTCGAACCCTTCGCGCCCAACGAGCCGCTTGTCTTTGCCGATCGCGAGGACGGGCTCTGGTCCGTGTTCGGCCTGGCCGTCGATGATCGCAGCCGTATGGTTTGGGCAGCCTCCGGTGTGGTGCCGCAAACCCCGCTCGAGGCCGGAGAGGCCACCGGAACAGCGCTGTTTGCCTTCGACATGATGACGGGCGACCTCTATCGCCGCTATGAAATCGAGGGTGCTGAACGGCTTGCCGATTTCGTCGTGCGCGACGGAAGCGTTTATGTCGCCGATGCCGACGCACCACGCATCTATGTCCTCAACTCGCTGTCCGGCCAGCTTGAGCTTCTGGTCGAGGACCCGCGCTTCGTCAGTCTGCAGGGCCTCGCCCTGGCACATGGCGCCCTCTATGCCGCCGATTATGCGATGGGCATATGGCGGATCGATCTGGGCGATCACAGTGTCTCGCAAGTCCGTGCCGGGGATGAAAGCCTGATCGGTATCGATGGTTTCCTCAATACCCGCGAGGGCCGGCTGATCGCCGTGCGCAATGGCGTCACGCCCCACCAGGTGATGGCGATTGATCTCGACGCCACGGGCCATAGCGTCAGCAATATCGATATCGTCCTGCGTGGACATCGCGACATGACGGGCAATACGGAACCAACACTGATCGATCTGGCCGATGGCCGCGGCTGGCTGGTCGCCAATGCCGCCTGGCCGCTCTTTCCCGAGGACGGCTCACCCCCGGACGGACCGCGGCCGGCAACCATTATCCTCGAACTCGATCTGGACTAGGAAGATTATTCTACGGCCTGATTGCGACCGACCCCGGCACGACCGGAACCAGCCCCGAGCTGGGCGGCGCTTGGCGGCCTTCATGCGGCCGGACTAGTCGGTTTCGATCTCAAAAATGGAGGCGCCGCAGGTTTGCTGGATAACGACTTGCGCGGTATCGAGCCGATGGCGGAAACTGGCCGCCTCGGCTTCCGACGCGCCCGATTGCCGCAAGTGCTCACCGATGTCGGCAGCCGTTTCTCCAGCCTCCAGGGCCTCGGCGATGCGGTGCAACTGCCCCGGTTCAAAGCGCGAGCCGGCCTCGCGGGCCAGGCATTGGCAAGCATGATCGTCATAATTGCGCGCCAGGCAAATTCCGGCAATCCGGTCGGCCGGGCCGTCAAGGCTTGCCGCCGATGCCACAGGCACGGCCAGCGCAAGCAGCAGGCAGGCTCCGGCTACCGAAGCCGCACTGAACCTGTTACAAAGCTCTGACATGTCGCGACACACCCCACCGCCTGGAGGCGATGGCCCCGGGCAATCCTCCGCAACCGGCTTGATCAAGCCGGCAGCGGACAGTCATAATCGAAGAGTCCCGATCGGAAAACTGACCAAGGATAGAATTATGAAACGCCTCCTCTGCCTCGCTGCAATTTCCGTGCTCGCCGCCTGCGCCACGCCGACGCCCTACCAGGCGGCCGGCGACAACCATTGGGGCTTCCAGGAAAGCCAGATCGAGGCCAATCGTTTCCGGGTCTCGTTCAGCGGCAATTCGCTGACGGATCGCGAAACCGTCGAGACCTATTTCCTCTACCGCGCGGCCGAACTCACGCTGGAGCGCGGCTATGATCATTTCATTGTCGTGCAACGGGCAACCGATGTGGAGTCCCGGATCATTGGCGCAGGTCGGGATCCTTTCTACCGGCCGGGTTTCGGGCTCCATTACACCTACTTCCATCCGCGCTGGGGCTGGTATGGTGCCGGTGACCCCTTCTGGAATGACAATAATTACCGCGAAATCACGCGCTATGAAGCCAGTGCCGAAATCGTCCTCGGCCACGGCAACAAGCCCGATGACGCCAATGCATTCGACGCCCGCGACGTGATGACCAATCTGGGCCCGCGCATTCAGCGGCCGGAGGCCGGCTGAGCCGCTCAGAAGTTGACTGACAGGCCCAGAAGCACCGCGCGGGGCGCGCCAGGGCGCAATCCGGCCGGCTGGCGCGCAACCGCATAGACTTCATCGGTGAGGTTTCGGACCGAGAGGCGGGCCCGCACCTGCTCGCTGACCGCATACCAGGCGGAGAGGTCAGCGACGGTATGCGCCTCGATGCGCTCGTCTGCCGCGATCGCGCCCTGACCGGCTGTCGTGCGGACTTCATCGACCCAGGACACCGCCAGCTCGCCGCCGAAACGGCCGGCATCGATACCGATAGCGGCAAAGAATTGCTGTTCCGGGATATAGGGCACCAGATCGCCGGCCAGCACCACGCCCCAGGGCTCGTAATCCGAGCTGAACCCGGTCTGGAATTCGGCTTCGGTCCAGGTATAGGCCGCGCGGACCGGCACCGAGACACTCAGTCCCAGCAGCGGACCGAGATCCGCATCGCCGGTCAGCTCGAGGCCGCGGACATCGACCTCGCCACCGTCGAATTGATCGCCAACCGTGCAGCCGCCACCGGTGGAATTGGTGCAGCTGCCGATCAGATTCTCATAGGCATTGAAGAATCCGACTGCTTCAACCTGCCAGGTTTCGCGGCCATAGCGGACGCCAAACTCCCAATTGGTCGCATCCTCGGGCTCTTGCGTTGTCGAACCGGGCGCCGGCGGTGCGAACCCGCGGTGAACACCGGCGAAGACCGACAAATTGGTGTCGAAATCATAGCGCAAGCCCAGCCCGGGAATGAAGGCTTCGACCGTATTGGCGCGACGCGTCAGATTGGCGCCTGTCCGGTCAGGGTCGAGCTTGCCATAGTCCTCGCGCTGCAGTTCGACGCGCTCATAGCGCAGGCCCGGGGTCAGCAGCCAATTGCCGAAGCTGATCTCATCCTGGACGAAGAAGGCCAGGGCGTCGGCGCTTTCGATCCGGTTGGAATCGGAGCCGGGCACATCGACACTGGTCTGCACCATCTGGCCGTCATCCATCCGGAAGCGCTCGACCCATTGATAGCGGTCCATCTCGTCGCGATGCGCGCGGATGCCAACGCGCCAGCTATGATCCGCCCGGGCCAGGGTCATGTCACCGGCAAGCTCGAACTGGACACCCTGCGCCGCATAGTCGCGATTATTGTGTTTGACCCGCAAGGCATCATCGGCGGAGACAAAACCGCTGGCGCCGAGCACGGCATCGAAGGCATCAGCATTGGCGGCCGGATCCTCGAGCAAGCTCGCGATGGAAACGGATCCGGCGGCACCGGCACCATCGGGATCGATACTGTCGAGCTTGAACCAGTCGCGGGAGAATTCGGTCGAATAGGCGACGGCGGAGAAGACCAGCCCGTTTTGCAGCTCACCGCGATAGCGCAGCGAAATCTCGGAATGCTGCGCGTCCATCTCGTCCATCTGGCTGCCGGCATAGCGACGGAAAGGATCGGCGGCGAAATCGGCCCCGGTCAGGCCAAGATAGGTTTCATTGGACAGCTCATCCGAATACTGGCCCTTCAGCTCGAACATGTGGGCGATGCTGCCGGCGTCGAACTCGAAGCGCAATTTGCCGACATAGTCCTCAATCTCATAGCCGGTCGAAGCATTCTCGAAGCCATCAATCGTCTTGAAACCGTCAGCGCTGTCGAGATAGGCCTCGACCAGGCCACCGATGCGAACGCCATCGGCAGACTCCGTCATGCCGCCGGCAAAGCCGTGGCCCCGCAGGATGCCCTCATCACCGGCCCAGAGCCCAAGCTGGCCGGAGAAGACTTCCGGGACCGGCGTTGAGAGCAGGTTGAGCGAACCGCCCTGGGTGCGCGGCCCATAGCGCACGCCCGCCGCGCCCTTGATCACTTCAACGCCTGCCATGCGGCCGGCATGGGGGAAGTAATAGGCTGCAGGCGCGGCATAGGGCGCCGGGGAGATCAGGACGCCGTCTTCCATCAGGGTGATTTTCTCGGAGCGGTCGAGCCCGGTGCCGCGCATGCCGATATTCGGGCGCAGGCCATAGCCATCCTCTTCCTGGATATTCACGCCGGCGACCGTGCGCAGCAGGCGCGTGATGTCGGGATAGTCATGCACGGCGAGATCATCAGCATCGAGCAGGTCTGCCGAGCCGGGGACCGAATTCGGGTCGCCACCGAGCCCGATAATCGTGATCACATCAGCGTGGCTGGCTGCGACCGCCGCTTCCTGCGCCCAGGCGGGCATGGAAATCGCGACCAATGCGGTCGCAGAGAGAAGCGTATGGCGCATGGAAACCCCCGACAGATGCGTCTTGCGAATGAAGCGCAATTACAGGGCAAGCCGGGACATGTCCAGATTTATTGAGAGTGAGTTTCATAGTCTCTCGCAGATGCGCGCAGGAAAAAGGGCCGGGGGATCGCCCCGGCCCAATCCATGCGAAACCGGAGCCGTCGGCTATTTCGGCGGCATGCGCGCGCCGGCATCCAGGCGGACGCATTCAGCATTGATATAGTCATTGGTCACCATGAAGGCGACGAGATCGGCGTATTCGGCCGGGGTGCCGAAACGCTGCGGGAATTGCAGGTGCGAGGCGAGCGAGACTTTCACTTCCGGCGGCATTTGCTGATAGATCGGCGTCTCGAAGAAGCCCGGCAGGATGGTGTTGACGCGAATGCCTTCGCGCGCCAGATCGCGCGCCATCGGCAGGGTCATGCCATAAATCCCGCCCTTGGAGGCTGAATAGGCCACCTGGCCGATCTGGCCGTCCTGGGCTGCGACCGAGGCGGTGTTGATGATCACGCCGCGGCCGGAACCGCCATTGGGATCAATCGACATCATGCCGGCCGCCGATTTGGCAGCGCAGATGAAGGAGCCGACCAGATTGATCGCGATCACCTTGGAGAAAGCGGCAAAACCGTGCGCGGCGATCTCGCCGGTCGAGGAGGAGCGGCGCGCCGTCTTCTCGGCCCAGCCGATACCGGCACAATTGACGAAAACACGTTCCTGGCCGTGGGCCGCACGAGCCTTGGCGAAACCGGCATCAACGCTGGCTTCGTCGGCGACATTGACCTGACAGAATACACCGCCGATTTCCTTCGCGACCATTTCGCCGCGCTCGGCATTCATGTCGAAAATGGCAACCTTGGCACCATCAGCAGCCAGACGGCGGGCCGAGCCCTCGCCAAGACCGGAAGCGCCGCCGGTGACGATGGCAGCAATAGACGCGTCAATTTTCATCGGTTCAATCCTTCGCATGGACGGGCACATTGCCCGTCAAACCCTGTGTTGTGGCGTAACGAAAAGGCGCTGCCTTCGCAAGCGGGGCAGCGCCGGGTTTCAGGGGAATAGTCTGAGGGCGGGCAATTTACCGGATCTTGACCTTGGTCGCCTTGGCAAGGTCGGGCGAACGCGGAACCGTGATCTCCAGGACGCCATTATCGTATTTGGCATCGACCTTGGCGTCCGCCGCATCGGCGGGTAGCGAGAAGGCGCGCTGGAACCGGCCATAACGGCGCTCGCTATGGCGGATATTGTCGCGCGTCTCGTCGCGTTCGCTGCGCTTTTCGCCCGATACGACCAGCATGCCGTCCTGGACGGAAACGTCGATATCGTCCTTGTTCACGCCGGGCAATTCGGCCGTGAAAGTGTAGGCGCTGTCGGATTCGCTGAAATCCATGGCCGGGGCGGCCCAGCCGTTCGCACCGGTGCGGGGCCATTCCAGGCCGGCGAGCGGCGCGCCGCGCCAGACCCGTTGCATCAGATGATCCATGTCCTCCCGCAAGCTCGCCAGAGGATCTGTGCGGCGCACGGCCACGGCTTTTTCCTCGCCCTTCGGGGCAGTCTGCACATCTGTCATGACACTCACTCCCTATAGGTTGAACACGCCGCCTATATACACCCAATTAATTTAGGGTTGAGTGCGGCATTTTTGCGCAAGGGATGGCTTTGCCGCCTTCACCGCCGCCCCGGCCGATGCTAGAGCTGTCGGCAATCTCACACCCTGCCTGGAGAACCCCTGTCATGTCCGGTGCCTATGCTCTCGTACTCCATGGTGGTGCCGGCGTGCTCGCCGATCACGGCTATCCCGATCAGATCGCGCATATGCGCAGGCTCGCCGAACTGGGCAAATCCATGCTCGGATCCGGCGAGAGCGCCCTCGACACCGTCACGGAAATCGTCCGCCAGCTGGAGGCCTCGGGCCTCTATGTGGCCGGCAAGGGGGCCTCACCCAACAAGGCCGGCCGCTATGAGCTCGATGCCGCCATCATGACCGGCATTGATCGCAAGGCCGGTGCTGTGGCGGCGCTGACCGGTTTCGTCAGCCCGGTGCATGCCGCACGCGCCGTCATGGAAACCACCCCGCACGTCATGCTGGCCGGCCGCGGTGCCGATGCCTTCGCCATGCAGCAGGGCCTCGAATGCGTCGACAGTGTGAATGATTACTACACCCCCGCCGCCGCGCCCGACGATCGCGCCATGGCGACCGGAACGGTGGGCTGTGTTGCGCTCGACAAGGCCGGCCATCTCGTCGCTGCGACCTCGACCGGCGGCACGCTGAACAAGATGGAAGGCCGCATCGGCGATTGCCCGGTGATCGGATCGGGAACCTGGGCCGACAGCCAGGTCGCGGTCTCCTGCACCGGCCAGGGCGAGTATTTCCTGCGCACGGCGACCGCGAAGGATGTGGCGGCGCGCATGGCCTATGGCGGGCTGGACCTTGCGGCGGCCTGCCAGGCAGCGATTGATGAGGTAGGGGCACTGGGCGGCGAGGGCGGGCTGATCGCCGTCGACCGGCATGGCCATATCGCCCAGCCCTTCAACTCCCCGGGCATGAAACGCGCGGCCGTGCAGGCCGACGGCATGATCACGGTCGATATCGACTAGCTGTGAACTCTCATAAGGTTGTTCATCGGGATTGAGTCCTTGAGACTGGTT
>NZ_CAXBKN010000116.1:0-7345 GCF_963976135.1 uncultured Maricaulis sp.
CGGCTAAATCAGCGCCTTGAGCGCCCGCGCAAAGGCAGCGCCCATATCCGGGCCCTGTTCGGGATAGAGATAGGGTTCGATCAATTCCAGCTCGATCAGGGCCAGCCGGCCATCGAGGCCGCGCAGCATGTCAACACGCGCATAGAGCAAATCGCCCTCGACACACTCCAGCACCGAGCGAGCCAGCGCCAGCTCATCCGCCGTCGGGTGATGGATTTCCTCACGCCCGCCATATTCCGACTGAACGCGATAATCGCCCGCCGCCGGAAGCTTGCGGGCGCAATGGGAAAACTCGCGGCCGAAGAAAAGAAAGGCGTATTCGCCCTCCTGCGACACGGCTGGCAGAAAAGGCTGGACCATGCATTCGGCGATTGGCAGCATTTCCGGGGCTGGCAGGGCTTCGCCGCGCCGGATCCGCGCCTGGCGCCAGGCGCCGCCGCCGAGCACAGGCTTGACGACGATGTCATCACTGCCCAGCGCATCGAAAGCACCGGCGATTGTCGCCGCATCGGCGCGATCGGCCCACAGGGTCGGGATCATCGGGGCGCCGCGCGCCGCCAGATCCTTGAGATAGGTCTTGCGCTGGTTCCAGCGGAAGGTCTCGAACGGATTGAGCAGGCGCGTCTTGCCGGCCATGGCTTCCAGAGCCGCCTCGAAAGCCGCGGGCTTTTGCATGTAATCCCAGCAGGTGCCGATCACGGCGGCATCATATTGCGAGGCGTCAAAGTCCGGATCATCCCAGATACGCGTCACCAGCTCTATCCCGGCGTCCCGGCAGGCTGGTGCCAGGGCGGAGATCTCGAGATCATATTCCCAGTAATCCTTGCGGGCCTCGGGATTGTCCTTGAGCATGCAGGCGGCGGAGAGAAAGGCGACATGTTTCATGCGGCGCTGCATAAGCATTTATCGCCAGGCTGGAAACCGGTTTTGCGGATCGGAAACGGGGCAGGCGGGGAAAACTTGCGGCGCGTCAATGCCCGCAAGTCTTGCTGTATGGCGCGGTCAGGGTTAACCCACATCCAGGCCGAGAGGCAGCCCGCCAGCCCAGCCGGGCTTAACCTTAATGATCGAGAGACCCGCCATGACCGCGACCCGCTTTGACGTTCTTGCCGTTGGAAATGCCATTGTCGACGTGTTGTCGCCGGCCACCGACGCCTTCCTCGCCGACGAGGGTATTGCGCGCGACGCCATGACGCTGATCGATGAAGAGCGCGCCCGCACCCTCTATGAGCGTATGCAGCCCGGCAAGGAAGCCTCCGGCGGATCGGCCGCCAATACCGTCGCCGGGATCGCTTCGCTCGGTGGCCGCGCCGCCTATATCGGCAAGGTCGCTGATGACCAGCTGGGCGAGATCTTCAGCCATGATATCCGCGCCATCGGTGTCGACTTCGCCTCGACACCGCTGAAGGGCGGTCCGGCGACCGCGCGCTGTCTCATCAATGTGACCCCCGATGCCGGCCGTTCAATGTCGACTTTCCTGGGCGCCGCAGCCCTGGTGACCGAGGATGATGTCGAGGCCGGTGCCGACGCGCTTCGCGCTTCGAGCATTGTCTATCTGGAGGGCTATCTGTTTGATCGTGAAGAGGCCAAGCGCGCCTATGTGCGCGCCGCCGAGCTCGCCGCCGCCGCTGGCCGCAAGACGGCGCTGACCCTGTCGGATACATTCTGCGTTGCGCGCCACCGCGCCGCCTTCCGCCATCTCGTCGCCAATCATATCGATATTCTGCTCGCCAATGAGGCGGAAATCACGGCGCTCTACGAAACCGAGGATTTCGACCTCGCCATCGAAATGTGCCGCCGCGATGTCGCCATCGCCGCCGTGACGCGAAGTGACAAGGGCGCCGTCTTGTTGCGTGACAAGGAAACCGTCACCATCAAGGCCGAACCAGTCTCGGAATTGGTCGACACGACAGGCGCGGGCGACCTGTTTGCCGCCGGCTTCCTGCTCGGCCTGGCACAGGATAGAAGCCTTGCGGAATCCGGCCGGATGGGGGCGATTTGCGCCGCTGAAATCATTTCTCACTTCGGCGCGCGCCCCGAATGCAGTCTTAAAACACTCGCCGAGGACGCCGGGATCCCTTTTGAGTAAGGCCTGGCCGCAAATTCGATTCAATTCTTAATGAAAATTGTCCGGCATTTTAACCACAATTCAAGTGGTTGCCCCCATCCTGCATCGTGAGAACTGGCCGGCTTTCCGTCCTGCCAGAGGTTTTGATGGTGTAGGCGCGATCCGAAAGGGTCGCGATCAGGGGCAGACATGGCACCTATCCGCAAGGCGATATCGCGAGTGATGCGATCTCTGGTGATGAAGTTCACGCTTCTCACCGGCATGCTGATTTTTGCGACCACATTGATGCTGATGACGCTGGAGAACATCGCGGCCCAGCGGGAGACCCGCAATCTACTCGCGGAGAGCTCGATCGCGCGCCTGCAGTCGACGACGGACCGGATTGCCGGCGCCATCGCCAGCAATGATACTGAATTCGTCCAGCGCTATCTCACTGAAATGCTGGCCTCGCTCGACCTGTCCGAGGTTTATGCCCTGAATAATCGCCGCGAAGTCCTCGGCAGCGCCTATCCCGAGGGCGAAGCGCCCGAACACCTGTCGCAGTCTGATCTTGCCGTCATGGCGCTGGGCGCCGGCGATCGCCGCGCCGCGCTGAACGCTGCGACCCTGCAGGTCGCCGTGCCCGTCTATACCGAGAGCCGCCGCCTGGTCGGTGTTGTCTATGCCAGCCAGGAGCTCACCGAGCTGATCCGGTCGCGCAATGCCGCGCTACGGCGCCAGACCTTCATTGCCCTGTTTGCTCTGGGGATTTTCCTGCCGCTGGCGGCCCTGATTGTCGGCCGGGCGCTGAAACCGGTGCAGACACTGACCGATGCCGCACGGCTGGCCTCGTCGAAAACCCTCGACATGCGCATCGACGTCCATACAGGCGATGAGCTGGAAGTGCTCGCCAATGCCTTCAACCGCATGTTTGCGCGCCTCGACGGCAATCTCAAACGCATCCACCGCCTCGCCTATGTCGACCTCGTCACCGAGCTCCCCAATCGTGAGCGCTTCCGCAAGGAAACCGAACGGGTTTCGCGCAAGGCGCTGGAAGATGGCGAAACCGGTGCTGTACTCTTTCTTGATCTCGACCGGTTCAAGCGCGTCAATGACAGCCTGGGCATAGGCGAAGGCGACCGCATGCTCGAAATGGTCGCGCGGCGCCTGTCGGAAGTGACACGCGGCTGCGACCTTGCCGCTGGCGGCGATGGCGAACCGAGCCTGGTTGCCCGTCTGGGTGGCGATGAATTTACCGTCCTCCTGCCCGAGATCGACGAGCCGGCAGACGCGGCCCGGATTGCCAACAAGCTGGTCGACGCCATTCGTCTGCCGTTTGAAATCTCGGGTCACCAGGTCTTCCTGGGCGTCTCGATCGGCATTGCCGTCTTCCCGCAGGACGGGGCCGACCCGGAATCCCTGATCCGCCATGCCGACCTCGCCATGGCCCACGCCAAGCGCGACGGGGGCTCTGCGGCCCGTTTCTTCGAACCGGCGATGAATCAGTCAGCCTTTGAACGCCTGGTGCTGGAAAACGAGCTGCGCGATGCGGTGCATCAGGATCAGCTGGTCGTCTTCTATCAGCCCAAGATCGACATGAAGACGGGCATCGTCGCCGGAGCCGAGGCACTGGTGCGCTGGCAGCATCCCACCGCGGGTCTGTTATCGCCAGGCGCCTTCATCGAGGCCGCCGAGGAATGTGGCCTGATCGGCGAGATCGGCGACTGGGTCTTGCGCGCTGCCTGCCGTGAAGGGGCCCGCTGGCGCACGCTGGGGATTGAAATTCCCGTCGCCGTCAATGTCTCGGCCATGCAGTTCGAACGTGAAGGCTTCGCCGAATCCGTGCTGCACGCGCTGGAACTGGCCGACCTGCCGCCACACCTGCTCGAACTGGAACTCACCGAGTCGATCGCGATGGAAAACCCCGAGCGCGCCATCGTCCAGGTTCAGCCCCTGCGCGATCGCGGCGTCAATTTCGCCATTGATGATTTCGGCACCGGCCATTCCTCGCTCTCCTATCTGACCCGCATGCCGTTTGACGTGTTCAAGATCGACCAGAGCTTTGTGCGCGACATGACCACCGATCCGCATGCCCGCATCGTCGTCGAGACCATTCTGGCCATGGCCAAGGCGCTGAAGCTGGAAACCGTCGCTGAGGGCGTCGAGACCCAGGAACAGTTTGAAATGCTGCGGGCCGAGGGCGCCACCCTGGCCCAGGGCTTCCTGTTTGCGCGTCCGATGCCGGCCAGCGATTTCGTCGAATACACGCAAGGCGGTTCCGCCCTTCGTGCGGTGGCTGAATAGTCTGACAGACCAGCCGGGCCGGCGCCCGCATGGTCTGAGGGCTTGATCGCAGCCGCCACTGCGGCCACATCTGTGTGTGCACAGAGTGGAGAGCGCAATGCCCAACCCATCAACGACCGACGCGACCCAATGGCGCGGCACCACCATCCTCGCCGTGCGCAAGGGCAAGACCGTGGTCATCGCCGGCGATGGCCAGGTCTCCTTCGGCCCGACGGTGATGAAGGGCAATGCCAGGAAGGTCCGCCGTCTTGCTGACGGCAAGGTCGTCGCCGGTTTTGCCGGCTCCACCGCCGACGCCTTCGCCCTGTTCGAGCGCCTCGAGGCCAAGCTCGAGCAATATCCCTCACAGCTCGCCCGCGCCTGTGTCGAGCTGGCCAAGGACTGGCGCACCGACCGTTACCTGCGCAAGCTCGACGCCATGCTGATCGTCGCCGACACGACCGCCACCTTCGTTCTGACCGGGGCCGGCGATGTGCTGGAACCGGAACACGGCGTCGTCGCTGTCGGCTCCGGCGGCAATTATGCCAGCTCGGCGGCCCGCGCCCTGCTCGATTACGAGCCTGACCCGGAAATCATCACCCGCAAGGCGATGGCGATCGCGGCCGAGATCTGTATCTACACCAATGAAAATCTCACCATCGAGACGCTGACGGCGGAATAGCGCCTGCTCAGACCAGCTCCCGCGCCGCGGCCAGAAAACAGATGGAGGTCGCCAGCGATCCGGCCGTACGCCAGTGATTGAGGCCGGTCCAGCGCCGGACATAATCCGACCAGTAGAGCTCCGCCGCCTCATCGCCCGGGTCGAATGCGTCCAGGCGCTTGTTCATCGGCACATTGCCGAATGCCGTGACGAGAAAGACCGTCACCAGATAGAGCCCGGCACCGAGATAGATCAGCGACTGGCCCGGGCCACTCAGCCGGATCAGAGCATAGGCGGCGAGGCCATAAACGGCTGGCAGCAACAGGACAAAGGCCGTCAGGAAGATCGAGCGCAGGACCGTGCGATTGATCTGCTGCATCGCTTCGATCCCGCCAGCAGGGCGGGCCAGTGCCAGACCGCGCATGATGAAATCGGAGAATGAAAGGAATACGCCGCCGACGACCGCGCTGACCAGCGCGATCGAAAGACAGGCGAGAACGAGAAGATTGGTGATCATGATGCCCTCCCTGGGCGGATGAGCCGCTTCAGGCGGCCAGCGACCAGGCGCCACTGCCGGCGGCGTCATGGGCAAAGTCGAGGAAATCGACCGGCTTGCGCCCCAGCGCCCGTTCGACTCCGTCACCCAGCCGGGCATTGCGGCCGTCGAGCACGGTGGCAAAGAGATAGTCCAGCAACCAGACCATGCCTTCAGGTGCGCCGGACTGCACCAGGGCGTCGATGAAGGCCTCGTGCGGGATGTCGACAAAGCGCACGGCGCGGCCTGTCGCGGCGCTGATCTCGGCGGCAGCGGCGGCGAAACTCATCAGTCGCGGCCCGGTCACGTCATAGACCTCGCTGGCATGACCCGCCTGGGTCAAGGCCGCAATCGCGACCTCGGCAATATCATTGGCGTCGACGAAGGGTTCGAGCGCATCGCCGGCCGGCAGGGCGATCTCGCCGGCCTGGACCATGTGGACGAATTCGCCCTCGGTGAAATTCTGGTTGAACCAGCTGGCGCGCACGATGGTCCAGTCCATGCCCGACGCCTGCACGATGCGCTCGGCGGCCTGGGCCTCGTCCTCGCCGCGCCCCGACAGCAGGACGATCCGGCCGACACCGGCGGTCTTCGCCATGCCGACAAAGGCGGTGATCGCCTCGGTCGCGCCGGGCACGGCAAGATCGGGGGCAAAGGTGAGATAGACGGCGCTCACCCCGGTCAGCACGGCGGCCCAGCCGGCCGGCTTGTCCCAGTCGAAGGACGCGGCGGCATTGCGCGAGGCCAGACGCACGGCATGACCCATGCGCATCAGCCCCTCGGCAACGCGGCGCCCGGTCTTGCCAGTGGCGCCGACCACCAGGATGAGGCCGTTCTGATTGACGGGATGCCGGCTGGCGGCGGGCTTGGCGGTCTTGCGATCGAACATGATGCTCTCCTGTTTCGCTGTTTTCTTGACACGGTGTAAAGTTTACATCGCCGCTATATGCGCTAACTTGACACCGTGTCAAGCCAGAAACGACGGACCGAAAAATGAGCAAGACCGGTGACGAGACCCGCGCCCGCATCCTCAAGGCCTGCAGTGACTTGCTGCAGCAGGGTCCCGACGCGCAGGCGCGGATGAGCGATATCGCCCGCGCGGCCGGGGTCAGCCGCCAGGCGGTCTATCTCCATTTCCCCAATCGTGCCGGACTGCTGATCGCCGCTACCCGCTTCATCGACGAGGCCTCCGGCGTTGACGGCCGCCTCGCCGCCAGCCGCGCCGCCACCAGCGGCACCGCCCGGCTCGACGCCTATATCCAGGCCTGGGGCGATTACATCCCGGTGATCCATGGCGTCGGCCGCGCCCTGATGGCGATGGCCGAGAGCGACGAGGCCGCCCGCGCCGCCTGGGACGACCGCATGGCCGCCATGCGCCAGGGCTGCGCCGCCGCCATCCAGGCCCTGGCCCGCGACAGGGCGCTACAGCCCGGCCTCACGGAAACCCGCGCCACAGACCTGCTCTGGACCCTGCTCTCGGTGCGCAACTGGGAGCATCTCGTCAGCGATTGCGGCTGGAGCCAGGCTGATTATGTCGCCGGGATGCAGCGCGTCGCGCGCGCAGCGCTGGTGGCGGGCCATCCCGGCTAAAGCCCGACCCCTTGTCCGGGCCTATTTTTTCCCGCGGGCGCGATTGAAGTGATAGCGTCCGCGCCGACACTGGATTTCACACAAGGGGGGGCGCCGTTCCGGTCGCCGATATTGCCATGACTCATCTGCTCAAGACATCACTGCTCGGCCTCGGCGCCGCACTCGTCCTGGCCGGCTGCAACGCGCCCGAGGCCAGCGCTCCGGCCGCACCGGCCGCCGCACCAGCCGA
>NZ_CAXBKN010000117.1:0-7043 GCF_963976135.1 uncultured Maricaulis sp.
GTGTTGACCGGCAGCAGGACGGAGAAGGCCTGCCAGATGACGTCATAGAGGCCGGCCTTCTTGATCTCGTCGATATAGATCGCATCGGCCTTGCGCAGGATATCGGCCTTCTCCTTGGAGACGGCGCCGGGAATGCGGATGCCCAGACCCGGTCCCGGGAAGGGATGGCGGCGGACAAAGGCTTCCGGCAGGCCGAGCTCGCGGCCCAGGGCGCGGACCTCGTCCTTGAAGAGTTCGCGTAAGGGCTCGACCAGTTTCATCTTCATGCGCGCCGGCAGACCGCCGACATTATGGTGGGATTTGATGGTGACCGACGGGCCGCCATCGAAGCTGACGCTTTCGATCACATCGGGATAGAGCGTGCCCTGGGCGAGGAAATCGGCGCCGCCGGCCTCCTTCGCCTTTTCGTCGAACACATCGATGAAGAGGCCGCCAATGATCTTGCGCTTGGCTTCCGGATCCTCGACGCCCTTGAGCGCCGTGAGGAAGAGGTCCTCGGCCTCGGCGTGGACCAGCGGGATATTATAATGCTCGCGGAATAGGTCGACGACCTCGTCGGCCTCGCCCAGACGCATCAGGCCGGTATCGACGAAGACGCAGACCAGCTGGTCGCCAATCGCCTCGTGCAGCAAAACCGCCGCGACGGAACTGTCGACGCCGCCCGAGAGGCCACACAATACGCGTTTGTCGCCAACCTGGGCGCGGATCTTGGCGATCGCCTCATCCTTGAAGCTCGCCATTGACCAATCGCCGCGGAAACCGGCGATGAAATGGGTGAAATTCTTGAGCAGTTCGGCCCCGCGCGGCGTGTGCACGACTTCGGGGTGGAATTGCACCGCATAGAATTTGCGCGCCTCGTCGGCAATCGCCGCATAGGGCGCATTG
This sequence comes from uncultured Maricaulis sp., assembly GCF_963976135.1. Classification (GTDB taxonomy): domain Bacteria; phylum Pseudomonadota; class Alphaproteobacteria; order Caulobacterales; family Maricaulaceae; genus Maricaulis. Next base: position 886 of record NZ_CAXBKN010000117.1, read on the forward strand.
CCCGAAGTGGCGATGACCTTGAAACCGTCCGGCAGGGCGCTGACGCGGTCGCCATGGCTCATCCAGACGCGTTCTTCATGGCCGATCGGGCCAAAGCCGGCAAATAGCGGGCTGTCGGCAACGATCTTGATATCGGCCCGGCCGAACTCGCGCTCTTCGGACGCCTCCACCTTGCCGCCGAGCTGGGAACACATGGTCTGCTCACCATAGCAGATCCCCAGCACCGGAATACCGCGCGTGAAGACCGACGGGTCGGCCTTGGGCGAATTGTCCCAATGGGTCGAGTGCGGCGAGCCCGACAGGATGATCGCCTTTGGGGCGTAGCTGTCGATGAAAGCCTTGTCGGCGCGGTTATAGGGATGGACTTCGCAGAAGACCCCGCTCTCGCGCAGACGCCGCGCGATCAGCTGGGTGACCTGGCTGCCAAAGTCGATGATGAGGGCTTTTTCGTGTTGATCAGTCATGCGCTCTCATTCCCGCAGGCGCGGGCTTTCCGGGGACAAAATGTGGGGGTTATGGCCGAGCTCGATATCAGCATGGCGCCGGATAGCGCGAGTCAGCCGCGATGACCAGCAAGGAATCCGGTTTTCGCGCGGGCGAATGAGTCATGGCAGCCGCGCGTCAGTGGAAAATGGCTGAATCAGGTCCGGAAAATGGCCAAAATGCGACAGGCACCGGGACAGGCCGCTGCCCCGTCCCGCCCGCTCATAAACCGTACATCTTACTGTAATTAATTGCATTTCCGTAACCGCCCGGTCATCCCGCGACCATCTTTACCGGCGCTTGTATGGCTGCAGGCGGGAGACATCGGACATGCAGGAAATCATTGGCCAGGCTCCGATCTTTATCGGCGGCGCGCCGCGCTCGGGGACGACCCTGCTGCGCGCCATCGTCAATACGTCGAAGGGCATTGTCTGCGGCCCTGAATCCCGGATCGTGCCGGCGCTCGCGGCCCTGTCCTCACAGATCGAGCAGCTGCACATGCCGGTGCTGGAACGGCAGTACGGGCTTGATGCCGACATGCTGCACCAGCGCTTCGCCTCCACGATCAATGGCTTTCTGGCGCCGCTGCAGGCGCAATCGGGATGCCGTATCGCCGAGAAGACGCCGGCCAATATTCTCCACTTCACGCAATTGCGCCGCCTGTTTCCCGGCAGCCCGCTGGTCGGGATTGTTCGCGATGGCCGTGATGTCGTCGCCTCGCTGCTGACGATGGACTGGCGGGACGCCCGCACCGGCCAGCCGCTGGCGATCACGCGCGACCCCGCAGCAGCGGCCCACCTCTGGGTCGAGAGCGTTGAAGCCGGCGCGGCGATGCGCGAGGACCCGAATTATTTCGAGCTGCGCTATGAAGCCCTGGTGCGCCACCCGCGCGACATGATCGCCGGCCTGTTCGCCTTCCTTGGCGAGGACAGCGATGCCATCGAGGCGGCGCTGGACCATGCCAGCACCTTCAATCCGGCCTCGGGCGCAAATGAATCGAGCAATGACCGCGTCGCCCAGCCCATCGACACCCGCTCGATCGGACGCTGGCGCGCGGCGCTCGACGCGTCGCAACATGACTGCGTCATGCGGATTGCCGGCCCCGCCCTGTCGCGGCTGGGTTATGTCTGAGGCTGCAAGCGGCACCGGGTTCGTCTTCCTCGGCGGCTGCCCGCGCTCGGGCCTGACCGTGATGCGCCGCCTGCTCGACGGGCATTCGCGGATTCATTGCGGTCCCGATACCGGCCTGCCCGTGGCCATCGCCATGCAGTGGGAGAATTTCGCGACCCAGCTGGGCGATCTGCATCGTGAGGATTTCGGGCTCGAGGCTGAACAGGTCCGCGCCAATATGGCCGGGCTGCTGACCGGGCTGATCGGAGAAGCGGTGCGGGACAGGCCCGGCGACCTGCTGGTGGAAAAGACCAGCCTCAACATCCTCGCCTTCGAACGCCTTGGCCGCCTGCTGCCGGGGGCGCGCTTCGTCCATATCGTGCGCGATGGCCGCGATGTCGCCGCCTCGCTGCTGCAGCGCGACTGGCACGGCCCCGACGGCCGCCCCTTCGCCCATGTCAGCGATCCGGGCGCGGCGCTGCAATACTGGTGCGATCTGACCGGGATCGGACTGCAGGCGGAAACCGCCCTCGCGCCCGGGCGGGTGCTGCGCCTGCGCTATGAGGATGTGGTGAAAAAGCCGAAGCGAAGCGTGACGGCGCTGCTGCGCTTTCTCGACCTGGGTTACGAGCCGGCCATGCTGGAATACACCCGCCAGCCGATCGAGCTGATCGGACTGGAGCGCGACAGCCTGCCTCTGCTGGACGCGCCCCTGACCACCGCGCGGATCGGCGGCGGTCGCGCAGTGAACGCGGCGGTGAGCGCCGCAGTCGGCGACCGGTTGCGCGCGCTGGGCTATCGGGTGGATTGAGCGATCAGCTGCGGGCCTCGCCCGCGCCGTTCAGCCCCCTACCCCACACGCTCCATCACGCAGATGTAGAAGCCGTCGGTATCGGTGCGCGCCGGTGAGAGCTGCAGGGCGCCGTGATTGCCGACGCATTTCTCGAGGATTTCCTCGGCCCCCTTGGCGAGACCGCCCGAGGCCTGCATCGCCTTGATAGCAGGCACGGGCTTGAAGTTCTCGTGGCTGGCGAGGAAGGCGGTGATGCGATCCTCGTTTTCTTCCGGCAGGACGGAACAGGTGACATAGACCAGGCGGCCTCCCTGTTTGACATAGCGCGAGCCGCGCTCGAGCACGGTGTCCTGCTCGCCGATGCGGGTTTCCAGCGCGCGCTCGCGCAGACGCCATTTGGCGTCGGGCCGGCGGCGCCAGGTACCGGTACCGGTACAGGGCGCATCGCAGAAGACGACATCCATCTTGCCCACGAGGTCGGCGAGGCATTTGTCCTCCTCGGCATCCTGGACCTGGACATTGTGGGCGCCGGCACGCTTCAGGCGTGGCCAGATGGCGCGCAGGCGGCGCCAGTCGATATCCCAGGCATGGATCTGGCCGGTATTGTTGAGCAGCGCGGAGAGCGCCAGCGTCTTGCCGCCGGCGCCGGCGCAGTAATCGAGGATCTGCATGCCTTCGCGGCCACCCGAGGCGAGCGCTGCCAGCTGCGAGCCGATATCCTGGACCTCGACCCAGCCCTTGCCATAGGCCGGAATGCTCTCCGCCGCCGCCGACTTGCCGCGCGGATCGCGCTGCGGGATGCGGATCGCCATGGCGGCGAGCTCTGAAGGCTCGGCGGTTTTCAGCTTGGAGCTGACTTCCTTGAACGCCTTGTCGAAGCCGACCTGGACTTCATTGACGCGCAGATCGACCGGCGCGCGCGAGCACAGCTCATGGGCCTCTTCCTCGGCCTTGTCACCGAAGGCGCGCTGGAAACTGCCCTCGAGCCATTGCGGAAAATCACCGCGGATATAGAGCGGTGCGTCGGAGATATCGCGCTCCAGCCCGCTGCGCTCGGCATTGGTCAGGGTTTCGGGCGCATGTGGGTCACCCTCCATCATGGCGTCGATTTCCTCGACGAAGAGGCCCCAGACGCGGGCGACGGTGCCGAAAGCGAGTGCGCGGGCGCTGTCATCCTGCATCGCGTGGCCGACCGAGGACTGGTGACGCAGGGCGTCGAGGACCAGGCCGGTGATCCAGGCGCGGTCGCCGGAACCGGCATAGCGATTGGCCTTGCCCCAGTCGCGCACGGCGTCCTTGACCGGCGTGTGCTGACGCAATTGGCTGTCGAGGATTTCAATCGCCGCGGCGATCTTGGCTGCATCTCTCATTTTGGCTGTGCTCCGCCATAGCTGGTGGCGAGCTGTTGGCAGATCGCGATCGGGTCGGTCAGGAAACGGCGATCATTCGCGGTCTCCACCTTGGTATGGGATTCTGTCTCGCCCGCCAGGATCAGGGTCGGCGCATTCTGGTGCGCCTCACCCAGAAGGGCGATGATTTCCGGCCGGGGCCGGGGGTATTCGATGCGGACGATAGTGACGGCCTCGCTCCAGTGTGGATTGCCGAGCAAGGCGCCCTCGATCAGGCAGCAATCGGCACACAGGCGTAGCCCGTCAACGCCGTCCCAGGCGCCGGTCAGCAGGAAGAGGATATCCTTGCCGGTCTCGATGGCGGGCTGCATCTGCATCATCGCGTCATCAGCTCCACAGCGAGCACGACCCAATAACCCAGCAGAACCAGAAGACTGGCGGCGAAGGCCATGAAGCGTGAGCGCAGATGATTGCTGGTGACATGGATCAGCGCGTGCAGCAGGCGCAGCCCGATATAGGCCCAGGCGATGACAACCAGCAGGACGCTGGTCGAGCCGGCGATCAGGGCAAAGGCGATGCCGGCATAGAAGAGCACCGGCGAGGCGAGCTGGTTTTCATAAGCGTTGGAGACCTGCTGGATACGCACCGGCCAGCCGCGCTGGCCGAGCGCGATATCGGCGACCTTGACCTTGCCGGAAGCGACGGCGCCATAGCGCATCGCGCCCATGGTGAAGACCAGCGCGAAGGTCAGGGCAACCTGGATGAAGACCGGGTAGAGCAGTGCGTAATTCATCACTTGGATCCTTGTTCAAACGGGGTGGCGAGCCAAGGCTCGCCGCCCCTCCCGGTCAATCGACAAAGGTGCAGACAGGCCATACGCGCCCGTCACTTGCCAGACATCAAACGCCCTAGCTCTGCGTCGGATAATTCGGCGCTTCGCGGGTGATCTTGACGTCATGGACATGGCTTTCGCGCAGGCCTGCATTGGTGATGCGGACGAATTGTGCCCGCTCATGCAGATCGGCAATCGTCCTGGAGCCGGTATAGCCCATCGCCGCGCGCAGGCCGCCGACCATCTGGTGCAGGATCGGTGCGACCGGGCCCTTATAGGGCACCTGGCCTTCAATGCCCTCGGGCACCAGCTTCATGCGCTCGGTATCCTTCTGGAAATAGCGGTCGGCCGAACCCGCCGCCATCGCCCCGAGCGAGCCCATGCCGCGATAGGATTTGTAGGACCGGCCCTGATACAGGAAAACCTCGCCGGGCGCTTCTTCGGTGCCGGCCAGCAGGGAGCCGACCATGATGGCATCGGCGCCGGCGGCGATCGCCTTGGCCATGTCGCCGGAATATTTGATACCGCCATCGGCGATGATGCAGGCGTCCGAGCCCTGTGCCGCGCGCCGCGCTTCCATGATCGCGGTCAATTGCGGCACGCCGACACCGGCGACGATCCGCGTCGTGCAGATCGAGCCCGGCCCGATCCCGACCTTGACGCAATCGGCGCCGGCCTCGATCAGCGCCTTGGCACCGTCATAAGTGGCGACATTGCCGGCCACGATGCGCGACAGATTCGACGCCTTGCGGATGCGCTTGACCTGGTCGAGCACAGAGGAGCTCTGGCCATGGGCGGTGTCGATGACGACGACATCGACGCCGGCCTCGATCAGCGCGATGGCGCGCTCATAGCCGCTATCGCCGACCGTGGTCGCGGCAGCGCAGCGCAGCGAGCCTTCGCGATCCTTGGCGGCGGTGGGATGGGCCTGGGCCTTTTCCATATCCTTGACGGTGATCAGGCCGATGCAGCGGTGCTCGGCATCGACGACCAGCACGCGTTCGATCCGGTGGCGGTGCAGCTTGGCGCGCGCCTCGTCCTGGGTCGCGCCCTCATTGACGGTGACAACGTCGCGCGTCATCAGATTGCCGACCTTCTCATTGGGATCATCGGCAAAGCGGACATCGCGATTGGTGATGATGCCGACCAGCTTGCCCGGCTTGCCCGGGGCCGCGCCCTCGACAACGGGAATGCCGGAGATCCGGCGTTCGGCCATCAGGGCCCGCAGCTCGGCCAGGGTCGCGTCCGGCGAGATCGTCACCGGATTGACCACCATGCCGCTCTCGAAACGCTTGACGCGGCGCACTTCCTCGGCCTGCTCGGCAATGGTCAGATTGCGGTGGATCACCGCCAGCCCGCCGGCCTGCGCCATGGCAATCGCCATATGCGCCTCGGACACCGTATCCATGGCCGCAGCCATGATCGGGATATTGAGACCGCAATCGCGCGCCACGCGTGTGGACACGATGGCGTCGGCGGGAAGAACATCGGACGGGCCGGGCTGCAAGAGCACGTCATCGAAGGTCAGACCTTCACGAATCTCCATCAGAGACTCCTTTTCGCTGCTTGCGGCGCGGCTATAACAGGTGTG